>CAZKOB010000187.1:0-3257 GCA_964554265.1 uncultured Bacteroides sp. | reverse complement strand
TAAGTAAGTCGTAGAAATTAATTTATACTAAGCCGCATGGGCAAAATTTATATACAGTTCAGATCCGAGTCCTGCCAAGGCTCTGTTTGTAGCGTAAAGCAGGGAGTCTGTGGACACATAGTCCGCAGGACTGAGCCATTTGCCTTTGAGTATACGCCACAAAGTTTCGGCTATATTCAGATGCGGACTGTACGGAGGCAGGAAAAAGAGGAAAAGACCTCGTTTCTCCCATATGGGCCTGAGTTCGGAAATGAGCTTCCCCCGATGGACGCTTGCATTATCCAAAACCACAAACGTTGTTTTCTTAATTCGGAAAGAAAAACGGTCAAGGAAATCAGCAATCTTATCAGCTGTCACGCTTTCAGAGGTGCTGAAACCCTCATAGCGGTTGTCGCGGTCAATCATACCGAAAATGTTGAGGCGATACCCCCGTTGGGAAGGTATGTAGACGTTCTCATCCGGGAACTGCCAGCCGTATGGCACATATCCCTCAGTGCAGATATGGCTCTCATCACCGTAATAAAGGTCTATGAGTCCATCATTTGCCTGTTTTTCGAGTTCTTGCAGCTTCTCGGTCTTATACGCATAGAGCTGCGGCGAGGGTTTCCCCTTGGGACGTTTTCTTATACGTCTATATCTCGCGCCAATGCGGATAAAAAAGCCCTGAACGTGCTTTCGCTCGCCTCCTTCCCAGATGCTTTCTGCCACGCTTCCTTGGCTTTCATCACCCTCTGTCTGTCTTGTTCTATGGCTTTGCGGACTGCTTCCTCGTCCGAGCAATCCATTATTGGTTTGCGGCCACGGCCCGGGCGTGTTTCCAATCCTGAGATACCCTCGGTCTCGAAGCGTTTCACCCAAGAGTTGACGGAGATATGGGTCATGTCCGTTTGCAATCCGATCTCCTTTGAGGTCAGACCTCGTGATTTCAATAGGACTGTTCGGCAGCGCATACGATATGCGTGGCTTTTGCCATTGCGAAAGCCATCCTCCAGTTGCAGACGTTGTTTGTCTGTCAGTTGTATAACTTTGATTTTTGCGATAGTCGTAAGTGTTTATGCTTATAACGCACAAACACACGCAAAAATTTTGATATAAACTAATTTTCAACATCTACTTATGTACACCGGAGAAATATCCTGCAAGGATGAGGATGGACTCAGACAGTTTGTTGACGACCATGAAGGTATCATATTCGCAGAAAAGGATTCCCCAGAAATAGCCATGCTATGTTTCAGGCATTCCGACATGAGGATTTCCCCGGAAGAATGGGAAAAGATGGACTGTCCGGTATCCATGCGTGAGATATACGGACAGATGCAGGAAGTAAAAATTGTAAAAGACAATAAAACACATCTGACCACATTCTACTATTAGCACAGTATCGCCACATTAAAAATCACCCTTCTTCCTGCCACATGCGGCAGGAAGAAAACAAGGGTATATCATCAGACAGTCTTTTCAATTCTTCTCTCCATATATGGAACTGATTGTTTTTCCCGCACAGATATTCATTCAGATTCAAAAGAGTCACTTTATATCCGAAACAGAAAAAACAAAGTCATCAGATGACACCATTTATCCGTCATTGGTATCATATGCGATGTCCTTCGATAATATTGTGCAGAATTTATGATTTTAACTTTTCAGTATTCTTCTGTACTTATTCTTCACCATTTTGCTTTCCGACAGGCACGCAACAAGCTCAGTGAAAATAGCTTCATCCAATGTACCTATTTTCTCTATAGTAGTCTGAGCCATCCGCTCCTGCAAATCAAACCGCTCTACCGGATATACATCCAGATTCGCACCATAAATGAATGTATTTTTCTTGAATGCAAAAGATGTTCCATCTTCCTTGACCGCCACATTTTCTCCAGACAAGAATACAAACACATTGAACATCCGTTCCGGTATGTTCAAGCATCCATGCTTCACTTCCAAGTCCGAGGGTACATGGTCTTTAGATGTAGGCAAACTTGCAAGCAGAATATCACCATCCAATTTCTTCAATACGAGGAAAAACTTGTCCTGCGGCTCCGCCCCATTCTTGAACAAAAAAGGACGGAAAAACAACAAATTACCTTCTTCAAACATGAGATTCTGCATTTAACAGGTTAGCCGTTTGCCGTATATTCAAACTCTCCCGATAATCTTCCGCCGCACAATCAGACATTGCTTCCGCAAAGTTTATCTGCTGGTCGGAATTGTTACATTCATGCTTATTAAAAGCTTCCAGTAATCCGGCACGTGCAGCCGTCCGATACCACAATGTACCCTCCTTATGCGTTTCCGAGACCAATTCGGATGCAGTCATATTGCCATATTTTGCCAGCACTTCATCCATCATCTCTATCTCACACTCCGAGAACTCGCTGTCATCAAAATCGGCTGCTGCTTCTATGAAAGTGCCACCATCCCTAAAATCAGTCTTTACAAAAGACTTCAAAAGAAACGGACCGTCTGAAAGATCAATAAACACATCTTTTGCCACAGGGCCTGCCTGCCATACCTCAAACGGTATACCAATGAACGGGACATGAAATTTCAAAGCCATACGTTCCTCCATCAGATACAACAGTTTCAACAACTTTGTCTTACTGAGGTTAGACGTATGATGCGCAATATACACAACCGTATTACCGAGTTTCTGCTTCGTAGATTCTGAGAATTTGCACATAATCAATGAATTTGGTTACAAAGATAACCTATTCCTTATTACAATCCAAAAAAAACGGTCAAGAATCTATATAGATAAAAGTGAATGAATAATAATAGAAATAACGTTTAATTTATCTCTGCGCCGTAATTTCAAATACTGGAATTATAACAATAAAGAATTATTAAATTATGAAGTTTCCCAAAAAACTTGTGCCAATATTTGCGGAAATCGAACCTTTTACTTACCTTTGCACCGTCAAAGAGATAATGAATGTTGAATTGATAAAGAAAAGCGATGAATTTAGTGTAGGGCTAATTCAATGGCTTTCATAAAAGATAAAGTAACAAATGTGCAGTCACTCAAGGAATTAGAATAAACCGAAGCAAAAGGTTCGATTTCTGGTGGCACCACACAAACAAATGATAAGTCACTGAATTTCAGTGACTTATTTCTTTTATATCCCAAAATTTGTCCGATATATGTCCGAAAATGTTTTATCTCCTTATATCACATTTTACTTTATTTAACATTTGAGACTGAATGTTTCGGGTCAGTCCTAAAACCCTGTGGGTATGTTAAATCTATGCTGTTAGTTTGC
>CAZKOB010000186.1:0-3344 GCA_964554265.1 uncultured Bacteroides sp. | reverse complement strand
CTTTTCACCTCACGAAAGATAGTCTCGGTCTTGGCTTTCTTAGAGGAAATATACATCATAAAATCCACAATACGACAAAAGGAAAAGAAAATGTGCCGACTCGGTCAGAAATCACTTCTTTTTGGTCGGCACGAGAATATATGTAAGAATTGAATGAGATGAGACCAACTGAAATTCGTTCTTAATAAAATTCCAACATATATCAAGAAAAAAACATAAATGCATGCCGGAATACAACCCTGCATGCATTTATGCTGTATATCATTATGCATCAATATTGGCATAAGTAGCGTTTCTCTCGATAAAATCACGACGAGGAGCCACATCATCTCCCATCAGCATGGAGAAAGTATAGTCCGCTTCAGCGGCATCCTCTATCGTCACCTGTTTGAGGAGACGGCTCTCCGGGTTCATGGTAGTTTCCCAAAGTTGTTCCGGATTCATCTCACCAAGACCTTTATAGCGCTGTGTCTTGACGCTGCCATCCGTTCCGTCTCCATAGGTATCAATAAAGCGCATTCTCGCCGCCTCGTCATAGCAATACTCGCTAATCTTGCCTTTTGTACACTTATAAAGCGGCGGTGTAGCGATATACAAACGTCCATCACGTATGAGTTGCGGCATATACCTATAGAACAGCGTCATCAACAATGTGTCGATATGAGAACCGTCGACATCGGCATCGGTCATGATTATCGTCTTGTAATAACGCAGCTTATCGTAATTCGCCTCTTTGCTGTCTGTCGGATCAAGCCCGAAGCGTACACCAAGGGCTTGAATAATATTATTCACCTCTTCATGTTCAAAAGCCTTGTGCCACATTACCCTCTCCACATTGAATATCTTACCTCGGATAGGCAAAATGGCCTGAAAATGGCGGTTGCGCCCTTGTTTTGCAGAACCACCGGCAGAATCTCCCTCCACAATGAACATTTCACAGTTTGCGGGGTCCTTATCCGAACAATCGGCAAGCTTGCCCGGAAGTCCTCCTCCCGTCATCGGACTCTTGCGCTGCACGCTCTCACGAGCCTTGCGCGCAGCCACACGCGCCGTCGCTGCAAGCACCACCTTGTCCACGATCATCTTGGCTTCCTTCGGATGCTCCTCCAAATAATTCGTAAGAGCTTCACCTACAGCCTGATTGACAGCACCTGCCACTTCGTTGTTGCCCAACTTAGTCTTCGTCTGGCCTTCGAACTGCGGTTCCGCCACCTTGACGGAAATCACGGCAGTAAGTCCTTCGCGGAAGTCTTCTCCACTTATCTCAATCTTCTGCTTCTCAAGCTTTTCAAGAATCTTGTTATCCTCAGCGTACTTCTTGAGCACACGTGTAAGGGCGGAGCGGAATCCGGTCAGATGAGTTCCTCCTTCTATCGTATTTATATTATTGACATAGGAATGCAGGTTCTCGCTATACGACGTGTTGTACATTATAGCGGATTCAATAGGCACTCCCTGTTTCTCCGTATTCAGATAAATGACGTCATTGAACAAATGCACACGGGTAGAATCGATATAACGTACAAAGTCCCTCAGTCCACCCTCTGAATAAAACACATCCTTACGCACACCTTCTATGCCTTGTTCCGCATTCACATCCACGCGCAAATCCGTAAGTGTAATAGTGATTCCGGCATTCAAATATGCCAATTCGCGCATACGGTTGGCGAGGATGTCATATTTATACGTCTTGGTAATGAATATACTGCCATCAGGCCAGAACTGCTGCCGGGTACCGCGAAGATTTGTCTCACCCACCACCTTCACGTCATAGACCGGTTTTCCGCACGCATACTCCTGCTGGTAAATCTTCCCGTCACGGAACACCTGGGAAATCATTCTTGTGGACAATCCGTTCACGCAGCTCACACCGACACCATGCAGACCTCCGGACACCTTATAAGAGCCTTTGTCGAACTTGCCACCGGCATGAAGCACCGTCATGACCACTTCAAGCGCCGAACGGTGTTCCTTCTCGTGCATATCGACAGGAATACCTCTGCCGTTATCCTGCACCGTTATCGAATTATCCTCATTGATAGTCACCTCAATATGGGTACAGTACCCAGCCAAAGCCTCATCTATAGAGTTGTCCACCACCTCATACACAAGATGATGAAGCCCTTTCTCACCTATATCGCCGATATACATGGCCGGACGCTTGCGAACCGCTTCCAGCCCCTCAAGCACCTGTATATTATTCGCGGAGTAATTGTCACCGCCATTGATGATTTCGTCCATTATCTACTATATCTTTTTACGCTACAAAATTAATCATTTTGTGCGAGAATATGAAATATTAGTATTGAAAAAATGAGCAGGCTGCCCGACGTGCAAGCGTCAGACATTGCACAAAAAAAACGGCCGGATTTCAATAAGATGAAACCCGGCATATATAATAACCTACGCTATGACTTCTGTAATTCCGCTATCAAGCAAGCTTTGCAATACGCTTCATTGCGCCAGACTTAAGATTTGCGGCCTTTTTCCAATGGATAATGTTTTTCTTTGCCAACTTGTCCAACATTTTCTGAAGCATTGGCAACATCGCTGTTGCTTCTTCTTTATCAGTCATTGCACGAAACTTACGAAGCGTACTACGCATTGTCTTAGCATAGTAACGATTGTGCAATCTTCTTTTTTCAGACTGACGGATACGTTTAATCGCTGATTTGTGATTTGCCATTTTATATTAATTCTTTTTTTATTCCAATATTAAAGACCCGGTTATAGTCGCGTTGTAGCCCATAGCAGAGTCGAACTGCTCTTTAGAGAATGAAAATCTCTCGTCCTAACCGATAGACGAATGGGCCGGCCTCCGGCCAAATGCCTTGCAAAATGTATTCCTTTTCGTTTTGCGGTTGCAAAGGTAAGTACTTTATTTGTATCTCCAAAACTTTCATACATTTTTTTTCAAAAAAGAATTATTTTTCTTTGTCCGCCTGATTTCACAGGCTGTATATACCTATATATTAAGGAAAAAGAAGATAATTCGTCATTGACGACCCATTAAAATGTATACGCGGTCCGGGGTTTGAGAAAGTCCTGCAAGAAGTTGGTATCCTGCAAGTTGTTTTGCCGGTGTTTTCATAGGCTCTGCGTGTGATTTGGGTGATTTAAAGTGGGTCTCTTCACAGACTCATTTTGTAATTTGGGTGGATTTTCGCTTGTGTATTCACAGACTCCTCCGTCGCTACGCGCCACCTCCCCTAACTTAGGGGAGGAGCCTGGTTACTCAGCAGATGTAAATGCTATTATATTGACAAACAACATGTTGACTCACTATTGACTTTCCAACGAGCAAGGTAACTAAACTCCTCCCCTAAGTTAGGGGCAATTGCGGA
>CAZKOB010000185.1:0-3436 GCA_964554265.1 uncultured Bacteroides sp. | reverse complement strand
TTTCAAGGTGAACGAGTTTGAAAAAGTCCGTTTTTCGGGCTGAAATTGGATATTGTCCCAATTGATTTCTTAAAAAATCGAAATCTGATTTTTCAATGCCACGAAAAAACAAAGACGGATTCCGGTGGAGAAAAACAGGAATCTTGGACAAGTATTTTTATAACTCACTGATTATCAGTATATCCTATTTTTGTTTCTACTTATACTTCTTGTACCTAAAACTGCACTATTTTATTGAAATAGCATTTTATTGATTATCAGCTGTTTATCAATAAAGCATCAAAAATTAAGCAATCGATAAAGTGTAAATGAATCTTAATTATGTTAATAAAACTCCGTTTTTGATATGGTGGACTTAGTGTCAAAAAGAAAGAAGGAATGTTCCTAAGAAAGTCCGCTGCTTTTGCCGGTGTATTCACGGACCGGAGGAGTCTGTGAATACACCGGCTTACAATCATAAGAATTTTACCCACTTTTTACATGACTTTCTTAAACCGAACCCGCGTATAAAATTAAAAACAGTTTCTTTCTATAGAAAGTTTTTATTACCTTTGTTGAAGTTATCCTTAATTAACACAAAAAAACAGACTATCTGTATCATCAACCAAAGTTCAACAAATAAAAAAAAAATGATGAAGAAAATCTTACTTACAATCATCGCGACACTTACCTTTGGCTATGCAAACGCACAAAAGTTTGACGATTATTTTGAAAACAGGACGTTACGCCTTGATTACATTTTCGCCGGTGATTCAGCCACACAGGCAATCTACTTTGAACAGGCATTCTCCATGTCGCAATGGGCAGGCAGAAGAGACCGTCTGGCAGAAAAATTCTTACAGGGGAACGGACAGATAACCGTACGCGACCATGAAAAAGGCAATATCATATATATCAACACCTTCTCTACCCTCTTTCAGGAATGGCAGTCAACAGAAGAGGCTACAAAGGTGAGAAAAGCATTTGAAACATCATATATCGTTCCATACCCAAAACGTCCGATAGACATCACGGTCACACTTACGGATGTGCATAACAAGGTTTCGTCGGAACTGACCCATACCATCGACCCGGCAGACATCCTCATACGTCCGATCGGCGACAACGGGATACCTTTCAAATATATAATGAAGAACGGCAGCATAGACAATTGTGTAGACATAGCTATCGTTGCAGAGGGATATACGGAGACAGAGATGGAGAAATTCTACACAGATGCCCAACGAGCAACAGATGCCATATTCGGACACGAACCGTTCAAAAGCATGCGCAACAGATTCAACGTAGCGGCTGTTGCAAGTCCTTCACTCGATGGGGGACCATGTATACCGCGCGACGGGAAATGGAAACGAAGCGCAACAAATAGTCACTACGACACATTCTATTCCGACCGCTATCTGATGACGAGCGACATACATAAAGTATACGACATCCTGAGCGGAGTTCCGTTTGAACATATCATTGTCTTGGTCAATTCGTCTACTTATGGCGGAGGAGGTATCTACAATCAGATAACCCTTTCGACAAGCGACCACTCTACTTTCAAGCAGGTACTCGTACACGAATTCGGACATTCATACGGAGGACTCGGAGATGAATATTACTATGACGACCAATATTCGTCGATGTATCCTGCCGATACGGAACCCTGGGAACCTAACCTCACTACATTGGTCGATTTTAAGAGCAAATGGGCGGACCTTGTACCTGCCAACACACCTATACCTACCCCTCCGGCCGACATTCCGGATTTCAGGACTATAAAGCCTGATGACAAAAAGGGATGGAAGGCTATCAATGAAGCGACGCAGGTGGTTGGTGTATTCGAAGGTGGAGGTTACCAGACAAAAGGTGTATACCGTCCGGCACAAGAATGCCGTATGAAAATCAACGAAGTAGAGCACTTCTGTCCGGTATGCTCACGGGCAATCGTCCGCATCACCGATTTTTACACTGCACACTAAGATCTGCATTTCTTCCGTCTCAAAAGAACATTCGCAAAAAAGCAGAAACTGTTATCGGACAAAATATAATTAACCTTATATAATAAGACAAAAAAATGAGAAGACTGATTTTATCTACACTCCTTTCAGCCACGATGATACAGGCAATGGCACAAAAGGAGGCAGGGGTTGACACAACATTTACAGCAACGTCAAACCCATTCGTGAAGTACAAGTATCTGGGTGATCCCGCGGCCCTTGTCGACGGAAATACCGTCTATATTTATGCCGGACATGATGAATGCCCCAACAACCAAGACAGGTATGTGATGAATGAATGGTGCATCTTGTCAACAACCGACATGAAAACATTCAAAGAACACAGCTACCATCTGCGCGCCACCGACTTCCCTTGGGCAAGCGGACAGGCATGGGCCAGTCAGACCATAAAACGTGGGAACAAATACTATTGGTATGTAACAGCAGAACACAAGACCATACACGGCAAAGCGGTCGGAGTGGCTGTTGCCGACTCTCCTACCGGACCTTTTATCCCAACAGAAAAAGCGCTCGTAACCAACGACATGACCACCAAGTGGACAGGAATAAGCTGGGACGATATCGACCCGACAGTAATGGTCGACGACGACGGACAGGCTTATATGTTCTGGGGAAACACACAACTCTATTATGCCAAGCTCAAAGACAACATGATCGAGCTGGACGGAGACATTATGCCCGTAAGTATACCCGGCATTCACCAGCCTTCACTGCCGGCTGAAAAACAACCGGAACTTATGGTACGCAATTCTCAACAACAGACTCACAAAGATTATGACTTCTACACGGAAGCTCCGTGGATACACAAACACAAAGGGTGGTATTATCTGACATTCTCCGTAGGATTTCCTGAAAAAACGGCTTATGCCATGAGCAAGAACATCAACGGACCATGGGAATACAAGGGTATTCTGAATGAAATTGCAGGCAACAGCAACACCAACCATCATGCCATAATCGAGTTTAAGGACAATTGGTATTTCATATATCACAATGGAGGCATCAACACTGCAGGAGCAAGCTACCGCCGATCATTGTGCATAGACCGACTGTACTACAAGAAAAACGGAGAACTTCAGCGTGTGCAGATGACAAGCGAAGGATTGTGGGGCAAATAATCCGACCCCAATATGGATATAATTAAGGTGTATAGAGTACCCTTGAAAATCTGTTGTTTTTTGCCGGTGAACATGCTGTCTGAACATGCTGTCTTTCTTAGAGGCATTTTTCCTTTCTTTTTGACACTAAGTCCAGTCGTGGCGAAGGATTTTTTAGCATAGGATATTCAGCAAATCCTATAGAATCAGCCAACTAATTCATACTTAAAGTATTGCGAATTAGTTGGCTTTTTTGTATCTTTGGGTATTCCCCCTCCTAAAACGTAAGCATTAACTGAAGTACACCTTTTAGGGGTTATAGTTGGGTAGTAATTT
>CAZKOB010000184.1:0-3597 GCA_964554265.1 uncultured Bacteroides sp. | reverse complement strand
ATTCATATGTAAACGAATCTTAATTATGTTAATGAAGCCCCGTCTGCTACGGGTGGATTTAGTGTCAAAAAGAAAGAAGGAATGCCCATAAGAATGACCGTATGTTCACTGGAAAAATCCGGCTGATTAACCTATATAATTCATGTTCCGGCGCATAAAAAACTTGCAAGATTACCAACTTTTGTAGGATTTTCTTAAATAGAACTCGCTATTATATATATTTCAATTCAATGTAAGGATGTATTCTGTAAAATCTAAAAAACAATGACTTAATTGGAAATAATAGCTATGATGAAGAAAATTGTATGCTTAATTTATGTTAAATATATATGTTTGTTGGCTGCAAGTTTGGTGCATAAAATGGAAAAACGTATATTTGCGCCGTGTTTTTCATGGTATTAGATTTATTTTAAGGTTAGTAAAGATTGCTTGTCGTGATGATAAGCAATTTTTTTTACGCTTTACCGGAAAATCCCGGTAAAGCGTAATTTCGGATTTGACCCTTTCTTTGGCACTCATTGAGCATGGACATAAAGACTACATCTTCGGGTGTAAGCACTTCCGGAGGAGAATTCGTTTCCATTTGAACATCTGTGGTTGGATATTTAAATTTACGATTTTTTTTGGTCAGATGCAAAAGGTTGGGCATGGTCACATATAGTGATTGGGACAAATTTATAAGTGGAATATTCCGGCACATCTGCCTTCATGAATCCGGTAAGAAAAGAGTTGAACCTAAGACTCGGAATCACCGAAACAAACATGCTGTGATGGGAGTATTCTTCCTGCTTACGCTACTAAGCGGAGCTCTTGCAACATGTCATTGGATTGGCTCTTACCTTCATAGGAAGTGTTCACGGTCAATTCGGCTTCCTTTTCATTATAGCCGTATTTTACATGTAGCAAACATAAGCATTTCCATTACCTATAAAAAAAGCCTGTCCGAAACGAACAGGCTGAGACAGGAACGGGTGCCTTCACAGATGCCATATCCTGCTGCGGTAGGCTTTGAGTTCTTCCTCAGGAAACTCAGCTATCGCTTTGTCAAATTCCCGGAGGATAACTACCTTGTCATTCGGCAACGCTCCGGTGATCGGTACTGTATTGGATATATGGTGTCCCATGAGGTTGACTTTGATTTTCAAGCGGTCAATGAGAGTGCGCATCTCAATCAACCTTTCGATTTCAGGTTCTTCCTCATACGAACCGTCAATCACTTCCTGATATAGTTGTGATTCAGGAAAGACGGTCAATGACACGATATTGATGATACAAGGATGCAATTTGTTCAGCACATCTGCTGTGGCGATTGCACTTTCCACACCTTTGCCCTTTCCTCCAAGCCCATTAAGGTAGAACACGTTGTAGTGTATTCCTGCTTCATCAAGTTTTGACAGTTGTTCACGGATGTCGGAAGCCTGATAGCCTTTGTTCATCCTTTCGAGAGTCGGATCATGGGCTGTCTCGATACCGATATTTATGCTGTCGAGTTTCATGTGACGGAGATTCTTCAGTTCCTCGACGGATTTCGGTGCAATGTCGGTCACTCGGGCAAACATCCCGAAGGACACCAAGTGCGGAAGATATTTGCGCAGAAGTATGGCAATATCCATCAGTTTGTCATAACTGAGCGCAAACGGATTGGCACCGGTCAGATAAACCCGGCGTGCCCTCGGCTGCCACTGCCGGATTACTTTCAAGTCGGCTTCCACCTCCGACAATGGTGACATGCGGAATGGAGTGCCGTGATACAGGCTGCAAAATTTGCACTTGTGCCATGTGCAGCCCGATGTGATCTGGAGCAACTGGGAGTTTGCCTCGTATGGCGGTCGCCACACTTGCCCCGTGAAATGTAGTTCAGGATATATCATATATCAACGATTTTTATTAACTTTGTAGTGCAAAATTAGGTAAGAATCAGAGCATAAACAACAACTTACCGAAAGGTTTGACCCTTACCGAAAAGTTTGTTTTACTCATTTTCAATCAGTTTCAGCAGACACGATATGGCAAAAAAATTGGACTACGAATATTGCAAGGCCGCTCCGATGCTTGAATGGCTCGGAAACAAATGGGCGTTGGTCGTTCTCATGAAAATTTCCGAGAACGAGCCGATACGATTCAACGAACTGTACCGCACTATCCCGTCCGTATCTGAGAAAGTGCTGTCGCAGGTGTTGAAACAACTTACAACGGACGGCATAATCGAGCGTCAGCTTTACCCGGATGTGCCGCCTCGTGTCGAATATTCCATCACAGATTTAGGGAATACCTTGCTCCCTCATGTTCAAGCCCTGATTGACTGGGGACGCGAAAATTTCGACCGGATAATTAAAAACAGACAGAATAAAGGGTAAAGCTTATAACAGACAACTTATAAAATGGATAGGCATAACTTTGCTTATGTTCATACAGCCTTTTGCAGTAGCCAAATTTGCATCAGAATGTGCAGGTAGGGCTTTTGCATGATATTGTTTCTTGTCATAAATTCTATATATTCTATAAATACTTGGTATTGTTGCAGGGCATAACATAAAAGCATTATGGAATTTTACCCCTCATATCTGTGTTGCATTTCTTGCCGGGATATGGTTTTTCTTTGATATTCATGAACTGTGGTTTTATCGCCTATGCCGCAGTATGTCTGTGTCTCGGAGTTATTGCCATGTATTTATCGCATATATTGGAAAACAGGAAAAAAACATATCTGAGTCATGACTCCCATCAATATTCTCGACATAAAAGACCGGGCGCAATTCCGGCAGTGGCTGATTGAGAATCATGCCACTGAGCGGGAGGGCTGGGTGGTGGCAAAGCGTGGCAAGACTCCATCGGAGGATGCACTCTGGTATCTCGATGCTGTTGAAGAGGCTCTGTGTTTCGGTTGGATTGACTCGATGTTGAAAAGTGTCAACGGTAAACCGCTGCAATGGTTCGGTCCATGAACTAAAGACGAATCTTCAATTTGCGTGTTATGGTTTTCAAGTTCCGCTTGCCCCAATTCTGACAGTTGATATAGAATAGGAACAAGCGATTTACCCAATTCGGTAAGTTCATATCCGGTGTGTAGTGGTACCTCGGCATAGAGTATGCGTTTTTACAAGTCCGACGGATTCAGGAGTCTTCAGATGCCCGGAAAAGACTTTTACATAATGAATAGTTTCATGAATACTCAAATTATGACTGAAATCAGAATCAAAATCCGGTATCGGTGAAGCCTGAGGGAAAGGCAGCGTTTGTGATGCTCAGGTCAGGCTTTGATGAAACCGAAGCCCTTGCTCCCTGTCGATGTGATGCGTCTGCAGGTATGGTGGTTTACACCATGTCAATGAGGATAACCGTCTTGTAAGAGGTGCTACGGGTAACAATATCGTGCGCGAGTTCGGTTTAAGAAAGCCCTGTAAAAAGTCAAGTAATCTGTTGAGCTACATCAGAGTACGCAATGACAAAGTCAGGACAAGCAATGTAAAGTCAATTGTTTTTGCCGGTGGATATGCGGTCTTTCTCAGGGAGAATTCTTCTTTCTTTTTGACACTAAGTCCCACCCGTAGCGGACGGAACTTTATTAACATAATTAAGATTCGTTTACATATTAAC
>CAZKOB010000183.1:0-3609 GCA_964554265.1 uncultured Bacteroides sp. | reverse complement strand
TTGCTGTAGTTTTTTATGTGACCCTCATCTGCCAGGACAAGGTGTCATAAAACTACAAAAAAATTCCCCTGCCGGTATCCGACAGGGGGCATTTTTATTTTGCCCAAAAGGGTCAGTCCCGCGTGCCCGAGAGGGTCAAACTGCCGCGCCTTTTCCAACTACTGTTTTGGGCGAGTATCCATCAGGAGCGAGGCAAATCTCTCCAACTTGCATTTCTGCCAGTGCATCGGCTAATGATGCTGTTTTAAGTTTTTTTATTTCCATTCTTGTGGTATTTTGATTACTTTTTAGTAACTTTGAGTGTAAGGATAATTATAAAATAATACACATATCATATTGTAATAGTTAATATAAGTTAAAACGATAGTTAATAAACATGAATATATGGCTAACTTGCAGAAAATAAAGGATATAGCAGAAAAACAAAAGATTTCCATTAGAGACCTTGCAGATAGGGTTGGTTTGAAAGAAAATCAAATCCATGTCATGTGTCGTACTAATTCTACGAAGATTGACACGCTTGAAAAGATTGCCAAAGCACTCAAAGTTTCGGTAATTGTATTCTTTGATGATGTAGATGTCAAAAAGGAGATTCGCACCGAAGGTCCTTTATCTCCTGCTTCAGATAGTGGTGACATCTCTGTTATGGTTGGCGATGCCGTATTGGCTGAGCGTGTAAAGTCTCTTGAAACATTGATTGCTGAAAAGAACGAGAGGATTGGCGAGTTGAAAGAGCGGATTAAAGAATTGAAAGGAGAATGAAGTGGATTGTCCCAGCTATAATTATCGGTTTTGTCGGAGGTCTGCTTGACGGATTCACCGATCTGCATAGGGTTTGGTGCTTTCTCATAGGTTGTGGGGCATTTTTGTTTTTCGTATTTACCAAGTCTGTCATTATCACAATCAAAATCAAGAAGAAAAGATGAAGAAGCTGTTACTGCTTGTTATTATCCTATTGCCATTGGGGTTGTCAGCAAAAGATTTTAGTTGGGTGTGCGCTGATCATGCAAATGATTATTCATGGTGGGTCTTTGTCTATGAGGACATCAAAAGACCAAAAACATCATTCGCGCCATACAAAGTGTGGATAAAATGGGATTATGCAACCAAAGAAGCACAAAAGAAATTTACGACAAATGCCAAAATCTCAAAACATCTTTATGAAATTTCAAATGATTTATCCGAATATCGAATACTACAAACAATTGATTACAATGAGAACGGTGAAATAATTTCGGAATGTAATATACCATCATCAAGAAGTTACATCACTCCCGAAACAATTGGCGAATGCATAGTATTTACAGTCCAAGAAATTTTGGATAAAACAGAGGGGAAATAACTAAAAAGTATGAGAATGACTGACGAAGAACGAGAATTAAGGAAGCTGCAAATGTTGATGAACGCCATGAACACGCTCGATCAAGACGAAGACGAAGATGACGATGATGAGCCGGACTTCTATGGTGAATTGAAGCAAGCAGGTTGGGACATCCTGCATGAAAATCCCGGAACTGATTGTGGCGACTGGATTGCCATGCTGATGGAACAATACCCTGCGGAGGTGGTGGACGCAATAGGCTCACATCCTGCCGAGACCTACGCATCGCTTGAAGATATGTGGGAGACCGAGGACTACGAAGACACGGAAACAGGAGAGTGCCATACGTTCATGGAATGGGCAGAGTATTTCGCCACCGACCGGTCCATCGAACTTTACGATATGCTCACGGAGGCTAAACGCGAAATAAGCCGATTAGAGGCGCTAAAATCTCCGAAACAATAAAACCCTCACCCGACGCTGGGAAATGCGTAGAAACGCATCCTATGCGCCAAAACGAGGGCATTCAATCAAAGTCACAAGAAACGAAATCAAAGCAACCCAATACAAGATGAAAATGAACGACCCGATACGGCAAATTTGCCAAATACAAATGATGTACAGCATTACGCTAACTGCCTCTCAATGTTAAAGTCTCACGGCGGCGCAGGCTGCCATATAGCTCGACAATACCAATCCTACCACAGACCCACTTGCCGCGAACTGTTCCGACAGATAAAAGGGCAGTAACGGCATCAGGGCATAGAAGCTGAAGAAAAGAAAAAAGTTGGCTGCCGCCACATAGCAGAAGTCACGGGTGATTAGAGTTGCCGGCTTTTTATCAGATGCAGTATCAGTAATAATGTTCATGGTAGATGTGTAGTGAAAACTCATTATTGTCATGGAAACAGATATTTCCTTCCCGTGCCGACCATCCGATAGTGGCATACACAGAATCACGTTCAAGACCCGTCGCCTGTTTCAGTTCCTCTACGGAAAGTCTGCCTTTCTCATCCAATGTCCGCCATATCATGCCGGACCAAATTCCAATAAGATTTTTATCCATAATTCAAAATGTATTTAATTGTTTTTCTGAAAACTAATCACAGCCCATACACTTGCAACCGCACCGTAAATGCAAAGGGGTATGAATTGAGGCAAGAGCTGGATGAATGTGCTTCCCTTCAGGTATATATATATCATTGCCGTTATGATGTAGCGCAACGGATTCAAACGGGTGACTTCCTGTGCCCAATGGGGCATCGAGGCGATTGGCGACAACAGCCCGCTGGTCAGAATGAAAATCACGATGAAGAAAAACATGACAATCGCAGCCTGACGCATATTGTCACTATAGTTCGAGACGGTCAGCCCAAGGGAAGAAATCGTGAATATATATGCAATATTGAACAGAAATACCATTCCTATGGCTCCCGCAGGTGCCACACCGTGAATTTTCCATGCAAGCAACATGGAAAAACCAACGATAAAGATGCCAACGGTCCAATAAGGAATCATTTTGGACAGAATGAACTCCATGCGCGATACCGGAGTGACGTTTATCTGTTCTATCGTGCCGCGTTCTTTTTCGCCGACTACATTCAGTGCAGGCAGAAATCCCATAAGAAGTATCAGCGTCATAGCCATAAGAGCCGGAATCATATACGGTTTGTAATCGAGTGCGGCATTGAAAAGATACCGTGGTTTCACCGTGACAGGCCGGCGTGTGGTTCCTCCGCTTTCGTAAACCAGTTCTTGGGCATATTGCATGATAATCTGAGTCAGATATGAGTTGCCGAGACCTCCTTTCATGCCATTGACGGCATTGACCGAGACCATGACATCCGCCTCTCCGGTACGATACAGGTTGTGCTCGAATTCATTTTCTATCGTGACGATAAAATCCACGCAGCCCTCTTGAAGTGAATCGTATGCGGTCCGGTAATTCGGACAAGTGGCATACAGATTGAAAAACTCGGAAGCCTGCAGTTTTTGTGTCAGGTGGCCTGAAAGCGTCGAGTGGTCGCAATCGATTACTGCAAGGTTGAGGTTTTTGACTTCCTGAGTCGCTATACGCGGCACAATGTTCATCATCGCGACAGGCAAAAGGATGAATACAACCGGCAGCAACCAGTTGCGGAACATCTGTTTGTACTCCTTTACGAGTAAATATGGCAAAGCTTTCATAAACAATCTGTTTTTAATATCAAGCAAGTCTTGTTTTGAAAAATCTCCATGCAAGCAACATGAACACAAGTCCTTCTATTACAAGAGCACGTATTTCTGTC
>CAZKOB010000182.1:0-3918 GCA_964554265.1 uncultured Bacteroides sp. | reverse complement strand
TGGAAACCGTGCGGCATTTAAAGGACATCGGCGTGGAGGTGCGGTTTGAAAAGGACTATATCAAGAAACGCTCATATCCTGTATATGGGCGTTTTTCTTTCGACAAACCACAATATCTTGTGGTTTTGCGCAGTTTCTTGGCACTGTATTTTGTAGCTTGTCGCTTGTTTGTCGCTTAAATTTGCAAACCGATACTAAAAGATAGTAGAAGATAATTTCACGGAATATATGGACTTCACCGCTTATATGTGGTATTATACTCTTGGATTCTGATAGAAAAGAGGACAGCCATGGCGACAAAAGGGAAACTCGATTTTGTACTGGATGATAATCCTTACTACAAAATGAGCAAGATTGATATTGATAGATACCCTCAGGAATTTTGGGACGTAAACGAAACTATAAGTGAACTTGCCTATTTAACACATAGTTATTTTAGATACTATGGCAAATTTCCGTCAAAAATCGGAAAACTCATAGTCGAGGATTTAGACAATAGAGGGCAGATTCAACCTTCAAAGGATTTTGTTCTTGATAATTATGCAGGGTCAGGAACTACTTTGGTAGAAGCAAAGCTGAAAGGGTATGATTCATTTGGAATTGATATTAACCCTTTTGCTGTATTGGCTTGTAAGGTAAAAACAACTAACTATAACATTTCCGCATTAAGGAACTATTGGGCGGAATTGTTTAATGAAATTTCTGCATACAATTACTCACTATTGACGCCGGATAAAAATCAACTGTTATTTGCTGATATTAGTGAAGATGTTTCAAAGAAAATACTTATTGAAGTAGAACGCTTTAAGGAAGCAAACAGTGATGCAGAAAAATGGTTCACTGAAAAGGCAATTATAGGGCTTGCAATAATTAAATGTTTAATCTTAAAGCACCCCGTTTGTAAAGAACGCGATTTCTTTGAACTTGCTTTTTTTGCTATTGTAAGACGTGTGTCCACGGCACATGATGGTGAAGTTCGTCCTCACGTCAATAAGAAAAAACGTGAAAGAAATGTGATGGATGCCTACTCAAAGAAAGTGTCTGAAATGATTGACATAATGGTAGAGTGGAATGCCGCAACGAAGGAAAGCGTTATATCTGACGCAAAACTATGCGACAATGCTTCATCAAAGGATGTCACAAACTATATCAACGAATTAAAAATGAAAACCGATAAACATTTAGGTTTGGTTGTTTCTCATCCCCCATACTTAAATTGTTTTGATTATATTCCTGTTTATAAGTTAAAATTTATGTGGGCTGATGGTTTTGATGATATTTTCTACGGACGAACCTATAAAGATATAAAGGATATGGAGATAAAATCATATCCTGCAAGTTCACCAGAAAATATTGAGAAATATTTTGCCCATAACCGCAAGGTGTACGAAACGGTTTTTGAAACACTTAGACCGGGGGGATATTGCTGCATTATAATTGGAGATTGTACTTTGCAGGATAATTTGTTTGAAGTTCATAAGACTTTTATTTCTATGCTTGAGGAAATAGGATTTATTACAGATAAAATAGCATACAGAAGTACCGCCTATGGAATAGGACAGTACGCATATCCTCATAGAGCCGACTATAATGAGGATGCGAACAAAAAAAAAGATGGTGTTCTGTTTTTTAAGAAGCCGTAAAAAGAAAGCAGGGAATTAACCCTGCTTTTCTTACACTACCGGAATAACGACAAGCGAATTGTTTGAATAATTAAATCGAACATATTTTCTTATTTCTATATCAAAGAAAACGTGATTTTCATAATATGTCAATATGTCGGTGATAGCTTGCCTGACTTGTGGATTGCTTTCATATTCTCGTTTTGAAATTCTGTCAAGCATTTGCACGCCGAACCTCTCTTCAAACAGTTCAAATGCTTTAATTATTATAGCGTCAGGAACTATCACATTGTGGTCTATACAGGTTTTTATCACATTACGAGATTTTTCTTCCCAATGTGAAAACTCACATAACACATGAACAAATGTCATGTGTTTTTGTCCGGCGGGAACTTCTTCTTTCCCCCAATATCCATCGACTTTCTTTCGCAAATCCATTGCTACCAGCGATGCCTGCTTTGCTTTTTCTATGGTTTGTGGGCCAGTCAGGCAGTCGAATAATGTAAATGTCGCGGTTCCACTTGAGATGTCTTGAAATCTTATGGTTTTACAAGTTCGTATTATTGAAGGAACCTCATCCAGCATATTGCCGCCTGCTGTCGTGACAAGACAGTTATTATTTTCGTCGATTACAACCTTAATATTTTCTCCAACGTTAAATACAAAAGAACGGCGGACAGCCGGGGCTGAGTTTGCATATATCTCTACTTCAACAGAGTTGTCGTTTAACAGTTTCTTTACCTTAAATGTAAAAGTGATAGCGGCAGGTTGCCATCGACCGGAGAAATCTATCGAAAATGATTCATTAACTTTTAGCTTTCTTAGATGTCGATTGTTTTTCCCGGAAGTTGTTTCCTCGACACCAACACACTTACATTCAATAGCACCGAAAAGATGCCGTTCCCGGTTGTATGTGTTGAAGAATCCAAATTCCACTTTATGACCAGCCGTTGTATACCCTTCAAGTTTTTCCTCAGTTGAAAGTCTTTCAACAAGGTCGGGATTCTGATAAACGGCTCCCATCGTCAAAATTTCAAGCATATCGCCAGTTTTCCGCCCGATTTGATGGCCTTTCAAATTATAGTTAGCAATACACTTATAAACGCTGGTGATATATGTAAAATCACGCAGTTCTGTGTTTATATCAACAATCATAGTATCATCTCCAAATTCGCCTTTACAAGCAATTATCTTTATGATATAATCAAACCCACAGAAAGTAAACCGCATATATGCAGTATTTTGGAGAGCGAGTTATGGAAATAGGACGAATTATTAAATACTATAGAGCACTTCACAACCTTACTCAAAGCGATGTTGCCGAACTTTCTGGCATAAACGAAAAATATTTAGGGCGGATTGAACGAGATGAGTCTGTTCCGACGATTGACAAAGTTGAACAACTCTGCTTTGCTTTTGATATTAGGCTTAGTGATTTGCTGATGATTTCTCCCGATAAATTGGATTTTCAAAATAGATTTGCAGACGAAAACGATGTGCGAACGCCAAAAACTATATACTATTGTAATTGCTGCGGGTCAACGTTCCAGTCTGCAGTATCTGATATTGAATCAAATGACATTCGTTGCCCTGAGTGTGGGTGTATATTTGATTCTGACAATGGATTTATTGAAAAATCCGTTGTTTATTAACTTTTGTCATTCCGTCTTGCAGTATAGAACAAGGTCGCTTTTGTACCCTTCGAATGTGTCAATGCGTGTGATTTCATAATTCACGCATTGTCATAAGGGTCCCCCTTACGGCTGAAGGAATGCAGCATCCTCATGTTGTTTAAACAGGACTCAAATGCCTCGCTTGTGTACTGGCTTCCAAGATCACTATGAAGAATGATCCCTCTGGTGTCCCTGACATTCAGGCAGGCATTCTTTACCGCCTCCACTGCCAGACCGGCCGTCATGGACTTGCCATAGGCATATCCAATAATTTTACGGCTGCACAGATCCATCACGGAAGCCAGATATGTCCACCCTTCTTTCAGCACATGGATGTAAGCGATGTCAGTGCACCATTTCTGATTAATGGTTTCCGCCTCAAAATTAAGTTTTAGGATATTCACTTTATCATCCGAGACGGTGCCGTGGTTTGCATGATGGTTATACTTCTTCACCACAATGGAGTGCAGGCCCTGTTCTGCCATATGCCGCTGGACTCGTTTTATGCTGCAGGGAGCCCCGCTGTCATTGAGTGTATGGCATATTTTGACGGCACCATACCTTTGCCTTGAGTCATCGAAAGCCTGCTTCACCTTCCTGCCAAATTCCTCATATTCCCTCTG
>CAZKOB010000181.1:0-3978 GCA_964554265.1 uncultured Bacteroides sp. | reverse complement strand
AAAGGTTACAAAGACCTTAACGATTTTCTACGTGGCAAGCGTTTTTGTCCCTGACCTTGTATTTTCAATACACAAGTTCCCTGTTTTATCTTTCTGACAGATGCGGAAACATAGGACAGGGAACTGTGTTACAGGTTGTCAAATAGCGATAACTGCTTGTATTTTTGCACGTCGCATAATGCGACCAATGGTTTCCATAAATCCTCTTTAATGCCGGCGTCATTCATAAAAGTCTCTGCCTTTTCTCTATCCCGGTTAGAAAAGGCACTGATTTCCCATTTAACCTTATCCGTATTAATGTGTCTGATAATTGTGCTCAAATAAGGAGTGTCAATACTTGAAAAAGAAAAACCGAATACATGGATTGTCTCAGCTTCTCCAAGTCTATCCCATATTGTGCGATTATCAGAAATAATCTGTTGTACATCTTTTTGCAAAGAAGCTATTTGCGATATGGCGACCTCTTGCGTCTGCTGCGTTACAAAATCACTATGGGATGAATACCAATCTTCCAGTTCCTGTTCGTTCAAGTCTGTTGTAGGTTGAGGTTGGGTAATTTCCAAATCTTCTTTCAA
This sequence comes from uncultured Bacteroides sp., assembly GCA_964554265.1. Taxonomy (GTDB): domain Bacteria; phylum Bacteroidota; class Bacteroidia; order Bacteroidales; family Bacteroidaceae; genus RGIG8745. The sequence goes on along the minus strand of CAZKOB010000181.1, from coordinate 3,403 downwards.
CTCTGCATAATTTTTGCCGTGTCCCAAAACAATCTCTTTGTCTCCTACCATACCGTGTATATGCACAACCTGACTATTTGGTATCTGATACAGTTCTTCCAAAGTTCGGGTATAATTAAACGTGATGAATAAGGAATCTTTTCGTATAAGGTGGATTCGTTTTGTGCAATCCGCTTTGTCAAGAGAAGCAATCCAAGCATTAAAAGTACGTTTTATATGATAGATCAAAGCCCCCAGTTCGCCGTCTGCAGCATATTCAGCAGCATGATAGTCCCTGTCTCGAAAATCTTCTTTTGATAAGTCCGGATAATTCTCAATGACAACATTACCGACGTAATCATTAAGATCTACTTCTGAAAGCATATTCTCAAAATCACTCCACCATTTTTGGGATTCATTCTCATCTATTGAAATTTCGTATAAATTACATAACTGTGAGTATATATTCGATTCGTTCTTTTCAAGCCAGTTACGAAAATTTGAATAGCTACTGTTGATACCATGGTGTATGTCAAAGCCATTCCCGATGATATATAAATGTTTGATGTCTTTCCTATTATAATTCATTTTATGATATAGTAGTTTTTAATTGCAGTAAGGATGATTGTCAAGAGAAAGCTCATATTCGGTCGGTTCCCGATGTTTGTCCGCTTCGATGATTTCTGCAAGATGTCGCATCGTGTAGTCCGCCTCTTTCTTGTCATTCGGGATATGGACAGCCGTATAGTATGGAGGTCGTCCTGGGGTGTAATGCCTATAGCAGAATGCCATGCTGGAATCTTCATATAAGATTGTACGGTCGGGAACTAAATCGAAAGCCTGAGCATTATGCTTCCTATGTTTATTGGCCATGCGATGTGCGTGTCCCGTATGATTGGCACATTCCACATCTTCGTCCGATACAGGCTTGACTTGTGTGGATGTTGCCATGTATTGCCATGATGATGCTGACGTGGCGTCAGCATTGTGGCCTGATACTCCTGTTCCGGCGATTTCTTCGGAAAAAGCCGTGAGATACGTTGCCGTTTTTCCGGGCATCGTAAAAGTCCCGGCGAAGAAGACCGCTCCCGACACATGGCCTCCCGCCGATTCAATCTGCATTTTCAACTGTTTGAGACTTTTGCCGGTAGTAATGACATCATCCACCACGATGACCTCCTTGCCTGTCAAATCGCAACGGATTTCAAAATTCCTTTCAATGACGACATCTGCACGGTTTTTCTGAAGATGCAGGCTGTCTCTTTCGCCAAGATAGGTGTAGTAATAAAATCCGTTTTCAAGTTGCGGACATAAGCGGTCGATGTAATCGGCGACGTGCCGGAACCTTACCCAATATTTCCACCACGCACTGCAAGGCATGAACATGATGACTGTACCTTCATGGGGCTTCAGGCAATCAATGCCATTGCTGAAGAAATCTATACTGTCATTCATGCCATCCTTGAACGCCAGAACACTCCGCGTGAAATCCCCTTGTGCCTCGCTCAAATATTTTCTGCACCTTGCAGGAAAATAGAAACCGGAAAAGACACAAGGAATCTTCTTGATTTTGAAAACTGTAAGAGGACGCCGGTCTGAGAATGAAGCCGGAGAAGAAAAGACATACAGCAAACGGGACTCTTTGTTGCCAGCCAACACTCCCCTGCGGGCATATCGCACACGGATGTCATTGGATGGCGCATATTTCGCCGCAGCGTAAAACGCCTTACCTGCTTCTTTTCTCCAGAAAATGAGACGCGACAAAAATATAAACGCCAACGCTGATAATCCGGCTATAAGCAATATCGTATTGATATCATTAAACTCCATGTAGAAAGAAGCACGACCACAGGTGTCATAATTATCCCATAATATACCCTTGCCGGCTATGTCTCTATGACTTCCCAATAGCCTTTCCTGTTGCTTCCGACGCGACGGATAAGGCCTTGCTCTCTAAGCAATTTCAAGTATTTTTTTACCATCCTGTCGGAAACATCGGATTCTTTTGCCAAGAGTTCTATTGTAGCTCCCGGAAATTTCTGAAGCACTTTCAGGAAAATCGACAATTGTTCTGTTAAGATTGGGGAACTTTGGGGAACTTTGGGGAACTTTGGGGAACTTTGGGGAACTATATGTGTTTCCCCATTCCCGACACCGTAGTTCAGGTTGTAGAGCGTCAGTACAAAATCGTAACTGTCCGAATAGAATTTCGGGTGCAGATCTTCACGATAGTTGGACTGAAGGCTGTAGTCCTGGCAGATTTTCTTGAATCCGCTGCCCCGGCGTTCCATGTATTTGAGACGGCCGAAGATGTCGGCAAGAATCGGATTGCGGCGACGCGACCTGATTCGCATGATGTCGCAATCCTGTACAGGCTTGTTCTCATACATTCCTCCGGGAGAGGAGATCTCTATACGGTCATCAAATATGTCGATATGGACTTCGCCGCCAATTTCAAGGTACGACCTATGTATGAGGGCATTGACTAATCCTTCAAGGATGCTGTCTTCAGGATATCCGGGCAATTCCACACGACCGTCAGGTGTTTTGTACCACATCTTCCTGGAATTGCGACGGCAAAAATCAAGACCCTCTTGAAGCAGTATGACGAGACTGCCGGAGACTTCCATGTCATCAAGGGCATCCATTATGCCGTGGGCCTGGTCGAGACCGTTCCAACGGGTGCAGAACAGCCGTGAATGTCGGATGGGACTGTCACCCGCCAGCAAAGCCCCGGCGTTGGTGAGCCGTCCATCCGCGTTCACGATGCCCCACGATTCGTAATCGGCATCGGTAAACTCCTTGCCTGTTCTGGCATGGAAAACCGAACGTAGCTTGGTGAAGGCATAATTCTCGAACTTGTAGTCTGTCAACAGACTGTCATAAGACAAGTGTGTTCCCCGAAGCACTAGCTCCCTAAGCATGTTGGCCGTCGCAGGAACACTTTCGTTTCCTATGCGACAAAAAGCTATCTGCTGTCCGTCGCCCACATAATAGTAAGGCGTGATATTACCCGGCTCGACACGGACAATCATCAGTGTCTTTCCGTCCACCGTCTCGAAAGAGAGCGAGAAATCCGGTACAGGATCCAGCTTCGTCTTGACAATCTCGCTGAATTTCTCCGACACCTTCTGCGGATTCTCCAATCCGGTCACGGAGCCGTCATCGGCCACGCCGAAAATCAGGAAGCCTCCCCGCCCATTGGCAAAGGCAGAGACACTCTTGCACCAACTTTTCGGCCTGTTGGTCTCAAGCTGCTGTTTCTTATCGTAGTCGGTTGTCTCTCCGATTAAATGTGCGAGGTCTATCACCATGTTTTAAGAATTTGAGCACAAAGATAGCAAAAATAATCCACAAAAGACTGATTTGCAGGAAAGAAATTCCAAAATGTTGCTCTTTTGTGTAGTTTCGGGATATACGACAG
>CAZKOB010000180.1:0-4241 GCA_964554265.1 uncultured Bacteroides sp. | reverse complement strand
TTGAAAAATCTGATTTTGATTTTTTAAGAAATCAATTGTAGTCAACACCATATTTTACCCCGAAAAACGGACATTTTCAAACTCGTTCACCTTGAAAATAAATTTTGTTCACCTTGAAATTATTTTTACAAGGCACTTTAAAACAAATTTCAAGGTGAAAGAAATTTATTTTCAGCGTACTCTTTTTTCAGACGATGCACGCACAAATGTGAATAAATGTATCTTTTCAGAACACTAATTGTATTATTTTTCACATTTATGATTCAAGGCTCAAAAACAGCCTTAGAATCGCGCAAATGGAACTTCAGTAAGGTTCGGCCGATTTTACGCGATTCTCAGAGCCTTGAATTTTAACATTTCAAATTATCAAAAAAAGGGCGTAATTTATGACAATCAGATAGCGAATGACGGTATGGAGGCTCACGTCTGTATCCGCTTCGTTGCATTGAATGTGAACCAGAGAGGATGCTGAAACTTACAGACATTAAAATGAGTGTAGATAAAGTATCGGCTCTTGCCCATCTAAAACCGAACTCGCGTATTTTTTATAAAAAAGCACTTACAGATAGAGTAATACAGCAAATATTATATTTTATGATGCATCAATTCCACTATAATATACGTGTTTATCGTACATTTGCATATCATAAGAATGATGATAACAACCTCACCGGAATATTTTCTCACATCAAAATATACAACCACATGCAAGACGTAAAGAAATACATGACAATCCTGTTGTTTGGTGTCACAACAGGATTTGCAAATGCACAGGTGCTTTCAGCAAACAAGACGGAAGCGAAAGAAAGAATGTTGTACAAGGACTGTACACAACCTATCGAAATCCGTGTAAACGACCTGCTTCGCCGAATGACACTTCATGAAAAAGTGTTGCAGCTACAGAACAACTCAACAAGCGATCCTGACGCAATGGAAAGCACATATAAAGGCGAAAGTACGGGAACCACGCACGAAATGAGCAAATCGGCGGCAGAAGCCGCCGAGATATTCGACCGCACCCACCATTACATGGCAGAGCACACCCGTCTGGGCATTCCTGCGCTCACATCCGTTGAAGGCATTCACGGTGTACTGCAAAACGGATGTACCATATTTCCACAAGCAATAGCCCAAGGAGCGACATTCAATCCGGAACTTATCCGGAGAATGACAAATGCAATAGGCAAGGAAGCACGCGTCATCGGAGTACATCAATTATTGTCGCCAGTACTCGACATTGCACGCGAACTGAGATGGGGGCGCGTAGAAGAAACATTCGGAGAAGATCCTTACCTTATCTCACAAATGGGCATAGCCTTCGTCAAAGGCTCCCAAGCCCAAGGCGTAGGATGTATGCCGAAGCACTTTGTAGCTCACGGCTCGCCAACAGGAGGTCTGAATTGTGCATACGTTGCAGGCGGAGAACGCGAAATGCGCAACCTTTATATGTATCCGTTTGCCAAAGTGATTAAAGAAGCCGATCCCATTGCCATTATGAGTTGTTACAGCGCATACGATGGCATACCGGTAAGCGGTTCATCGTATTACATGACAGACTTGCTGAGAGGAGAACTCGGTTTCAAAGGTTTTGTCTATTCCGACTGGGGCTCGGTAGATCGCTTACGCGTATTCCACTATTCCGCCCGGAGTTCAGAAGAAGCAGCCCAGCGCTCACTCATTGCAGGAGTAGACATGGACGTATGGGATTGGGCTTACAGCACACTTGAAGAGCAGGTAAGACGCGGCATCATCGATGAATCTTACATAGACCGCGCATGCCGTCGCATACTTACAGCCAAATTCAAACTCGGCTTGTTTGAAGACCCCTACGGACAACCGGACAAGGTGGACAAAATCGTAAGATGCAAGGAACATGTCGCATTAGCCAAGGAAGTGGCAGACGAAAGTATCGTTCTGCTGGAAAACAAGAACCACATTCTTCCTCTCGATTCCAAGAAATACAAGTCTATTGCCGTTCTCGGTCCGAATAGCGACTATGGTGTCGCCGGAGATTACGGATGGATAGAAAAAGACCATCATGAATGCGTCACACTGCTTGACGGTCTCAAACAACTTGTAGGAAAAGACATCGAGCTGCGCCATCAGGAAGGCTGTGACTGGTGGAGCCAAGACGACAAAGGGATAGACAAAGCCGTGCAGCTTGCTTCTCAAAGCGATATTGCCATTGTAGCCGTAGGCACCCGAAGCCTGTGGTTAGGAAGAAATGCCAAAGCGGCAAAAGTAACTTCAGGAGAAGGCTTCGACCTGTCGTCGCTTGAGCTTCCCGGAAAACAGCTTGAATTGCTGAAAGCAGTAAAAGCGACAGGCAAGCCTGTAATTGTAGTATTGATTACCGGCAAACCGCTCGTCATGACCTGGGCAAAAGAAAATGCAGATGCCGTAGTTCTACAATTCTACGGCGGAGAACAACAGGGAAGTGCAATGGCAGACGTGCTGTTCGGAAAGGTTAATCCATCCGGGCGCCTGAACGTATCATTTCCACGCAGTACAGGCAATGTTCCCTGTTTCTACAACTACTATCCTACAGACCGCGAACAGGTTTTCGATCAAGGAGGGAGCTACGAAGAACCAAACGGACATTACATCTTCGAAAAGCCGTATGCTCTCTGGCCTTTCGGATACGGACTGAGTTATACCAACTTTGAGTATGACAACTTGCAACTCAACGACACCATCTTTTCGCCTGAAGGAGAACTGAACATCAGACTAACGGTGAGAAATACTGGCAACCGTGAAGGCAAGGAAGTGGTGCAGGTATACGTAAGGGACAAGTACAGTTCTGTCCTGACCCCGATACAACAGTTAAAGGCATTCAAGAAAATCAATCTTAAGGCCGGCAAACAGGCAGACATAGAGCTCTCCATTCCTATCGACGAACTGGCTTTATACAATGAGTGTCTGCAACGCACCGTAGAAACCGGAGAATTTGAAATTCAGATAGGAAGGGCTTCAAACGACATAAAAATGCGACGCAGCATATATGTAAAATAGTCACAGTTCGTCATTATGACCTTCGCAGAAATCCATTCCTTACACTCTCCTTCAAAGAAAAAACAGGGAATGGATTTCTGCTTTTTACTCTATCATGCCATGCCGTTCAAACAACATGGAAACCAGACGCGGAAACGCATAATCCGAAATATTCTCAAGCTTCACCCAACGTACCTCATTTGCAAAAAGTCCGGCATCCGGTTTTTCTGTCAAATCAAGCTTGTAGAAGTTACAGATCAATGTCCGATGAGTAAGTTGATGCCGTACATTCTCCTCCAAAACAGTCCATACCGCACCCTTGTCCTGCGCAAAAGCAGGCAGCAAACCGCTCTTGACCAACTCTTCAAAAGAACACAAGCTGTCAGTCTCAATAAGAAAAGGTTCATATAATCCCTTCCATATATCCTTCCTGTTTCTTCGAAACAAGGCCGTCTCTCCCTCGACTTGTATATAGATATAATGCAAATACCGCTCTGACATCCTGAGCGATCTGGACTTTGCAGGAAAATCCTGTATCCTGCCAGACCGAAAAGCCTCACAACCATCCGCGAGAGGACAAGCCGTACACTCCGGTGAACGAGGGACGCATTGCAAAGCCCCAAAGTCCATGACAGCCTGATTATAATCCGCCCCATCCCTCCCCTTTGGCAACAAGCACTGCGCAAGATTCGCAAAATACCGTTTCCCCGCAACGGTGTCTATCGGTTCCGTCACACCGAAATATCGGGACAGCACCCGGTAGACATTACCATCCACCACAGCATAGGGCAGTCCAAACGCAAAAGAAGCAATAGCGGCAGCCGTGTAATCGCCTACTCCTTTCAGAGCACGGATGTCCTGATAATTTTCGGGGAAACCGCCATAAGCCACAATCTGACGCGCAGCAACATGCAAATTGCGCGCTCTGGAATAATAGCCCAGCCCTTGCCAACATTTCAGCACTTCGTCTTCTTCTGCCCGAGCCAACGTTTCTACATCAGGAAAGCGTTCCATGAAATGCACAAAATAATCATATCCCTGAGCCACACGAGTCTGCTGAAGAATAATCTCGGATATCCATATCACATAAGGATTGTGTGTGTCCCTCCACGGAAGAAACCTGCGGTTCTCTTCATACCAAAGCAAAAGTTTACGAGCAAAAAAGTCATCCATAAATGCGAGTTCATAATAACGATGCAAAGGTACATAAAAAACGCGATTTTTTATGCCCGGTAAATAAGAAAGTCAAG
>CAZKOB010000179.1:0-4292 GCA_964554265.1 uncultured Bacteroides sp. | reverse complement strand
TGGTTCTTAAGGAGAATTCCGGCGAGGAAATCCGCTCCGCATTGATATGTATGGCCGGAGGAGAGCGTTTCCTTTGTCACCAGATAACCAATCTGCTGGTAAGCAATTCCTGCAAACAGGAGGAACATTCCGTCCTCACCGCCACGGAAACGGATATCCTCAAATTGGTAGCACGTGGAAAATCAGTGAAGGAAATTGCTTTGGAAAGGACATCAAGTGTTCATACCATTATCACCCACAAAAAGAACATATTCAGAAAACTGGGTATAAATAATGTGTACGAGGCTACCAGATATGCAGTGCGCGCAGGCCTGGTCGAGATGGTGGAATATTACATATGACGGCGAACGGAAGAAGGGTTTACCTTATCTTCAGAATCAAACCCGAAAGTAACCCTTAACTTCACAAGCACACGCGATGGCAGGCCGTCATAACGAACGAGTGGCCGGATATTTCACCCGTTTCCGGTTCTGCAGGGACACATGAAGTCACACTGACGGGCTGATACAACAGGCACAGTTCCGGGCAGGCGTTTCCTATATGCTACTTCTTCTTTCTTTTTGACACTAAGTCCACCCATAGCAAACGGAGTTTTATTAACATAATTAAGGTTCTTTTACATTCATCCGATTGTTGAATTTTTGAAGCTTCATAGATAAACAATTGATAATCAATAGAATGCTATTTTGATAAAACGATACGGTTTTAGGTGCAAAAGGTACAGTTTGGGATAAAATAGGACGTACTGATAATCAGTAAGTTACGAATTTATTTGTCCAAGACTCTCGTTTTTCGCATCCGGAATCCGCCTTTGTTTTTCGTGGCATTGAAAAAATCCGATTTTGTTTTTTTAAGAATTAATTGGGGACAATACTAATTTTCAGCTCGAAAAACGGACGTTTTCAAACTCGTTCACCTTGAAAATAAATTTCGTTCACCTTGAAAAATTTTTTACGAGGCACTTTAAAACCATTTTCAAGGTGAACGAAATTTATTTCCGGCGTACTCTTCTTTCAAACGAGGCACACGCGAATGTGAATAAATGTATCTTTTTAAAATGCAAATTATATTATTTTTACACTTGGGGTTCAAGGTCTGAAAACGGCCTCAGAATCGCACAAATGGAACTTCAGTCGGGTTCGGCCGATTTTATGCGATTCTACGAAGGCTTGAATTTTAACATTTCAGATTGTCAAAAAAAGCCCGTAATTTATGACAAGCAGATACGATGAGGATTCTTTTTGTGACACGATGACGAATTCAGAATACATCCCGGCTTGACAACCAGCCGTGCCGGCATCCCGACCTTGTCCCTACTTCCCTCGAAGCCTACGGTTTCGACCTTGAAAAGACCGCCTCGGAATCATTCGGCTTTCCTCTCCTCTGGAGCAACGGATATATCCCAAATATCTTATTTGTGCTGCGGACTTTTCCACAGAATTTCATCAGAATTGACAGGTTTCCGGTTAAAGCCACGAGTTCTGTCGCTGCCTCACTGCTATGGACTCGCTTAAAAGACGAATAAACTCAAGCATGGATTTCTTGCGATAGGCTTTCTTCAAGATATGCACGCATCCATCCATCTCGTTGTCGGGCAAAGAGAGCGGGATGGCTCGGACGTTGTGTTCGTTATAAGTGGTTGCTTCGGCAAGAACAGTGACAAGCAATCCCTGTCTGACAAGATTAAGCAAGATGTTCACTTCGTTAAGTTCAATTTTTACTTTCAGATTATTGCCCGGAGGTAAAATCTCGTCAAATGAATTTCGGGCTTGAAGACCTTTTGACGGCAACGCGAGTTCATATTTTTCAAGATCATTCAAGGAGACAATCTCCTGCCGTGACAGAGGATGATGAGTACCGACCACTGCCGCAAGTCTGTTTTGAAACAAAATATGGGATTCGATACCCTCCATATCTTTTGTCGGTCTGAATGCAAGCACAAAATCCACCTTTCTCTCATATAGCAACTCTATGAGTTCATTCACCGGTTTGTAGTATATATCCAATTTAATCTTCGGATACATTTTCCTGAATGAAAGAATGGTCTCAGTCAAAATCGGGCTGAACGAATATGTGACACCGATGTTCAGTTGGCCTGCAGCCAGATGATTAAGGTCATTTATACGCACAGCGCAAAGATCCGCTTCATAAATCGCCTGTTTAGCATTCTCAAGTATCATCATTCCCGCCTCAGTAAGAGCCACGCTATGGCTGCTCCGTGTGAAAAGAGACTCTCCGAGCTCATCTTCAAGCTGTTTTATTTGTTGGGAAAGTGTACTCTGGGTAACAAAAAGTGTCTTGGCAGCTTCAGAAAAATTCAGCTTTTCCGCAACCTCCACGAAATATCTAAGTTGACGCAGTTCCATCGATTCTTCTATTTAAAAGATAAAACAGTTACTTTTCCAATTTGTTCCTATATATTTCATCGTGTGGCTTGGAATGAAATGCGTCCCAATAGAAAAATTGGGCAGACAGCACCAATAACCATACACAATAACAAACAACAACACATCACACCGTTATAGCTCGATAAATAGAAGGCATGATTGAATGTTTCTTCTGTATCAGACAACAAACACAATGCCAAACCACCAAAGGTCTTGTACGCATAAATACCGGGTATCATGGGGAGAAGCGATGGAATTAGATAAGTCTCCGGAGGAATTTTTGAAAAGTGGGATATCAGTACCGACATCAGACCGACAAGAAATGACGCTATCAGGGTCGACGGTATGATGTGTACCTCCGCTAAGGGGCTCATCAGTATATAACGTGCAGAGTGTCCCACTGCAGCAATGACGCCACAGTACGCAAAAGCCCGCCGGGGTGGAAGGCTGATAGAGGCAAATCCGATAGCCGCTATTGCCGCAAATAAACCGTCTTGTATAAATTCTGCTATCATAAAATCTAAAACATACTTGCTTTCATCAATGCCATTCCTGCACAAAGACCCAGCGAGAGGCAACATGTGAGGACCATTGCATCTAAAAAGCGGCTGAATGCACATAGATAATGCCTATAGAGCAAATCACTGAAAGAATTGATAAAAGGAATGCCGGGAACAAGATAGAGAATGCTCGTTCCGATAGCTACTTCAGGAGTTGTCCCAAGCGAAAACAACATATCCGAAGTGCCAAAGATGGATGACACAAACGCACAAACAATAAATGTGATTCTCATGTCACATTTCCGCCTCAGCAGGAGTGTCTTTACATAATATCCTGCAAATGTCGCAATCCATACGACAATCATAGCTGTGACATCTCCGCCAAAAAGCCTACAGAAGGAGGCGTTTGCAAATGGAACAAGGAACAATATGGCCCATTCGCCACTCGGTTTAGTAGCTATGATTTCATTCAACTTTCGCTCAGCATCCTTGAAACCAATCTTTTTATCTGCAATTTCCCAGCTCAACCTGCTCAATTCTGTGTTTCGCGCAAAATTGATTCCGGTATTGGGCACAGTCTCAATGGATGTGATCATATCGCCTGTGTTCCCATCGGTAACATATACATGGAGGTGACGGAGCAACACAGTGGTTTCAACCTTCATGCCATATCTGCCGACGATGCGTCTGATATTGTTTTCCAACCGAATGCAAGTGGCTCCGGAAGCTAAAAGGTAGGAGCCATAACGGGATATGAACAAGCACATTTCCCGGAGACTCATGGTAGTATCTGTCATAAATCCTCAATCTTCGTAATCTTCGGAAAAAGGCTTTTTAGGGTCTGGATCTCCCGGAATAAAGAACATTTCCCGTTCCGAACCCCACTCTAGACAATGATGGCTATGTTTGCCTTTCTGAAAGGTGTGTTTAATTTTGCTGATAATGGCTATAATTACCACAATGGCAACAGCAGAGACAGTCAGCGACCAGACCAATAATGATGTACTCATATTTTGTGATTTTTGTTGAAAACTTAATTCGAGTGCAAAATTACAGTATGGAATACCGGTTTCTCCCGTTTTTCTATTGTTTGTATTCATAGTGACTATTACCTATATGAATACTAATTGGCCTGAATTACGGTACAAGACGCAAACGTATGATTTCACACCTCCTGTCTTGGCAGAAGTACACATACGAAGAATAAATCCGAGTGTTTCATTCGAAAACATTTCGTTTGTGAAGTGCTGAAAATCAGCACATCGTTGTTTATGATTCAATTTTGACACAACAGAAGATTAACACGTGGCTTGGAAGTGCATGCGGTTATCGGACAGGCTTTTAAGTTTTCCACACCCTTTGAAGTACAACCGATTTTATCCTCAACATTTCCGGAACTCCCTTA
>CAZKOB010000178.1:0-4545 GCA_964554265.1 uncultured Bacteroides sp. | reverse complement strand
GTAAAAAAACTTTCAAGGTGAACGAAATTTATTTTCAAGGTGAACGAGTTTGAGACCGTCCGTTTTTCGGGGCAAATTTTGACATTGACGAATTTGAATTCTTAAAAAGTCAAAATCGGATTTTTCAATGCTACGAAAAACAAAAATGGGTTTTGGTAGTGGGAAACAGGAATCTTATGCCCATAATTTTATAACTTGCTGATTATCAACGCATCCTATTTTTGTTACTACTTGTACCTTTTGCACCTAAAACAGCACTGTTGTACTAAAATAGTATTTTATTGATTATCAATTGTTTATCAATAAAACTTCGGAAATTCGGCAATTATTCATATGTAAACGAACCTTAATTATGTTAATAAAGTTCCGTTTGCAATGGTGGAATTAGTGTCAAAAAGAAAGAAGAAATGTTTCTAAGAAAGACAGCAACTTTTGCTGTTGTCCTCACAGACTCCTCCGTCGCTTGCGACGGAGGGCGTGGCGCGAAGCGACGGAGGAGTCTGTGAATACGCCTACTTTAAATCATCAAAATAACAAGAAGAATCTGTGAATACACCAGTTTACAACCACAAAATTTACAAGAGAAATCTATGAATACAACTGCAAAATCACACAAAACATTTACTTCACCTTCACCTTTACAGGATGCTGCAACATATCCTTCCACTCATCAAGAGAGGCGAACCAGTCTTTCGCAGAATGAAAGCCTTCGTACTCCTTGTCAGCACAAAATGTAACAAAATAATTGAACGATGTAGTCTCTTTATCTCCTATAACATACAAATAATTAAGAGCGTCAGTAAGTTGTTGACCAATATATTCCACAGGTACATATACTGCCAATCCCACAGCTTCCGGCGGAAACAGGTCCTTGTTGCCCATATCCGGATAGTCTATCCCCCATGAAGCAGCAATCCCATCATCACGCGTCATGCCTTCAGGAGCAGCCCCCACTTTCTGCACTCCCGTACAAAAAATACCGCCTCTTGCCGGAGCATCAAGCATTACCTTCACTTCGCATTCACGATGTCCGGCATAAAGAGTGTAGTATTGTTTCACATTGACCACATCACCCTTCGCTGTCTCGACCGCTATATCCTTTACCTCAACAACCGTGCGCAGAGGACCGGATGCCACGATACGCTGGCCTCTTGTGCGCAACTTCTCAAAGTCGGCAGGAGCACTCCCGTCCCACAACTTGAGAGTTCCACAACCAACGCTATTACCCGCCCAAAGCACATCATTGCCATATCCGTCGGTCTTCTGTACGGCTGTGGTGTAGAAATGAGTATCCGCAAGCTCAAGCCTATAACGGCACTTGCCATACAAGTCAATGTTCTGCCGCTTGTCAAAATAGATCCTGTAACCTGTAAATTCAGACTCAAAAGCAGCTCCATGATGATACAAGTCGCTATAGATATAGCTATTTCCGGGAGTTTCGACACATGTGACAAACGGATGCCTGCCTTTCTTGTCGTCAAGCATCATGTCAGCATACACACGTGCAGCATACTCCTTCTGCTTGCCGGAAGCCGACAATGTTACGATATACTTCCGTGTCTCCCCTGCATCTATATCAGCAAGAAAAACAAGTTCGTCAGCATGAGCATCACCATCCATGTCATCGAGCTGGCACGGGATTTCCTTTCCGGCAAGAGTGACAACAGCAGAGCTGACATCAAACTTCAGGTTCTTTAACTCCGAAAACTTCAGAACCACCGGTTCATCAGTCTTTGCATGCTTCCAAGTATTGGAAACACTTACCTCCATCGTTCTTTCCTGTGCCTGTGCAGCAAGCGCAAAAGCCACAGTTGACAATAATAAAATCTGTTTCATGCAACAAAGTTATAAAAAAAACAGAAGAATGGAATTTTCAATTTTTATATGTCAACATTTCTCAATATTTTTGCAGAAAAGAACATTCAAGACAGGGGCATTCCTGTAGAATTTCACTATAAAAATGATAGATACAAGTATTCTTCAAGGTAAAAAGGCAGCGTTCTTCACACTCGGATGCAAATTAAACTTTGCCGAAACTTCCACAATCGGACTTATGCTGTCCAGACACGGTGTGAGAAAAGCGGAAAAAGGCGAAAAGGCGGACATCTGCATCGTGAACACATGCTCAGTCACTGAAGTTGCAGACCACAAGTGCCGTCAGGCCATCAACAGAATGGTCAAGTCGCACCCGGGGGCATTCGTCGTGGTGACAGGATGCTATGCCCAACTGCAACCGACACAGATAACAGCCCTGCAAGGGGTGGACCTTGTGCTTGGAGCTGAACAAAAAGGCGAAATCATACAATATATCATACAGAAGATGACGGAAAAAGAATGCCGTTCCGTCATTACCGTCAAAACAGCCGACATATGTTCCTTTGCTCCGTCATGCTCACGCGGAGACCGTACACGCTATTTTTTAAAAGTGCAAGACGGATGCAACTACTATTGCACATACTGCACCATACCAATCGCTCGCGGACGCAGTCGCAACGGAAGCATCGAATCCTTAGTCAGACAGGCACACGATGTGGCAGCCGAAGGAGGCAAAGAAATTGTCATTACCGGTGTGAATATCGGAGACTTCGGACACAGTACCGGAGAAAATTTCTTTGAACTTGTAAAAGCCCTTGATGCAGTGGAAGGAATAGAGCGCTACAGGATTTCATCTATAGAACCGAACCTGCTGACAGACGAAATCATAGAGTATGTATCCCATTCGCGCGCTTTCATGCCGCATTTTCACATACCGTTGCAAAGCGGTTCCGATGATGTGCTCAAACTGATGCACCGCCGCTATGACACCCATCTCTTTGCAGAAAAGATACACAAGATAAAGTCTCTCATGCCTCATGCGTTTATCGGAGTAGACATCATCGTCGGAACTCGTGGCGAGAAGGACGAGTTCTTTGAAAACGCCTATCGTTTCATCGAAAATCTTGATGTGAGCCAACTGCACGTATTCAGCTATTCAGAACGTCCGGGTACCAAAGCCCTTGAAATCCCATACATTGTGAGTCCGGAAGTAAAACATGAACGGAGCCAACGGCTTCTGGCATTGTCCGAACAGAAATTGCACAACTTCTATGCATCTCATATCGGTTGTGTACGTCCCGTACTGTTTGAGCATACCTCCTCAAAGTCAAAACCCATGTATGGTTTTACCGACAACTACATCCGCGTTGAAATTCCAAATACACCGGAACTTGACAACCATATAATGAATGTGAGACTCGGAGATTTCAGCGGCGACCACGATGCACTGAAAGGAGAGATTCTTTCAGACACCACACTTTAGGCATTCCAGCTGCCATAAGTCATAAATATAAAAAAAGACAAGCAGCTTTTCAAACTTGAACACACAAACACATGCTTAAATTAGCAATCGTCATATTAAACTGGAACGGAAAAGCCATGATGCAGAAGTATCTGCCGTCGGTAATTGAATGTTCAGACATGGAAAGTGTAGAAGTAATCGTTGCAGACAACGGTTCCACAGACGGTTCCATAGACATGCTGCACGAAGAGTTTCCATCTCTCCGCACCATTATTTTGGACAAGAATTACGGATTTGCAGAAGGATATAATCAGGCACTCAGACAAGTAGAAGCGGAATATTTTCTTTTGCTTAATTCGGATGTGGAGATACGACAGAAAAGATGGGTAAATCCTATGCTTGACTATATGGACAAACATCCCAACACGGGAGCGTGCCAACCTAAGCTGTTGTCGCTTAAGCATCCTGATGAATTTGAATATTCAGGAGGAGCCGGAGGGTTCATCGACAAATACGGGTATCCGTTCTGCCGCGGACGAGTGTTCGGAACTGTGGAAAAAGACCACGGACAATACGATGATACAGTGCCACTTCTTTGGGCAACAGGAGCAGCCTTGATGGTAAGAGCACAAGACTACTGGGATGCAGGCGGACTGGACGGACGATTCTTCGCACATATGGAAGAAATCGATTTATGCTGGAGGATGCGCACATTGGGCAAAGAGATTGTATGTGTATCTGAAAGTACAGCCTACCATCTCGGAGGAGCCACGCTCAACAAAGACAATCCGAGAAAGACTTTCCTTAATTTCAGGAACAATCTTCTGATGCTTTACAAAAACCTTCCTGAAGAAGACCTGCACAGGGTCATGTTCGCCAAACTATGGCTCGACCTGCTCGCCGCATTTGTGTTCCTTCTTAAAGGGGAAACAGGAAATTTCCGTGCCGTATTACGCGCCAACAAAGAATTCCGGAAAATAAAGAAAGATTTTGCAGCTGACAGAAGGCGTAACCTTTCACGTGGCATAAAGGAAAGGATAAGGGAACGGAAAAATTTCTCACTTCTATGGAAGTTCTACATTCAAAGGAAACAAGTATTCAGCGAAATCGTAGAGACTTCAAGACACGGAAAAGCATAATGCATATTTTTCCTGACACTCGGTTGGAAAAATCATTATGGTTGCAAGCTGTTGGTTTCACAGTGTTTTACAGGTTGTTTTCACAGACTCCTCCGTCGCTTCGCGCCACCTCCCCTAACTTAGGGGAGG
>CAZKOB010000177.1:0-4633 GCA_964554265.1 uncultured Bacteroides sp. | reverse complement strand
CCTAAGTTAGGGGCAATTGCGGAATAGGAGCAATTGGGGGAGCTTGCGACGGAGGAGTCTGTGAATACACCAGCCTACAACCATAAGAATTATAAGCTGAGTCTGTGAATCCACCTACTCTGAACCATCAAAATCACGATAGGAGTCTGTAAATACAGCCACTTACAACCACAAGATTTACAAGAGGAGTCTGTGAATACATCTGCTTAGAACCACAAGATAAGTCTATGAACACACCAGCAAAAAAAAACACTGTTTTGCATTGCCTACTCAAGTTCGGTTTTAAGAAAGTAACACCCAAGAAGAAAAATCAAACAGATTCTCAAATCTATATACTTAAAAATCCTTATCTTTGTGCACACTATATAACAAACAAGGGAAATGAAATATTCAATCATAATTCCTGTATACAATCGTCCGGACGAAGCTGACGAACTTCTCGCAAGTCTGACACAACAAAACCTGAAGGATTTTGAGGTTATTGTCGTTGAAGACGGTTCCTCCGTCCCATGCAAAGATGTGGTGAACCAATATATCAGCCAGAAAAAATTGGACATAAAATATTATTCCAAACCTAATTCCGGACCAGGCCCTTCGCGTAACTATGGTGTAGAACATTCACAAGGAGACTATGTCATCATACTCGATTCCGACTGTGTCCTGCCGGAAGGCTATATAGCCGCCATAGACAAGGAGCTTTCAGAAAATCCTTGCGACGCATTCGGAGGACCGGACCGTGCACACTCTTCGTTCACTCCGATACAGAAGGCGATAAGCTACTCGATGACATCGTTCTTCACTACTGGAGGCATAAGAGGCGGAAAGAAGAAGTTAGACAAGTTCTATCCACGCTCATTCAATATGGGAGTGAAGCGCAGTGTATACGAAGCACTCGGAGGATTCTCAAAAATGCGCTTCGGCGAAGACATTGATTTCAGCCTGAGAATCTTCAAGGGCAACTACGTCTGTCGTCTGTTTCCGGAGGCATGGGTATGGCATAAACGGAGGACAGATCTCGACAAGTTCTTCAAACAGGTGTTCAATTCCGGCATAGCAAGAATAAATCTTCACAAAAAGCACCCCGGTTCGATGAAACTGGTGCATCTGCTCCCTATGGCATTCACAGTGACAGTAATCCTGCTCATACTTTTCGCGGCAGTTCTGCGTTTCACAGCAGTAGGCGGCATTCCGTTCGGCCATACAACAATAGGATGGTGGACATTGCCTCTGCTTCCCTTGGTGTTATACATCCTGATGATATTCACAGACGCTGCGATAAAGAACCACAGTGCGGTCATCGGATTTCTTTCCGTAGAAGCAGCTTTCGTACAACTGTTCGGTTATGGCCTGGGATTTATCAAAGCATGGTGGGAACGGTGCGTAATGAACAAAGGTGAATTTTCCGCCTACGAAAAGAACTTCTATGATTAGAAAGTCATTCCAGCCTTTCAACAGCGACGAGCAGCAACAAGATGCGGCGAACGGAAGCAAAACAAGCATAAAGAACTGGGCAGAAGAAGACCGTCCAAGAGAGAAGCTGCTTGCGAAAGGGGCTGATGCACTTACAAAAGCGGAATTGCTTGCCATACTGATCGGTTCCGGCACATCCAGAAAATCAGCCGTAGAACTGATGACCGATATACTACGCGACTGTGACAACAAGCTGAGCCGCCTCAGCCGCATGTCCGTAGCGGAACTCATGAGTTACAACGGAATAGGAGAGGCAAAGGCTGTCACATTAAAAGCAGCAGCGGAAATAGGCAGGCTACGTTCGGAAGAAGATTCGTTCGCAGACGTAAAACAGTTTCGCGACTCAGCACAGATATACCAATATATGCTTCCGCTGATGCGCGACCTTACACACGAAGAATGCTGGGCATTGATGCTGAACAACAGCGCACGGCTTATGAAACGAGTAAAAATAAGCATGGGAGGAATGACCGAAACGTCTGTCGATGTGCGAATATTGATGAAAGAAGCACTACTCGCAGATGCCACGTGCCTCATTCTTGTTCACAACCATCCTTCAGGTTCATGCCGCCCAAGCAATGACGACATCAGACTGACGGAAAAAGTCTGTGCCGCAGGCAAACTGATGAGCATAAGACTGATAGACCATATCATAGTGACTGACGGCAAATACTATAGTTTTGCGGATGAAGGCAGAATATAAAAAGACAAAAATTTCAGAAACAGAAAAAAGGAACTATCGACATGACAGAAGAAATAACAAAATATACAATTGAAGAAAAGACGGTGGAAATGCTCAAGACCGTCTTCGATCCGGAAATACCGGTCAATGTTTATGACCTCGGACTTATATACAAGATAGAAGTTACAGATGATTTCGAAATCAATGTGGACATGACGCTGACAGCCCCGAACTGTCCGGCAGCCGACTTCATCATTGAAGACATACAGCAGAAGCTGGATTCGATACACGGAGTGAAACAAGCAAATATAAATCTTGTATTCGAGCCGGAATGGAACAAGGACATGATGAGCGAAGAAGCCAAGCTTGACCTCGGATTTATGTAGAAGAAAAAGACTAAAAAACAGACTAAAAAAGGAAGGATGAAAAGCATTTATTTCATATCAGATGCACATCTTGGTTCACGTGCAATACCTCATCGCCGAACTCAAGAACGAAGACTGGTGAACTTTCTTGATGCCATAAAGCATAAGGCGGAAGCAGTGTATATGCTCGGAGACATGTTCGACTTCTGGTTTGAATATGACGATGTGGTGCCGAAAGGGTATACACGCTTTCTGGGCAAAATAAGCGAACTGACAGACATGGGAGTCGAGATTCACTTTTTTCAAGGCAACCATGACCAGTGGTGTGGAGATTACCTTGTGAAAGAATGCGGAGTAATCCTCCATCGCGAACCATATACATGCGAACTATGCGGCAAGGAGTTTTTCATCGCTCATGGCGACGGACTGGATTATCAGGACCGGAATTGGAAAACCCGGCTGATGTTCACCTGCTTCAAAAGCCGTACATTGCGCACCATCGCTAAAATGATCCATCCTCATTGGTTCATCAACTTCGGCATGGAATGGGCAAAACACAGCAGACTCAAGCGCGAGGACGGCAAGGAACCGGCCTATATGGGCGAGGACAAGGAAGGGCTTGTACTCTTTGCCAAGGAGTATCTGAAGACCCATCCATCCATCAACTATTTCATGTTCGGGCACAGGCATATAGACCTTGACCTGATATTAACCAAATCAAGCCGAATCATGATTCTCGGCGAATGGATAAGCCTGTTCACATATTGTGTATTCGACGGTGAAAACATGTTCATGGACAATTATGTGGAAGGAGAAACCGAATTATAAAAAGCCAATAAAAACATCAACGGAATCAGCGGACGATAAATATCCGCTCAACAAGAAACATACATTATGAAAATAACGGTTATAGGAGCCGGCAATATGGGCGGAGCGCTGGCCAAAGGATGGGCAAAGTCAGGACGGACAGATGCCGAGAAATATGAGATAACGGTTACAGCCCACTCTCAACGGACATTGGACAAAATAAAGAAAGATTTTCCGGAAATCCATACTTCACTCGACAATACAGAGGCGGTACAAGAAGCCGACATAGTCGTTCTGGCCGTCAAACCATGGCTTATAGATGATATTGTGGCAGAAATAAAGGATTCGCTCGATTACAAAAGACAGGTTGTGGTTTCTGTGGCAGCCGGAATTTCAACAGAAACCCTGATTAAATGTTTTGAATATAAATTAGGACATGATATAGCCTACGATTTTGCAGACAAGAGTGTCGAAGACGACCCTTTTTCCGGCAATTTCACAGAACACTATCAAGGCAATGAGAGAACAGGCCGCCACAAAGGAGTGCCCTCCATCTTTTATGTAATGCCGAACATTGCAGCCGAATATTGCGAAAGTATGACTTTCATATCTGCGGCGAGAGGGGTTTCGCAAGAAAAAGTGTCAGAGATAGAAAAAGTGTTCCAAGCAATAGGAAGTGTCCAGATGTGCGAAGAACGACTCATGGGAGCAGGAATGATGATGGCAGGATGCGGCATAGCATACGTCATGCGCTATCTGCGCGCACAGATGGAAGGCGGAGTCGAAATGGGATTCTATCCGAAAGATGCCCTCCAAATTGCACTACAAACTATGCAGGGCGCCGTCACACTACTAAAATCAACAGGTATGCACCCTGAAGCGGCAATAGACAAAGTGACAACTCCCGGAGGAATTACGATAAAAGGACTGAACGAACTCGACCATGCCAATTTCAACTCTGCCGTAATCCGTTCCCTGAAAGCCGGTCTTAAAGCTTAAAGAAATATACAGTCAGGATTCAGGACAATACCTGATCCGTCAAAAGGCGACAACCTCGGACAACTTCCGGAAACTCCGGTGGCATATTCTAAAGCACTTAGTATACAGGCCGTCATCAGCCTGTATATTTTTTCCTGACTTCGTCATCATGTCCCCAAAACGTTCTCATCGAAGATTCCCACTATCCTCTGATGGTATTCATAAATCAGCCCGGTTTCCCCACTTCATTTCATCTATTTGTCATAATTTATGGGTTTTTCCTGACAATCTGAAATGTTAAAATTCAAGGCTCGCAGAATCGCGTAAAATC
>CAZKOB010000176.1:0-4646 GCA_964554265.1 uncultured Bacteroides sp. | reverse complement strand
TGACTCTCAATTTTCGATTGGGAAATTCTCAAACCATTTCTTTTTGACTATAATTCATACACTGATTCATGTGGTTGATATTAGCTTTTCTGTCAGCGTTTCTTCTTGGATTCTATGATGTGTTCAAGAAGAAGTCTCTGAATGGTAATGCCGTTATTCCGGTGTTATTGCTGAACACACTTTTTTCGTCACTTATTTTCCTGCCGTTCATTGTTTTGTCGGCGAATGGAATGCTGGGCGAGGATTCACTTTTCTACACTCATACCTATGGATGGGAGGAGCATAAGTATATTCTTTTGAAGTCTGTGATTGTTCTTTCTTCTTGGCTGTTCGGATATTTTGGAATCAAGCATCTGCCCATCACGATTGTGGGACCTATAAATGCGACTCGTCCGGTCATGGTGTTGGTCGGAGCATTGACGTTTTTCGGTGAACGCCTGTCGCTGTTTCAATGGATTGGTGTCATAACGGCTATGGTATCGCTCTATCTTCTAAGCCGTACAGGTAAGAAGGAAGGGATTGATTTCAAGCATGACAAATGGATAGTTTTTGTCTTGACTGCCAACATTCTTGGGGCTCTCTCCGGATTGTACGACAAGTATCTGATGGCGGCTCCTGAGAATGGTGGGGTAGGGCTTGACAAGATGGCTGTGCAGTCGTGGTACAATATATATCAGTTTTTCATGATGGGAGCTATGCTGCTCATTCTTTGGATGCCTACGCGGAAACGGACGACACCATTTCATTGGGAGTGGTCTATAATACTTATATCGGTCTTTCTTTCTGCCGCCGATTTTGTCTATTTCTACAGCTTGAGTCTTGACGGTGCGATGATTAGTATTGTATCGATGATTCGCCGAGGCTCTGTAATCGTATCTTTCTTGTTTGGCGCGATGGTCTTCCGTGAGAAGAATTTGAAGGCTAAAGTGGTCGATCTTGCACTTGTTTTATTGTCGATGGTCTTTCTTTTTATCGGAAGCAGATAAGAATCTGCATATAATATCTGTGCCAGATTATATTGCCCGGTGAAGAGAAAAACTTGGGGCGCTTTGAAGTATATGTGTACATGCTATTTGCAGATTGTCTTGCAAAAAGGTCTGTGTGTACAACTGTTTCTTACTTCTTTATTGGAGCAGGAAGAAAAAATGTGATTTTCAATACTTGCCTGTTAGTTTGGATTGTAGTTATAGAAAATGGAAACTCCGCAGACCCTGTGTGACGATTATTCGTTACACATATTGTCTGCGGAGTTGTTATAAGTTATGGGGAATTATCAGTTCTGCGACTTTAGTTTGAGGTTTGCGGCTTTGAGACCTTTTCCGCTGACCTTTAGTGTGATGTCTCCGGGAGTATCCTTTGTCTGTATGCCGATGACAAGCTCTCCGTGAAAGGTTTTCATGGTTGGTTGGGTGAACACTTCAAGCGAGGTGGCATCACCGTTGCAGACTCCTTTGAATGTGCCGGCGCCTTTAACGCTGAATGTAAGTTGGTTTGACGCATTCGGACAAGGAACACCGTTCTTGTCTACAATGCGTACTGAAACGAAAGCCATGTCCTGTCCGTCAGCCTTCAGTGGTTCAGCAAGTGTGAAGAATGCAGGATTGTCTGTTGGGCACATGCCGGCATAGGAAACCTTGCCTCCTTCGCAGCCACGGTCTGCGACAAGTTCTATATGATCTGGTTCTCCTGCTGTTTTTATTGTCTGTTCCCCGACGTTTTTCCCTCGTTCATCATAGACAACAACGCGTATCTCTCCCGGTTCATACTTTACTTCGTTCCAGCGCAGACGATATCGGTCCATAAGTTTTTGGGGGTCTTTGGATATGCGTCCCTGACTTTTGCCGTTTACGAACAGTTCTGCCGAAGGGTAGTTGGTGTAACAGTACACCGGAGTGACTTCTCCTTCACGTCCGTTCCATGTCCAGTGGGGAAGAAGATGAATTGTCGGTTCCGATGTGTTCCAACGGCTGCGGTACAGGTAATACCTGTCTTTAGGAAGTCCTGCAAGATCGAATATTCCAAAATAACTGCTGCGTGATGGCCAGTATTCATCGTATGGGCTTGGTTCGCCAAGATAATCGAATCCGGTCCATACAAATTCACCGATTACCCACGGTTTGTCGTCTTGCAATGTCCAGTCATCTTCCGGAATGTTGCTCCATGAACATGCCGTAAGGTCATAGCTTGAGCATTGTCCGTCATCGTATGTCTTGTTTTTCTCGTCTGTTACAGGAAATTTGTACACACCGCGTGAACTGACTGTCGAGGCTGTCTCACTGCCAAGTAGAAATCCCTGTCCGAGTTTTTCGTAGGCCATCTCATACTTATGTGTGCGGTAGTTCATACCGGGGATATCTATCACCTGTGCATAGCCTGTAGACAATGCGTTGTCTATACGGTCCATTCCTGCTGTGACAGGACGAGTGCGGTCAAGATGATGGATTACATCCTGCATGTGGCGAGTCATTTTTGCTCCCTCTTTCATGCCTTGTTCCGGTATTTCGTTTCCTATACTCCACATCACGATGCTTGGATGCAGGCGATTGGCAAGAACAAGATGGGTCAAGTCTTTGTCTACCCATTCTTTGTAAAAACGGTTATATCCGTTCTTGCATTTTGCGTAGACCCATTCATCGAAGCTTTCTGCCATAACCATCATGCCGAGGGAATCGCACAGCTGCATTTGCCATTGTGAAGGCATGTTGTGGGCTGTGCGTATGGCATCACATCCCATTGATTTCAACAGTTTTAGTTGGCGTGCAAGAGCTGCCTTGTTGATTGCAGTACCCATCATTCCGAGGTCGTGATGCAGGCATACACCTTTGATTTTGTGGCTCTCGCCGTTAAGTGCAAATCCTTTCTCTGGGGTGACCTCTATAGTGCGGAAGCCTATTTTTTCTGTTTTCCTGTCTATTACCGCTTTTTCTTTGCCATCGTCTCCGAGTTCTATAAGTGAGACGCTAAGGCCGTACAAATCAGGTGATTCCGGTGACCAGAATTTTATACCGGATAATGTCTTTACACATTTTGCTTTTCCGTCATCTGTCACTGCCGAGGTCACAACGGTTTTGTTGGCATTGCCTTCTCCCGTATTTATTTCAAATTTCACCGCGAGTTCATGTCCTTTGTGTCCGGTAATTGTCGCACTGAACTCTACAACAGCGGTTTGGGTATTTGGGTCTATGGAAAGGGTGTTGGCGCTTATGCCCCACTGTTCAATGGCCGTTTTTCCTGTCATAATAAGAGTGACAGGACGGTAGATGCCTGCTCCCGGATACCATCGGCTGCTTTGGTCAAGGTTTTCAAGACGTACAGCCAAGCAGTTTTCACGTCCGTCTTTGTATATATAAGGGGTAACATCGATATTGAAAGTGCTGTATCCGTATTTCCATTCCCCGGCTTTCTCGCCGTTGACATATATTGTCGGTTCGGACATTGCTCCGTCGAAGTTGAGTACGGCGCGTTCATATTCTGCCGGTACGGTGAAATGAGTCCTGTACCAGCCACATCCTATCCACGGAAGAGAACCTGAGCGTCCGGTCTTTTCGGTCGGTATCTTTTCTCCGTTCTGTTCGATTGCTACCATCTGCTTGTCTATTTCCTTGTCGAACGGTCCGGCTATTGCCCAGTCATGCGGTACGCTGACTGTCTGCCATTTCTTGTCGTCAAAATTTGTTCTTGACTGCGACTCGTTGTCATTGTGGGAAAATTTCCAGTTTTCCGTAAGCAGTACTTCCTGCCTTTGTGCTTCTGCTCCTGAAATTGCCCCCCATATTGCGAGTATAGAGATTGCTGCCGGTTTCAGAAAGGATTTTTTGATTTTCATGTAGTAGTTTATCTGTTGCTTTTCCGCTGCAAAAATAGTAAAAATTTTTGGAAAAGCCCTGCAAACATTCATTTTATTTGGAAACTGTTTTTTTAAGTACACGCTTGCAATTCTTGACAAATACGCTATGTTCCTTTGCCGAACGATGCCGCTATGCCTGTGTTAAGTAATCAGCGAATGAATGTCGACCTTCACGAAGCGGCGGAAGCTGCCGGACTTGATGTGTCCGTGCGTATTGTTTTCTTTTGCGGTTCTCAACGTACCGAGGTGGTGGTTCCGAATCATGAAGTATTAACTACACATGCCGGGCGACGTACTTTTATGGTAAATGCCTTTCGGCTCGGTATTCCTGCTTCTGTCAATATGTAATGGATGGGCCATGCTGACCATAAAGCCATGAAGACCTATATAAAAATACGTGAGTTCGGTTTAAGAAAGCCTTATAAAAGTGGGCAATCTTGCAAGTTCTTGTATTCTGATTCGTCATTGTGTCGCTAAAAAAACTTCTCATCGCATCTATTTGTCATAAATTGCGGTCTTTTTATTGACAGTCTGAAATGTTAAAATTCGGAGCTCGTAGAATTGCATAAAATCGGCCGAACCTTACCGAAGTTCCGTTTGTGCGATTCTGAGGCTGTTTTCAGGCTTTGAAATCCAAACGTGAAAATAGTGTAATTTATGTCTCAAAAAAGATACATTTATTCACATTCGTGTGTGTCTTTCCTGAAAAAAGAGTACGCTGAAAATAAATTTTCAAGGTGAACAAAATTTGTTTAAAAGGCACTTTAAAAACATTTTCAAGGTGAACGAAATTTATTTT
>CAZKOB010000175.1:0-4826 GCA_964554265.1 uncultured Bacteroides sp. | reverse complement strand
GGCAATTGCGGAATAGGAGCAATTGGGGAGCTTGCGACGGAGGAGTCTGTGAAAATAACTGCAAAAAAATCACTTCAAGCACACAACAATCGCCCTTACGAGAGACTTTCCAATATTCATTTTGTCATAAATTACAGCCTTTTTCTGACAATCTGAAAATGTTAAAATCTGACCTTCGCAGAATTGCATAAAATCAACCGAACCTTACCAAAGTTCCATTTACGCGATTCTGAGACCGTTTTCAAGCCTTGAATCTCAAGTGTAAAAATAATATAATTCACATCTTAAAAAAATACATTTATTCACATTTACATATGTTTTGCCTGAAAAAAGAGTACAAAGAAAGTCAATTTTCAAGATGAACAAAATTTGTTTAAAAGGCACTTTAAAAACATTTTCAAGGTGAACAAAATTTATTTTCAAGGTGAACGGGTTTGAGAAAGTCCGTTTTTCGGGCTGAAATCCGGTATTGTCCAAATTAAATTCTTAAAAAATTTGAAATCAGATTTTTCAATGCCACGAAAAACAAAAACGGATTCCGGCAGCGAAAAACAAGAATCTTAGATGAACAATTTTATAACTTACTGATTATCAATACTTCCTATTTTAGTCCCAACTTGTACCTTTTGCATCTGAAACTGCACCGTCTTGTTGAAATAGCATTTCACTGATTATCAATTATTTATCAACAAAACGTCAAAAAATCGACAATCAAACAAATGTAAACCAATCTTAAATATGTTAATCAAATTCCATCCGCTACGGGTGAACTTAGTGTCAAAAAGAAAGAAGAAATGCCTCTGAGAAAAACCGCATATCATTACATGAGATGTAAGGAGTATCCGTATCAACGAGACCATATGGTAATTCCGAAAGACCAATTTCTTTCCACGGATTTACATACTTCTCTTCCTTCATCATGCCATATCTTCAAATCAGTATGCAAAGCAATAAAAAACGTCAGACAAAGGAAGTGTATCAATCTGTAAATACTTTTGCTATAAATTTCCGTATTTCAAAACTTTTATTTAACTTTGCTATATGAAAAGAATATTATTTGTATGTTTGGGGAATATCTGCCGCTCTCCTATGGCAGAAGCAATAATGAGAAGATTCGTTGCAGAAGCCGGAATGACACACTGTATAACCGTTGACTCAGCAGGACTTATCGGTTATCACGAGGGCGAGGAGGCTGATTGCAGGATGCGCATGCATGCGAGAAGACACGGATACGACATCACGCATATCTCGCGTCCTGTACGAGAAGAAGATTTCTATACATTCGACTATATCGTGGCTATGGACGACAGCAACTACGACAAACTCATGGATATGGCACCCGGCATAGAAGAAGAAAAAAAGGTGGTAAAGATGACAGACTACAGAAGAAACATCGTGGCAGACCATGTGCCGGACCCTTACTACGGAGGCCACGACGGTTTTGAGAATGTCATAAGAATATTGGAAGACACGTGTGCCGGACTGTTGGACGAAATAAGCAATCCGGCCGAAAAAGAAACAGACAAAGTATAAAACCATATAAATAACCCCATAAAAAGTAAGCTTATGAAGAAACTTATCTCCAAGATTTGTCTTGCAGCAGCCCTCGTGGCCGGCGGCAACGGTATTGCCAACGCTCAGACAAAAACGCTTTATCTGAACACATACAACGGCACAGATCTCAGTGTATACGACGGTCAGGTACGCAACGTGAACGTAAGCCGTTATCTGTTCAACGGCTGGAACACCGTATGCTTTCCTTTTTCGATGACTGCCGAACAGGTGAATGCCACTTTCGGAGACGCATGTCGTCTGGAAACCCTCGTGGGAGTTGAAAACAACGGCGACGAACTTATGCTGAACTTTGCAGACTGCAAAAGCAAAGGAATAGAAGCAAACAAGCCTTATATTCTTTACTATACGGGAGAAACAGGGTTTGTAAAGATTCTTGCCAACGAAGCAACCATAGTGGCAGCTCCAAGCCAAGTCTCATTCACAGACCCAAGAGGAGTTGTTGTCACATTTGCCGGCGCAATGAAGAAGACTCCCGGAGCGGGATTATATGGCATACCGGCAAAATCGAACGAAGAGTCAGTTTTTGTAAATGTTGACAATTTTGACAGCGGTTTTCATGCTACAAGATGCTACATCACCCTTTCCACAGGCAACTCCACCCCACTCTCTTCCAATCACGTAGCCGATGGAGAAGCCACAAGCATCTCGTCTGTAATGAAAAACGGAGAAACTGTCGATGTGTACAATCTCAGCGGACAGATTGTGGCCACAAAAATATCTTCTGCAGAAATATCAAGACTGCAGAAAGGCATTTATGTAATAAAAGGTAAGAAGGTCTTGGTAAGATAACCCGCATCTCCTCTTAAGAACCACAAGTCAAAGGAGGGTGCCGGATATCAGTCTTCACTCATTTGATGAAACACACCGAGATTGGCTAATCCCTTTCAAGAAGAAAATGAGTATTGAAGAACTCGGTCAGATTCGCACAGAGAGCAATCTCAAAACTACCATCAATCTTACTCTGGTGGAAGAAAGCGACTTCGATGCTGACAAGCTGCGTCAATACTTCGACCCGCAACACTTTTTGTCAAGTTATCGCCCATCAACCCTAACGAAGTCTCTGATGGGAACAATCTTGGCAAAGGCATAATTGAGGGTGTAAACTTCGTATAACAAATGTTTAACTATTAAAACAGTTACTCCAAATTTGTTTTTTTTTGGGGGGGGTGGACATCGGGTGCGGTATGTATGTAGTAACGCTTGGTAAGGTTGACATAGACCTTGTTTTAATGGATAAGATTGTGAACGAAAAGATTCCGTCAGGTAGCTACATTCATAATAATCCAGTAGAGAACTTTCCATTATTGGAGGAACTGAAGTGTGTAGAAGCTATCGACATACAAAAGACAAATCGCGCTTTAGGCTCTCTTGGTGGCGGCAATCATTTCATAGAGCTTAACGAGGATGAGGACGGATGCAAGTATCTTGTAATTCATTCAGGAAGTCGAAATTTGGGAGTCCGTGTTGGTCGGTATTATCAGAAGATCGCAGAATGTCTCTGTCGTCAGGGTTTTGCCAACAAGAATGAAATTATCCAGCGTTTGAAGGCAGAGGGTCGGGAAAAGGAGATCCAGTCTGAATTATCCAAGATAAAGCCTGTAATAGTCCCTGATGGGTTATCTTATGTTACTGGTGAAGTAAAGGACAACTATCTTCATGACATACATGCACATTGTCCAAACATACGCTAAGTTAAATCGTGAAACTATCGCCGGTTTGATTCTGGCATCACTTGGTTTACAGGTGAACATACCCATCCATGCGTTCCATACGGTTCACAACTATATTGATTTTCCAATGATGGAGTAATATTACACAAGGAGCTGTACGTGCTAATCTGGGAGAAAAGCTCATTATTCCCATGAATATGCGTGACGGGTCATTGATTTGTATCGGTAAGGGAAATCCTGACTGGAATTTCTCGGCACCTCACGGAGCAGGTCGTCTAATGTCTCGTAAGAAGGCAAAGGAAATGTTATCCGTGGATGAATTTGTAGCAACGATGAATGAGGTGTATTCCACTTCGGTTTGTGAAGCTACTATTGATGAAGCACCAATGGCATATAAGCCTATGCAGTCTATTGTGGATGCTATCCAGGACACGGTGTCCATTGAAAAGACTATTCGCCCAATTTATAATTTCAAGGCAAAAGAATAATAGCAATGGTTATTAAAAGTGCTGATATATCAATACTCAAAATGAGTACAAATCCGCCACAATGCGTTGTGGATGCTGATTGGTGTGTGATATGTGATGGGTATGTTTCACAATGGGTTGGAATAGGCTGGATAACTCTTAGACAGGCAGCGCCAACAGATTATGACAATATTCCACAAGTACCAACGCCTCACTGTTCACAATGCAGACATTATGATTGTTTAAGCAATAATACCATGTATTGCAACAAGCACCAAAAGCGGATAACGGCTCGTAAGCGTCCATGTAAATATTATATTGAACTATGAACAAACCAATTCCTGCAATCCTCGATGCCTATTGTGGTGGCAAGATGTTCTACTTCGACAAGCACGATTACCGTGTGTTATTCCAAGACATTAGAGACGTAGAAACCACCCTTTGCGATGGCAGACACTTTGAGGTAAAGCCTGATGTCGTGGCAGATTTTACAAACATGCCATATCCTGATGACACTTTCCGCATGGTTGTGTTGACCATCCGCACCTATTGCGAAACGTCGGGAAATCAAAGTTTGCCGATTTATATGGCAGTCTAAACCCCAAAGCGAAGCCAACAGGTTATCAGCATATAAAATATGGTTCTCTCCCCAACATGGATTGGAGAGAGATGTTGACCAAAGGGTTTGCCAAATGTTTCCGCGTGTTAAAACCCGGTGGCTTCCTAATTTTCAAGTGGAACGAAACGGACATAAAAGTGTCGGAAATCTTAAAACTCATGCCGCATAAGCCCATCTTCGGACATATACGCACAAATACCCATTGGATTTGCTTTATGAAAAATAGTCTATGAATATTGAAAACGATAAACTTATACAACAATGAACACAACTTTTCAAAGAACATCGGGATCCGATGAATGGGTTACCCCCAGTTTTAGTTCACAGCCTTGGTATTTTCGATTTGGATCCATGTGCTCCTAAGAAACAGTTTTATACGTATCCATCCGAAATATGCCGTCTGGCGGGATTAAAAAAATCTCAGGAGTTATTCCTGAGATTTTTTGTAGTTGTATGGCAGCAGGTCTTCGAGTTGCTCCTCCGTCATGTCATCGG
>CAZKOB010000174.1:0-4845 GCA_964554265.1 uncultured Bacteroides sp. | reverse complement strand
CCCAATATGTTTGATACGACAGTCTTACCAACCGGAAATATCCGCTGACCCGAAAAGATAACCACAAAGAACGAGAACCTGACGGTTATAAAAGGTGATGCCACCAATCCGGATGTATTGGCAGAAGTTGCACATGGCAAAGATGCTGTCATCAGCGCATACAATCCGGGATAGAAGAATCCACGTCAGTACGAGGATACTTTGGAAAACTATCCAAAGATTGTAGAAGGCACGAAGCTCGCGAATGTGCGTCGTCTACTCATTGTTGGTGGAGCCGGAACATTATTCGTTGCTCCGAGAGTGCGCTTGGTTGACACGGGAAACCTGCCTGCCGAATGGTTGCCAGGAGTGAAGTCGATGGGTGAATTCTACCTCAATTATCTGATGAAAGAAAAAGATATAGACTGGGTATTCTTTTCTCCTGCCGGTAATCTTGGCAATATGGGCCAGAACGGTCCCGGCAAGCGGACAGGCAAGTTCCGTTTGGGCAAGGACGATATGCTGTTCGACGAAAATGGCGAGAGCTTCATCTCTATAGAGGATTATGCCTATGCCATGATCGATGAAATTGAACAGGAAAACCATCATCGGGAACGCTTCACTATTGCATATTGATAAAAAAAGGTTGTGAGGTCGCTTCGCCTAAAGGATTATGAAATAAAAGAATAAATATTTCACTTTGTAAATTTGAAAGCGAAGCGACCTCAACAACAATAAAAACCAGATTTTCAATGAAGAAATTAATTCTATTATCATGTCTTGCCATCGCGTTGCAGAGCTGTTGCAACAACAATGCCTCCAAACAAGCAGAAGAATACGTCGGAGAAGAATGTGATGTGGACAAGCAGACGACATCACTGACACGCGAGGAAATCAAGTCACTGTCGTTCAGTGAATTATTCGACACGATTGATGTAAAGAATATCAAAGAAGATGTATTTACACTGATAGGTGAAGACTACGGCATCCTGACCGCAGGTACATCAGAAAAATTCAACTCGATGGTGACAAGTTGGGGTGGCTGGGGCATCGTATTTGGTAAACCGGGGGTGTTCCATATCCTGCACTCCAACCGCTACACATTAGAACAGATACGCGAACAGCAGGCCTATACAGTCTCATTTTTCGACGAACAGTTCAAGGACGATATCATGCAGTTCGGTATGAAATCGGGGCGTGATTCAAACAAAATGAAGGAGACAAAATTGACAGGTGTGCAGACCCCGAACGGTAATCCTGCTTACAAAGAGGCGAAAATCATACTTGAATGCCGACTTGCCGAGGTGACAACCGTTGCCCCCGAAGACTTCTACGATGAAGAAGACCGCAAGTTTGTCGTAGATGCCCATACAGAGACAGGTGAATATCACAAACTGGTGCTAAGCCAAATTACAAAGGCTTGGGCAAGAAAATAAAACTATGGAAAAAGCATTCAGATTTTTATTGTCGCACCGTGAGGTTGCATTTGCCACGGCCGAAGACAATATCCCTAAAATAAGAGTGTTTCAGATCATGAAACAAGACGGTGGCATGCTCTATTTTGCCACGACACCCCACAAGAAGATCTATCGTCAGTTGCAAACTAATCCGCACGTGGAGCTATTGGCAATGGAAGGAAACATCTCCGTACGCATGAGCGGCACAGTGTGTTTTGATGTACCAGACAATGTATGCCGTGAAATTTATGAAAGCAATCCGGTGCTGTCACGTCTGTACGCGAACTATACCGTACTTGTATATTTTCGTCTGTCCGTAGCATGGTCTGATTATTTTGACCTGACACCTACTCCGCCTACTATTGAACATAAAACGTATGAAGACTGAAAGAGAACAACGTTTATACCGTATATTGCGCATACTGCTCGATGAGCGACAGGAATACAGGTCGATAGAAATACCCACAGGCTTGAAAGCACAACAGCAACTGATGCGTGCTCTGCTGAATGTACGTCTGCCACAGGCTGTCAGCCGTGAGTTTATAGAGGATCAGAACGAGGAACTGAAAGAGCAGTTAGCAGAAAAAGGAGTGGTGGAGCCGGATAGCATTCCCACTTGTCCAAACCGTCCGTACTTGCGTCTTTGGCAAGGCGCCATTACTCGCCTGCATGTAGATGCAATCACGAATGCCGCCAATAACCAAATGCTCGGTTGTTTCGTACCTTTGCACGGTTGCATAGATAATGCCATCCATTCGGCAGCAGGTGTACAACTGCGTCTGGAATGCCAACGCATGATGGAAACACAAGGACACCCCGAGCTGACAGGTTGTGCCAAACTGACAAGTGGCTACAACCTGCCTGCCAGATATGTGCTTCATACAGTGGGGCCGATTGTCTCTGACGGCACTCCCACATCGGAACAGGAGAAGCAATTAGCGAATTGCTACCACTCATGCCTCCAACTTGCCGACCATCATACACTTAACAGCATTGCCTTTTGCTGCATCTCTACAAGTGAGTTCTGTTTTCCTAATCAACAGGCAGCACAGATAGCCGTTGCCACCGTGACCGATTATTTGGAGATTCACCCGACCACGAATATAAAGACTGTTATTTTCAATGTATTCAAAGATGAAGACTACCTTATCTACAAGCAACTCCTCGGATAGCTCACGGACAGCTGACTACTCCCGACGCATAGAAGAAGCCTGACAGTCCATTGCTTCGGCAGAAGCCGTATTAATCGGTGCAGGAGCAGGATTCTCGGCTGCAGCCGGATTGGTATACAATGGTAAAGAGTTTCAGGAATATTTTGCCGACTTCATCGCACGGTTCGGCATTACCGATCTCTATACTTCTTCTTTTTACCCTTATCCATCGGAAGAAGTACGTTGGGCATATTGGGCAAAACGGTATGAAAAGGCCGACAACTACGAGGCATTCATTTCTCATTATGCCAACCGCTGTATTGTCTTTCTTGAACTGGGTGTAGGTTTCAACACACCCACTATTATCCGTTATCCTTTTGAACAGATGACTTACCGCAATCCGCAAGCTGTACTCATCCGCCTTAACAAAGACTATCCAAACGGCATCACCGAGAACCGCCACCGTACCCTCTCGTTTGGAGAAGATATAGAAAAGGTAATGAAAGATCTGGAGAAAAAATAAGGAATCTGTTTAGTGTATATACAACAAAATACAAAAAACATACAGAAACGAGGATTATCCCATATATAAAACAAATAGAACAATGAAAAAAACTACCCTTTTGCTCATACTCGGCAATTTAGCAAGCTTCGGCCCTTTTGTCACCGATTTCTACCTCCCCTGTTTGCCCAAATTAGCAGAATATTTTTCAACGCCGGCATCACTTGTCCAGATGAGCCTGACGGCAAGCATGATCGGACTGGCAGTAGGTCTGTTGCTCATAGGTCCTGTGGCAGACAAATACGGCCGTCGCAACCCGTTACTTTGGTGTCTGGCATTTTTTGTCATTGCTACAGTAGGATGCATCATTTCACCCAAAATCTATTGGTTCATCTTCTTCAGGTTATTGCAAGGACTGACGGGAGCCAGCGGACTTGTCATCTCCAAAGCGATGGTGGCAGACATCTATATGGGACGCGAAATGGGAAAATTCTTCGCCGCACTCACCGCCATCCAATTCATCTCTCCCATCCTCGCTCCCGTATTAGGAGGTATAATATTCAGTATCGCATCCTGGCAAGGCATATTCATCGTACTGGGCGCATGGGGATTACTTCTACTTTATGCCAGCTCACGATTAAGCGAAACACTTGCTATGGAGAAGTGGCTAAAACTGCCCATTTACAAATCACTCACAGCCTTTCTGCCGATATTGCGCAACCGCCGTTTCATGACAATGAACCTCTTTCAGGCATTTGTTTCAGCAGTATTTTTCTCTTACATATCCGCCTCGCCATTCCTATTCCAGCATCATTTCGGACTTTCGCCAATGAGCTATGGACTCTGCTTCGCTTTCAATGCCATCGGATTGATTATGGGCAGCATGTTCGTAGTCAAACTGAAACAACAGCAATCCTGCCTGAAGCCCGGAACCATCGGCCTGCTGCTAACATGTGGCCTGACCTCATTTGCACTACTCGCTGAATGGCCTTTCATTGTATTTGAGGCAACATTATTTCTAATGATATTCTTCTGCGGCGTACTGATACCCATAGGCAATACGTTGGCCCTCGATTCCGAGCAAAAAAACAAAGGCATCGCAGCCGCACTTCTCGGAGCCATAGCCTTCTTGTTCGGCGGACTGGTAGCTCCGCTGGTAGGTCTTGGTAATCTGATACATTCCACGACCATCCTGTTTATAACAGGTGCATTGATGACATTATTTTCATGGTTGTATGCCCGACAGGTATTTAACTATACAGAAACGACAAAAATGACATAAAGTATTGTAAGTATCATAATTACTTTCATATAATACGCGAGTTCGCGTTTAAGAAAGTCCTGTAAAAGTTAGTAATCTTACAGTTTTTTTGCTGGGGGAGTCTGCGAATCCCCCAGCAAAAATCGCTTCAAAAACACAACAACCGCCCCTTACGAGAGACTTTCCGATATTCATTTTTTCATAATTTACAGTTTTTTCTGACAATTTGAAATGTTAAAATTCAAAGCTCGCAGAATCGCATAAAATCGGCCGAACCTTACCCAAGTTCCATTTGCGCGATTCTAAGGCCATTTTCAGGCTTTGAATTGCAAATGTAAAAATAATGCAATTTTTACTCTGAAAGGATAAATCAATTGACGTTTGTGCATGCCTCATCTGAAAAAAGAGTACGCTGAACATAAATTTTCAAGGTGCACCAGATTTGTTTAAAAGGCACTTTAAAAATATTTTCAAGGTGAACGAAATTTATTTTCA
>CAZKOB010000173.1:0-4855 GCA_964554265.1 uncultured Bacteroides sp. | reverse complement strand
GACTCTCAATTTTCGATTGGGAAATTCTCAAACCATTTCTTTTTGACTATAAAGTGCCTTTTAAACAAATTTGGTGCACCTTGAAAATTTATTTTCAGCGTACTCTTTTTTCAGATGAGGCATGCACAAACGTCAATTAATTTATCCTTTCAGAGTAAAAATTGTATTATTTTTACATTTGCAATTCAAGGCCTGAAAATGGCCTTAGAATCGCACAAACGGAACTTTGGTAAGGTCCGGCCGATTTTACGCGATTCTCTGAGCCTTGAATTTTAACATTTCAGATTGTCAAAAAAGACTCGTAATTTATGACAAATAGATAGTTGAGGGCTGACTTCGTCACTAAAAACAACAAGAATATAATTATCTACGTGAGTTCGGTTTAAGAAAGTCCTGCAAGAAGTTGGTAATCTTGCAAGTTTTTTCAGATAGCGTTATACCTTCGTACGAGATACGCGATCATGGGCATCCCACCCATCTATGATGAAGGCTTCAATGTCGCCGTAGTTCGTCTGCAGTTCTTTCAACTGATTTTAATCATCTCCACATGATTGCAGTTGATGTAACCCAGTCGAAGTTGGTGGTAGGTGTTTTGGATGGAATAATACAACACCACACTCAAGTCCTTCTTGCGGAATGCATCGGTATATTCACGTACCACATCACGCTTCAGCGAGCTGTTCATCACATTGTAGTCGGTGGTCTTAGTTTCCCAGATACAAAAACCGCTGTGATGCTTAATGGTCAGACAACCGAACCGCATTCCTGCACAGCGTGCCACATCCGCCCATTGGCAGCAATTCAGTTTCTTCGGATAGAATGTCTCGGCCGGAGTTTCGGAAGCCGGCCAGTCCTCATCCACAAACGTCGGCATATTGAAATAGATAAACATACCCAATTTGTCGTCCACAAACTTTTGCTGCATTTCTTTCAGTCGGTCTTTTCCGAAGATACAAACAAAATACGTCTATACAAATACATAATATTAGGTTTAATTTGTTGATTATAGCAGCAAAGATAGGCAGACTTTCATGGTATAATATAGTATATATGCAGCAAAATATGCAGGAATTGCTTCCTATACCTATTTATATATAGAAAAGGTCGCTGATGCAAAATTAGATATTCGGCAACTCAAAGTCCATACATTGGCGCACCCATTCATCTGCATACGGCTGACCGCAGCAGATGTCTTTCTCGTTGCACATCCCCTTTTCCGTGCCGTAATACATGAAATAGGGGTGTTGCCATTGTCGGGAGAACTGTATGGCCTCACGCAATAAATCCACATCTCCTTTGCATTCAAAAAGAAACCGGTTGGTGTCATGGTTGTCCAAGAACAGAAAGAGCCGGAAGTTGTGACAGTCGGCAAAGTGGGAGAAATGCTTCTTTACCTGTCGGTATAGTTGTTTATTCCCAAGAATCCGCTTTCCGGAACGCACTGTTTGCACCAGTAACTCTTGATAAGCAAAATCCATCACCCCGTCTAAGATGCCGGCATACCGTTTCTGCCATGCCTCTTTTTCTGTCAGAGCGCCTTTCTGATAAGCATTCTCCAGTTGGGGCGGAAGTTCTTTATCCATCGGTTTCCCCCAGACTTCACCAATCAGTTGAACATGTGGATACTCCAGCTTTATGTTTTTCCTGAAGTGTTGCCAGAAAGCAATGCTCGGTCCTTTGGCATAATCCAGACGCAGGGCATCAAAACCGTGACGACACAACAGAAGGCCGTTGTCTGTCATGAACCGACGGGCTTCAGGGTAATCCAGATTAAACTCCGGCAAATAATCTATATTGTTGAAGAATGTAGGGAATCCGTCCTGATTATTTTTGAACCACTCCTGATGTTGCTCCCATACAGGGCTACGCTTATGACAATGATTGGCTACAAAGTCGGCAATAATAATCATGCCTCTCCTATGCACTTCCTCTACCAGTCGGTCAATCGTGTGCCACGTTCCGAAGTGTGGATTCACCTCTGTATAGTCTGTTATGTGATAGCCGTGGTAGGAACGCCATCCTTTCTGAAAGGGAGTCAGCAGGATGCCGGTGGCTCCAAGTTGCTGGATGTAATCCAATT
Source organism: uncultured Bacteroides sp. (assembly GCA_964554265.1). Taxonomy (GTDB): domain Bacteria; phylum Bacteroidota; class Bacteroidia; order Bacteroidales; family Bacteroidaceae; genus RGIG8745. Next base: position 2,775 of record CAZKOB010000173.1, on the reverse strand, counting down.
TCCCAAGGAGAGCTTTTAGGTTTCCGCCTTTATAGCCTCTTCCTTGAATCTCGGGATTGCATCCGGCAAAACGGTCTATCAAGATGTGATATATCATTTATTTAATGTGTTTTCTCAGTTCTTTGAGCATAGCTTTAATCGTACAGGCGCTTTTAAGCAATGTATCCGTAGTTTCATCACTGCGAATAATAAAGGTGCAATCTCCCATTATTATTTTTGTTATATTGTATGTAGAAAATTGCTCTTCTGCATACGAACTACATGTTTTGTTTGTTGGACAATTGGTACTTTTTAGATTGGAAAATGCAACAGAGGCACTCATAGATGTTGTAAGCCTTCCATATCCTTTTTTTATATTACATGCATTAGAACTGCATTTAAAGACTTCTCCATTTGACAATGTTATTGAAAGCTCTGCACATCCTTTCCATAAAAGTTTTGAAATTCGTCCTACTGATTTTGATTCAGATAATATGAGTGATAATACGATAGGTGTTGATTGATCTATGCCGATGACTGCCTAATTAGCTAAAACGAAGTTATCTTCATAGTTTTCGGCCACAATAACACTATTTTCTTCTGTGGCTACCATATGAGCACCGTTTTTCATATCTAAATAAGAGAATTCATGTGGAGTCTCTTTTGAAGATATTTCTGTTTTGCCAGAGATGCTGCTTGATGATGTGCAGGCTGTGGTGGAGTTGAGATACGTCGTTTCCTTAGTGCGAGGATTATATACGACTCCTAGTTCACGGAGTTTTCCTTTTGCCATCTCCCAATCTTCTTTATACTCATTGTAGTGGCGGTCCATGTCTTTTTTATACCAAAATATTGCATTTTTAGTATCAGACTTTTTGTTATAATAGTCTCATAATAGATTACAGGCCATAGGGTGGTTGTTTTCAGCAGCTTTCTTAAACCATGAAAGGGATTTAAACTCGTTTTTCGGGAAGCCCTCATCTCCATTCTGATAAAAAAGTCCAATGCTGAATTGGGCATAACAATTCCCTGCTTCAGCTTCATGCAGTATTTTCAATCCTTCTGTAGTTTGTCCCCATGCCATGACAGACACACAGACAAATGTCATCAACATTATTACTTTTCTCATTTCTTTTTATTATTAAGTTAAACAAATATTATTTCTTATTCTTGGTGTCGTGCTGTGACTTTTAATGTGGCTTGTTTCGACATCCGAATTCCCTAAACACAAATATTATTCCCATTATTAGGATAAACAACAAAAGAATAAGCAGAAGCAACAAAATGATGAGGTCTCCGTAAAAAAGGATGCTGTGGCCAATGCATTCCGGTGCAAACTGAAAGTAGATATTGGTGCTTGTTTCCATAAAATTATGATATGTATTAAGATGATTCTGAATAATTTGAAATATAGCCACGACGCAGGCTAAAATCGTGAATATCGTGATGACATTGTTGGTGCGGCGTGATAACTTCAACTGATAGGCATCAGCTTTCAACTCACCTATGCTTTTCAGGTTGTTGAATTCTTTTATGACTCCCATCTGCTTGTAGATAAACCGATATTTGTTGTTCAGGTCTATCACATTCGTCAGCTTCTTGTTCAGGAATGTGGCAATCTGCCCCAAAATGTGGCGAACATTCTCATTAGGCTGTTCGTCCAACTGCTGCCCCAACTCTTCCAATTGCATCTTGGCACAAAGAGCAGCACAGATTTCATGTACGTTTTGTACTTCTTCAAGCCCCTCGGGAAGCGTCTTCAATGTATTGTTCCAATCCTCCTTGGTACGAATCCTGAAAGGATGATGAGTACGCAGAAAGGCTATACCGTTTTTGTCGGCATACGTCATTTCATTCTTGTTGTTGGTAAACTTGTGGTTTCTGAACCTCTCAATCTGGCGTTCCGAAACATTGTTTGGATTACCATTGCCTTGCAGCAGGCATAAAGCAAAGAGGGTATCATCACCCTGCCAATGGCTTTTGAAATCGATATAAGGTTCGCCATAAAACGATGCGTTGAATCGCTCATTTAATGTCTGTTCGTCCGGACACATAAAAAGGTTCACTTTTGCCGAGCGTACATCTATGGTTACAGCCTCCAAAATCAAAGGAATTTGTGGATTATTGATGGAGTTCTCTGTAATCTCCTCTACCATATCCTCTATCCATTCTCGAAGTTTGCTTGTTTCATCCGGTAAGGGGAAAGGCCGCCCCTTCTTCAGATTCTGCCGTAGTGCCTCCTGAAGGTAAATTAAGTCCAATGGTGTACATATCCTTTGCTGAAAAGTTGGAGTATAAATGCTAAGACGTGGATTTTGAACGATAGGAAAAACTTTGTCCACGTTGGCACCAATCACCAAGAAAAAGTTTTCTTCCTGCTGCGTGGCATACATCTTGTAGGACAGTAGGTATGCACGAAGTAGAACTGTGCGTAAACATTCTTTTGTTCCATTGGGATTGGAACGATACTGGAACGCATGTGTACTTAACGCTGTGAAACGAGCCAACATTTCATTTCGTTGCGAAACAAAAGACTGTTTTATTGTTTGAGACTTATCTAACCTATCCTCATACTTCCCACTTATGTGTTTAAGTGGGAGATAAAAGTGTGTTTGAGACATGAAAACATTCTGTGTCATTGCATTTCTGTGTGTAGACCTGCCATCAACCTCAAGCAAGTGTTTATATAGTATGGATACGACATAATACAAAAAAGCGCGAGTTGCTGTACAATGTCACTCATCCCGCTTGTTAAGGCTCTCGCATTGCCCTTCTTCGTCAAGACGAGCAACGCCA
>CAZKOB010000172.1:0-4883 GCA_964554265.1 uncultured Bacteroides sp. | reverse complement strand
GCTCCTCCCCTAAGTTAGGGGAGGTGGCGCGAAGCGACGGAGGAGTCTGTGAATATACAAGCAAAACCAGCAGAGTTTTTTAAAGACATTTCTTCCTTCTTTTTGATGATAAGTCCACACATAGCAGACGAAATCTTATTAACATAATTAAGATTCTTTTACGCTTGACTGATTGCTGGATTTTTGAAGCTTTGTAGATAAACAACTGATAATCAATAAAATACTATTTTAGCAAAACAATACAGTTTTAGGCACAAGAAGCACAGGTAGAGATAAAAATAGGATATGTTGATAATCAGTGGGTTATGAAAATTCCTGCCCGAGATTCCTGTTTTTCGCTGTCAAAACCCATCTTTGTTTTTCGTGGCATTGAAAATCTGATTTCAGTCTTTTTAAGAAATCAAATTTAGTCAACATCAAATTTTACCCCGAAAAACGGACCTTTTCAAACTCGTTCACCTTGAAAATAAATTTCGTTCACCTTGAAAGTTTTTTTACAAGGCACTTTAAAACTATTTTCAAGGTGAACGAAATTTATTTCCAGCGTACTCTTTTTTCAGGCGAGACACGCGCAAATGTGAACAAATGTATCTTTTTTAGGATGAAATTTGTATTATTTTTACATTTGGAGTTCAAGGCCTGAAAACGGCCTTAGAATCGCACAAATGGAACTTTGGTAAAGTTTGGCCGATTTTATGCGATTCTGCAGAGCCTTGAATTTTAACATTTCAAATTGTCAAAAAAGCCAAAAAATTATGATAAGTAAATGGTGTGACGGTCTGATTTCGTCACTTAAAAACTAACTTTCGGCGAATCTTAAATACTTGTGTCTTCAGTTTGATAGTGAAGATTCTCCTCTGTGGCACATTCAAGCACTTCTTCAAGGTATTTTCTGGCTTCCCAACGTGCCATCGGCAGATTCATAAGCAGATAATTGCCGCAGTCTTTGGGTGAGGCTCCGGGAACATCACCTTCATATTCTGCGATGAACCGGAATGTTTCCTGCATCAGTGGAAGTACGTCTGCAGAGGAGAGGTCGCCCTTTACAATCAGGTAGTTTCCTGTAAGACAGCCCATCGGTCCCCAATACACTATCCTGTCTGCCCATGCCGGATGGTTGCGCAGGAAGGTAGCTGCGAGATGTTCTATTGTATGCAGAGCACTCGGACTCACTGCCGGTTCTCTGTTCGGTTCCTTCATGCGTACATCAAATGTGGTGATTGTCTCGCCTCCTGTCTCGTCTTTGCGCGAAACATATATTCCGCGTTTCAGTGTCAGATGGTTGACTGTAAAGCTGGGTATCTTTTTCATTCCCATATATCTTTCATTAAGGGTTATATGCAGTCGGGAAGGCTGGCAAGAAACTTCTTTGTGACACCGAACGAACGGTCTGCCATCTCTGTCCAGAAGTTATCGTATTGCTGCTGGTGACCGTCCGCTCCGGGGGTGTCGCTGATGATGCGGAAACTTACGAAGGGAACTCCGTAGATGTGGCATGTGTGGGCTATCGCCGCAGACTCCATGTCCACGGCAAGTCCTTCGGGAAATGCCGATTTGATGTGGTCGAGTTCGTTACGGCTTGTGATGAACTGGTCGCCCGTGCATATTAGTCCTGCATGGATGCGCTGACGGTTGTCTGCAACGCTTATTGCACAATCGACAAGTTGCTTGTCTGCATCAAAGAATGTCGGCATGCCTTGTATCTGTCCTTTGTCGCATCCCATTCCGCACCATACATCATGGTATGCCACACGGTTGCTGACAACAACATCCATTACTTCAAGACATTTGTCGATACCTCCGGCTACTCCCGTGCTGATCATGCAATCGGGAGAAAATGTGCGTATAAGTTCTGCTGTGCCTACTGCCGCATTGACTTTGCCGATTCCGCATTGGCGGAGGATGATTTCATTGCCGTTGAGCAAGCCTTTTTTATAAATGAATTTTCCGGAAACACAATTTTCCATTCCTTCGAGCAAGGAGGCGATGCGGTCGTGCTCCGAAGTCATTGCTACAAGAATACCTGTTTTCATTCTTTTTTACTTTCTTTTACAGCGGGCAAATTTAGTGATTCTAAATGTTAATGGCAAATAAATGAAACTGTTAGTTGTTGCAGTGCCGCAGGCATGATGTCACAGGCATGATATCCATTCCCTCTTTTTGTTTTCAGAACCTGACACAGATATCTATGCCGAGCTGTAACGGACGGCATGTCTGTGCGAATCCTTTCGACATACTTTCGAAATAGAATGGAACATATCTTGTTTGGGTAAGATTCTTGCCCCATACGTTCACTTCAGCAATACCGAAGTCTGCCGTCAGGTGTGCCCCGAGCAGTGCATAGAAAGGCTGGGAAACATCGTTCTTCTCTGTCCAGTAGATGCGTCCTGTTCCGGTCACATTCGCACCCATGCTCAGTGATTTTATTATTCCATGACTGAAAGGAACTGCATAGTCGGCTGCAAGAGAGAAGTTGTGGAGAGGAGCAAAAGGAACATGATTGCCATCGTATACGAATGATTCCTCCTTATAGGTTCCTCCATCATAGTCCAGAAAAGTGGCATGAGTATATCCGTATGCGGCTTGGAGGCTCAGGCTGTTTCTGCCTATATCGGCCAGCGATGCCACACTGACGTCTGCGCCATAGCTGCGGCTGCGTCCTGCATTCACCATCTGTCTGCCAAGTCCGCTTTCCGCATAGCGTGCTATCTGTTGGTTGCGGGTATCTACAAGGAAGACGGCGGCATCGACCGACAGAAGTCCGTTGAACAAAGAAAGGTGCGCCCCGACTTCATAGTTCCAGCTCGTCTCCGGTTTGAACACAGTAGTGGAATCGGCGGACGGGTTGTCGCTGATGCTGATGAAGTTGTTCATCATCGGCATCTTCTCTGCAAGTGTGCGCATCATGTCGTTCTGCAGGGAAGTCTGGATCAGGTCGCTGAACATTTGTATGTTGTATCCTCCGGAACGGAATCCTTTGGAGACAGAGGCATAGACGAGATTTCTTTCGTTGATGCGGTAGGTAAGTGCCATCTTCGGCAGAAGCTGGGTGTAGTCCTTGCGTATGCTTCCGCTATACCGGGATTCCGTGTTCAGACTGTAGTTGTACATCGGTTGTCCGCCTCGCGTCATGAGGAACGTGAATGCGGAACTTGTTCCGGAGTCGTATTTCATTTGGGTATGTTCGTAATCGATGCGCAATCCGGCTGTAAGGTCAAAACCTTCGATGCCTAAATCCTTGAAAGTCAGCTGTCCGAACATGGCTGTGTTGAGTACGGGCGTGTCGAATTCACCGTCCACTGTCATCGCCTTGTTGTCCACGTTCAGCGACAAAGCCATGCCCATCGGGTTCATGGCTGCATTGGCGGCGGCAAATCCGCGGTCGATATTGCTTTGTATGAGTGACTGTATGCCGTCGGCCCCGAAATGCACCGGGGCATCTGTATGAAGCGACTGGTATGATGCGTATATGCCTGCGATCCAGTCCGTCCGTTCCGAATTGCGGCCCTTGAAGGTCAGCTCTTCGGCTATGGTATGGCTGCGCTGGCGCTGTTTGAGGGTGAATATGGAAAGTGGTGAAAAGTCCTGATCCATAAACATGCGGTCGGAGATGAATTGGTAATTCGTCACAGAAGTCAAGACAAAATGTTTTTGTACGGTCTCTGCTTTGAATGAAGAGTTGAACAGATTGCGGTAGTAGTTTCCGAGTTCACCTTCCATGATTTTTCCGATGTAAGGGAAATAACGCTCGTCATCCCCATTGCCGGTATAATAGTAATCATAACCGTCTTCGTCGCTGTATTCAAAGCTTGTGCGGAAGTCGAGTTTCAGTCCGGGGTCGGCTACCGGATTATACAGCCAGCGGAACATGCCGCCTCCGCTTTCGCTGCCGTTGGACCGTTTGCCGAGCAATGCGTTACGGTTGTAGCCGTCGTTTGCCGCATAGAATCCGCCGAGACTGAAACAGGCGTCTTCACCGGAGGCATTTGAAGTGAGGAACTGCACATGCCGGCGGGCCTCCTTTGTGGCTCCTCCTATTTTGATTTCCGTGCCGGCATGGCGCGGATCTTTTGTGTATACCTTTATCAGTCCGCCCATAGCGTTCCTGCCGTACAGTGTCGATTGTGGTCCGCGAATCACTTCTATCCTGTCTATCCCTAAAAAAGAAAAGTCGAAAGCCGATTTGTCCGTGAATGCCGCATCGTCCACATACAGTCCGACCGCAGGGGTGTTGATACGTGAACCTATACCTCTTATATATATGGCGCTGGTGAGACGTGAGCCGTAGTCGGGCATGAACAAGTTGGGGACAAAGGCTGCCGCATCTTTCAACGAGCGCACTCCGAGACGGTTCATCTGTTTGTTTCCCATATAACTGTAGCTGATGGGTTGCCGGTCGAGGTCAACCGTAGTCTTGGGGTCGCTGCTTACCACTATCTCGTCTATGAAGATATTCCTTACAGAATCGGCATCGGTTGGCAAGACCGTATTTTCCGGTGTGTGATTGTCTTTGAAAAAATCATCGGGCATCATTTCCGTTCCTGTTATATGGATGCAATGCAGAAGGCACAACCATAGCATACCCATACTTGCCTTATTCTTCATCTTTTCGTTTTGTTTCTTTCTGTTGTAATTACTCCGTTATCATTCGGGGTGCAAAGTAACGGCAAAAAGTAATGTTCGTCAATCCTAATTTATGATGATTTTGAGTCTTGCTTTGTCGGTTCCCGTCAAGTTCCGTCAGTCATGCAGTTTGTCATGTCCCCGATGCAAGATAATTTTATGCTTGTGATGTTATTGTATTTACAGACTCTTCTTGTAATCCTTGTGGTTGTAAGCTGGTGTATTCACAGACTCCTCCGTCGCTTCGCGCCACCTCCCCT
>CAZKOB010000171.1:0-4954 GCA_964554265.1 uncultured Bacteroides sp. | reverse complement strand
GGGGCAATTGCGGAATAGGAGCAATTGGGGAGCTTGCGACGGAGGAGTCTGTGAAAACAACTGCAAAAGCAACTGATTTTCTTAGAGACATTTCTTCTTTCTTTTTGACACTAAGTCCACTTTTAACTGACGGAACCTTATTAACACAATTAAGATTCATTCACATCTTTCGAATCGTTGAATTTCTGAATATTTACAGATAAACAATTGATAATCAGTAAAATACTATTTCAGCAAAACTGTGCAGTTTTTGGTACAAGAAGCACAGGTTGTGACAAAAATAGGTAGTGTTGACAATCAGCGAGTTATAAAATTACTTGCCTGATATTCTTGTTTTCCTCCACCAAAACCCATCTTTGTTTTTCGTGGCATTGAAAATCTGATTTTACTCTTTTTAAGAAATCAATTTTGTGCAGCATCAAATTTCACCCGAAAAATGGACCTTTGCGATTTTGTTCACCTTGAAAATAAATTTTGTTCACCTTGAAATTTTTTTCACAAGGCACTTTAAAAAAATTTTCAAGGTGAACGAAATTTATTTTCAGCGTACTCTTTTTTCAGGCGAGGCACACGCGAGTGTGAATAAATGTATCTTTTAAGAACACAATTTGTATTATTTTTACAATTCGGGTTTGAGGTCCGAAAATGGCCTTAGAATCGCGCAGATGGAACTTCGGCAAGGTTCGGCCGATTTTACGCGATTCTGCGGAGCTTGAATTTTAACATTTCAGATTGTCAAGAAAAGCCCAAAATTCATGACAAATAGATAATATAAAGGTAGGGATAACCAAGCTGATTTATGAGGACATTAGGGCACATGAAAAAGGCATCAAAGAACAGCGAGAATTTCGATGAGAATGTTTTGGTGACACGACGACGAAGTTAGGACGAAACGACCTATGACATCAGCGGAAGAATTGTGGACAGAGGAAATACATCGGTCAGCAGACTTGAGAAAGGTGTATACATACGTAACGGCAGAAAGTTTACTGTTAAAAAAGTACAGCACGTCAATCCCCGGCAACATGCAGCACCTGTTCTTCTCGCCAATTGACAAGATACAGAACATGAGTTGCACGAGTAAAAGCCGTATACAGCCAGCGGAAATAGTCAGCCCCCAGCATATCCTCGGTCATATACCCCTGATCAACAAAAACATTCATCCATTGTCCGCCCTGCGCCTTATGGCAGGTGACCGCATAAGCATACTTGATCTGCAAAGCATTGAAATAAGGGTCTTCCTTCATTTTTTTCAATCTCTCACGCTTGTCGGGAATATCCATATAATCTTCCATAACCGCATTAAACAGGCGGTCGCTCTGTTCATGCGTAAGAGAAGGAGACTCGGAATGGAGAGTGTCGAGCAAAACGGTCGCCTCAAACTCATAATCATCATAATCGGGCAGACGCAGCACACAATCAGCAAAGCGAAAGCCGTACATGTCTCTCATATTGCGCACCCGTTCGACGATTACAATATCGCCGTTCGCGATGAAATCTATATTTACAGCCGGAGAGGATGAGGTTCCGGTGTTTTCGACAATTCCATCCGATGAGGCGGAAGTTTCCGCCTTGCCCTCCTTCTCCGGAACAATCCAGAAATAATTATTTTTGGCTACCATAAGAATGTCTCCAGAAGAAAGCTCTTCTTCACGGTCCAGAATCTGATTTCTTATTCCATTATTATATATATGTGCCCTCTTGTTGGAACGGCATACAATCGCTGTCTCATCCAGTCCGTCGCAGGCATAGCACGAGCTTATGGACTCAATAAGTTCGTTGCCACGCACATTCCGTACATCGGCAAAACCATAGAAACGTATACGAGGAAGCTCATAAACCTCCTCTTCCTCTATCAGCAGACGAAGCCGAGTGGCATTCCACAAAATACCGGACTCTTCCTGCTGACGCACCACATGGGTTAACGTATGACAGCGTACATGCAATCCATATCCGCCTACAATGTCCGGTTGCAAAGCCGGACTTTCCGTTTCGCCCACAGGTGGGAGCTGTGCCGTATCGCCGGTAAGCACAAGACGGCACCCTTGTCCACTACTATAGACGAACTGCACCAAGTCATCGAGCAGACGTCCCGTTCCATAGATACTTCCGGACAATCCGTCATTCGCAATCATAGATGCCTCATCAGAAATGAACAGAGTATTCTTCAAGGAGTTATAATTAAGAGAGAAGGGTGCGTCCTTATCAACAGATTTCTGCCGATAGATTCTTCTGTGAATGGTATATGCCGGATGTTCGGCATACACCGAAAAAACTTTTGCCGCGCGACCTGTCGGAGCAACAAGCACACACCGTCGGCCAATCTGCTCCAATGTTTTTACAAGAGCCCCAATAAGAGAAGTCTTTCCCGTACCGGCATATCCACGCAGAATGAACACTTCGTCTGCATCAGGAAAAAGGACAAAATCGCACAATGAATCTATTACTTCTGCCTGCTCTTTCGTCGGCAAAAAACCAAAATTCAACAAAATCTGTTCTTTTAGATAGTCTTTGATCATTATTTTTAGAAAAAAACTCGGCTGTATTTGCCGCAATTCATTTTTATTCGTTATTTTTGCGACACGAATATAACAAAATAAAAAATAATAAAAACATATCATGAAAAAGATTATTGTAAATATTCTCTTGGGAATATGTGCTGTCGGTCTCGCTTATGCGTGTTTTGTCAGCATTTACAGTGACATTGCTTTCGACGAGGAGAAAGCTGCAAGAGAGAAAAAGGTCATCGCAACACTGATGAAAATCCGCGATGCAGAGGAAAAGTTCAAAATGAGTCACCACGGTGAATACTGTGGTACGATAGACTCACTTATCGACTACATCAAGAACGACCGTGCAATTGACAAAATCGTAAAAGAGGGTGAACTGACAGACGATCAGCTTGAATCAGGACTTACAGAGGCCGAAGCTGTAAGGCAGGGACTCATCAAGCGTGACACTATATGGATTTCGGCAGCAGAAGCTCTCGGTATAGATAATCCAGACTCACTGAAGTATGTGCCAATAGGCAGAGAAGGCGGTGAAATACAACTTCGCAAAAAATCAGCATTCAACCTGAAAGCCAACGAATGGGATCTTCTTGTAGAGGTCCGCGCTTCAATGGACGACTATCTCGACGGCATGGATGCAAAGAAAGTGAAGAATCTGAAAGCTGACCTCAAGAAGCTCAACAAGAACAAGGCCGATTTGTTTGAGGACAACGCTGACGATTCAGAGGGTGAATGGTATGGTCTGCGTGTAGGAGACCTTCAGGACCCGACAAACAAGCTGGCAGGTAACTGGGAATAAGAAATTATTGCATGCAAGTAACAGGAAAAAGTAAAATTCAAAACAAAAGTTTGTCCATTCGTGTATGCACGGATGGACTTTCTTTTTGTGTCTATACTCCGGGAAGCAGTTCGCCATACGAATATAAGCAGTATAAAGTGAAACCGACTATTTCATTGGCAGCGAACTTAAAGGAAGCGTTGACACACGAACCTTTATTGAAAGAAGAGTATCAGAGAGTCAATATACTTATTGCTACTCCACACTTCACAGTTGTCCCTATCGAAGCGTTCAAGACAGAGGATGTCAATGATATTTACACCTACAATTTTCCAAAAGACAAACCTCAAAGAGTGAGTTACAACATATTGCGACGCTCTGGTATAGCCATTGTTTTCGGTATTGAAAAGAACATTTATCAACTCATCCTTGACGACTTCCCACGTGCACGCTTCTATGCCTCAGCAAGTACGCTTATCGAATTTTTCAGCGAGAGAAGTATGCTTGGCACCAACAGGAAGATGTACGCCTATCTGCACGAGCGTGAAATGACTTTGTTCTGCTTTAAGCAAGGCAATATTCTGTTTGTAAATACTTTTAACGTCAACGGCATTACAGACAGTCAATACTACATACTGAATGTGTGGAAACAACTTGGCTTAGACCAACTGACCGATGCGCTGTTCATCATCAGCAATGTCTGCAAGAAACAGGACCTTCATGACAAAATCCAGTATTTTATAGAGAATGTATCACTTATCGACTATAAAGATGAGTTTAAGAATACAGTGTTGAAAGACTGCATTACGGCCATTCCATACGACCTTCAGACACTGTTGGTATGCGGATTCTAAGGTGAACGATCTTCAAAGATGAATGTTTTTTTCAACTTTACAAGACACAAATAAATACGACCTACAACATGCGTATAATAAGTGGGAAATACAAGCACAAACGTTTTGATGTGCCACACACATTTAAGGCACGTCCTACTACAGACTTTGCAAAAGAAGGCCTTTTCAACATCCTTTGCAATGTATATATCGACTTTGACGAAGAACAGACCGCACTTGACCTATTTGCCGGAACAGGAAGTATCGGACTGGAGTTTGTATCGAGAGGATGCAACAAAGTTGTGTCCGTGGAGAAAGATTATCAGCATTGCCAGTACCTCAAAAAGATAGCCCGGGAGCTTGGCGACAAGGTCTGGATTCCGCTACATGCAGATGTATTCAAGTATATAGCACGCTGTTCTGAAAAGTTTGACATTGTGTTTGCTGATCCTCCATACACATTAGAAAATCTTGGTGATATACCCAAACTTATTTTTGAAGCGGACATCATTGCAGATGGAGGCATCCTCATACTTGAACATGGGAAGAACTATGACTTTTCAGCCCTTCCTCAGTTCATCGACCACCGCAATTACGGTTCTGTGAACTTCTCCTTCTTTAAGAATCCGTAGAACAATAAACGGACTCATCAAAGTACGGTCCTTCAATCTATGCAGAGATTGAACAAATACAATATCCCCTCAGGAAAGGCAAAGCGTGTGTAAGATGCAAATGTCTTGCACACGCTTTGTCATGGAATATATTGAAGAGCTGTAAAATGGGGTCAGTCCTAAAACCCTGTGGGTATGTTAAATCTATGCTGTTAGTTTGCA
>CAZKOB010000170.1:0-5168 GCA_964554265.1 uncultured Bacteroides sp. | reverse complement strand
AATACATAACATCTTTCAAAGATTTCAGCCTCCATTTTGACCTATACGCCAAAAACTTGCAGGATTACCTACTTTTACAGGACTTTCTTAACCCGAACTTGCGTAAGTATGGAATGCTAACGGAAATTGTACAGAAGACCAATACATACATTCCGCAGAGGTGGCTCAATGGGATTGCAAGACCTGAAACATAAAAAGAATGCGGACAGTCAATGAAAATTTACGACAGTCCGCATTCGTTTTATCAGACAAGATTTCAACCTTGAAACAGGAGATATCTACTCGGTGGCAACTTCTTCTGCCTGCTGCTCTTCCGCATTTTCATCTTTCTTATCCTCAAACTCAGTGATACCGTTATTGACGAGAATGTTATACCATGCGATGACTTTACGCATGTCGCTCACACGCACACGGTCTGTATCGTAGTTGGGAAGAACCTCTTCAAAAAACTCGATTACTACCTGTTTGTCCGCCTTGTTTGGAGATATGTCAACAGCTTTTCCTTCACATTTTACCTTTACAGATTCAAATACAGATGCCAGTGAAACTTCATTGTCATCATCCGTATAAATGGATATATCAGCAAGTGATACAACTTTATCCGCCCCATAAGCAGGCATACGTTTCTTAACGGAATCCACTGTTTCGACAATCAGCATCTTATTGCCACGCGAAACAAGCTTGTAAAGTCCAGGTTTGCCAGAAATGGCAAGAATTGTTTTAAGCATTGTCTTTTCAGTCTATTTAGTTATTATTTCATTTTCCAGGCCCGACTGCACAAGGCTTTATATACAAAGTCTCCATGCAAAAAAACTTCAATTATGTTTGCAAGGCCCTAACATACATTTCTCCGCAAAAAGAGGAAAATGCCGCCAAAACCGCTGCAAAGTTAACAGCATAAAAAATAGAATGCAAAAGTTGCAAGGAAAAAAAATCAAACTCAAACAAATACGTCATCAAAGCATCGGAAAATCTTCAGGGATGCCCAAAAAAGAATCCATGAAAATTCTTATCTGACGGTCGACATCCTCTATGCCGTCATTCAATATCACAAAGTCGGCAAGTCTACGCTTTTCTTCATCATCCATCTGTTTGTCCATCCTGCCGAGCACTTGTATACGCGATGCATGATCACGCTCCATTGCACGCAAAAGCCTTATGTCTTTCGGTGCGTACACAGAGACTGTCATATCCACAACATCATTGAACCCTGCTTCAAACAATATGGCACATTCCATGAACACCGTTTTATTGTTCTGCCTTTTCGCCCACGACAAGAAATGTGCCTTGACACGAGGATGGACAATGGCATTTATTCTGCCAATATTTTCAGAATCAGAAAAAATATAATCCGCTACTGCTTTTGTATTAAGGTTGCCTGCCACATCATATGCGCAGCCACCTACAAGATTCTTGATGCCATCAATGATTTCAATATCACTGACCATCAAGTGCTTCGCTTCGTCATCACAAGAATAAACAGGAAATCCCAATTGACGGAATTTGTTACATATGTAACTCTTCCCACTCCCGATCCCTCCGGTAATACCAACATTCATAATGCCATAATACAAAGTTTATCACAATCAAAAATCTCAAAAACAAACGGTGTACAAGAAAAGAAGTGCCGGCAAAGGGCTCAATTTCAGACACACCCTCGTACGGAAATCGTATGAGAATACAAATGAAACCGGATACAAATATAATATTTGTAAGTTTTGCTACTCCTCTTCAATCTGCTCAATAATATACTCGACAGTTTCAGGATATATACGCACGTTGGTCACACCCTCCGGTTTGGAACGCACCTGCAGATGGCATTTTTCATCTCCCGGACGTATGGATTTATAATCCACAACAAGCGCAAAATCATTCTCTGAAATGAGGTTGAACATCGTGGCGCTGACATGAAAAGTAACATTTGCACGCAGAGGAAATGTACGCAAAATCTTATTTTGCGGAATGTTTTCGCAATAAATCGGAAGCGAAATGGTTTTCTCCGTAAAAAGGTCCACACAAATGCAAGCATCCACACTGTCCGGAATGTATCTGACTCCTTTTATAGGCAGTAAAGCAAGCCGAGTACAGAGAGTATCCTCAAGACCGCTGAATATGCCGCGCTCCGTATATGCCACTGTTATACTGTCGTAATGATTGGATGATGCATATACATCCACGGAATCGGGTTTTAACTCAATTCCACACAAAAGATGCTGCAAGCCAGTCCTTACCTGTCCGTTAAAGACGACAGGCACTCGCTTCTTCTTTCCTGTTGAATAATATATTTCGATTGAGGCCGGGCTGGTTGATACGAATCTGACAGATTCATCAAATTCTTTTGCCAGCAAACGTCTCCAAACGGAGTTGTCAATGCTCACACACCCTTTATCACCAGAAAGCTCTGTAAAATCAATGTCCACAGTCTTATTTTTCACTTTGGAAAGATGTTCAACAATGGAAAAGCCGCGACCGGAAATATTGACCTTGACTGTCTTTGGCACAGAAGAAGTGAATATGACATTCTTCGGCACATTGTAGATATTGACATTATATTCAACACCTATACTCATATTCTCCTTGAATGTCTGCAAAAACCAAAAGGCAATGGCAACACACAGAAAAACAAAAAACACCAGAAGTTCACGGTTGACCTTGACCAACCGCAATCTTCCGATGAAATGCTTATAATAATCCACTATACGTGAACGTAAAAGTTCAAGTTCCGGTTTTATATTCATATTTTCCAAACAGAACTGAGAGGACAACAAGATGCCATGCCAACACAGCAAAAAAAACTAATTACTGCTGCTGAGCCTGAGAAGTGTCGGCATATACATAATTGCGGTCAATCTGAATTTTGACACCGTTTGCAATCTCTATCACAATGTACGCGCCTCCCTGATTCAGGTCTTTGACTGTTCCATAAATACCTCCGGCTGTCACAATCTTACTGCCAACAGCAAGACTGTTCCGAAAGTTCTGAATTTCCTTCTGACGCTTCTTCTGAGGACGTATCATGAAAAAATATACAATTGCAAACATTACGACGATCATTATGATCATGGTCGGATCGAAACCGCCTTTGGCTCCGGCTTGTAAAAGGTTCAAAAACATAAGTATTCCTATTTTTTAGTTTTATAATAAATAAATTCTATTTCATCGGAAGCTTTCCTTCCGCTCTTAACCGTCTGACCACATTGTCTACAATACCATTGATATAGCTTCCACTCTTAGGGGTACTGTAATATTTAGCAATCTCAACGTACTCGTTAATGCTGACAGAAACAGGAATGGCAGGGAAACTAAGTATCTCAGCCATCGCAATCTGCATAATGATGACATCCATATAAGCCAGACGACTAAACTCCCAGTTTTTGATGCTCTGGCTTATCAGTCCACGATAATACTCATCATTGAGAATAGTGCGCCGGAAAAGTCTTATAGCAAATTCACGGTCTTCCTCATCCTTATATTCAGGCATAAGAGGTTGCTCCGCACCATTGCTCTCATTAAATCTCTTTATGGTCTTGAGTACAAAAGTGTCTACAATTTCCTTGTCATCATTCCAATAAAGACTCTGATCTTCAAGAACAGCATCTATCCGCTCATCTCTCATAATGAGGTTCTTGTAAATCTTTCTCCAGACATCACGATCAGCCAAATAGTCCGTAGTCTCCTTCTCCATATATTCCTTGTAGTAGTCAGAATTTATGATATCGGCATACAATTTCTTAATATAATCTTCATCATTGGCCCATGTCTTCTTTTGGTTTTCCTTGAACTCATTGAGCTGCTTATTGACTTCCAGTTGCATTATAAACTTATTGTCTATGAATCTGTGGCTCACGACAGCATCGTTATGAGTGACTTTATTAAGCTGCTCTTGACGCTCCACTCGTTCCATTGCATAACGCGTTACGGCAACCATCAGCATGAGCAGATAGTTATAAAGATCATAAGCTTTCGACAAACTGAATAAAAGTTCTTTTTCAGCTGTATCAACATTTTTCCCACCGTTCTGATAGTAGGAATACATCAGTTGCACGATTTTCAATCGGATTAATGTGCGGTTAATCATAATGCAAAAAACTCTTTTTTTGTAAATTTTCACCTGCAAAATTAATGAAATTCCATGAAATGCTACTCCTTTTTCAAGAATGATTACGTAAAAATGAAAAAAAACAGGTGAAATCTTGACAAAACAAAAAAAAACGAACAAATTTGCGGTATAAAATAGTATTATAAGGCATTAGCCATATCATAAATATGCAATGCGTAAAAAATCGCTATAGACAAAGGTGCAATAACATTAAATTTAAGAAATAACATAAAAAATAAAGAACATGAACGAATCAGACAAAGAACTCATATTCTCAGAAAACGTCAAGGCAGGAAGGCGAATTTATTATTTTGACGTAAGACAAAGCAGAAACGGGGACAAATATATTGCTATTACAGAGAGCAAGAAAATATCCGACGGCAACCAAGAAAACCCTCATTTTACTTTTGAAAAACATAAGCTGTTTCTCTACAAGGAGGATTATGAAAAATTCACAGACGCATTGGCAAAAGTCATATCCGTAGCCAAAGGTGAAGAATGCGCTACAGGCAATAATGCGGTATCTGACCGGACGGAGAAAGGTAACGAGCCGCAAGATGAAAACCTTTCGGACAATGACATCAAAATAGACCTTGACTTCTAACTTATCAGCGGTCTATGCCGTCTGTTTCTAAGACAACAAGATAAAATCCATCTTGGCAATAACAAATACAAGATGGGAAGTTTGGCAACGGTTTAGGATGAAACAAATTCTGCATCTGGCATTTTTTGTTTCATCCTAAATTTTTAATTTAAGATTATCAAACCCATACAAGAAGGATTCCATCAACGTTTTCATTTGGCATAGTTTGATTGCATGAACTTCTACCATTATGCAAACCAATGCAACCGGACTGAAATGAATGAAACAAATTTCAAAACGAGTGGAATCATTTATTTTCATCCATATAGAACCTGAACACCTTTTATAAAAAAGACATAAAAGAAGTCTGATGTTTGATGTGATATTGCATTCCGTCCATACATGTCCGGACCCAGCAATCAGTTTGTCATAAAAAACGGGTCAGTCCTAAAACCCTGTGGGTATGTTATGTTAATACGTGAAAAT
>CAZKOB010000169.1:0-5740 GCA_964554265.1 uncultured Bacteroides sp. | reverse complement strand
GGGGAGCTTGCGACGGAGGGCGTGGCGCGAAGCGACGGAGGAGTCTGTGAAAACATCTGCTAAAAATCACAAGTGGAGTCTGTAAAACACCAACTTAAATTTAAATCACGCCTACCCAACAATAAACTTACTATAAGGCAAAAACGACAGAAGTTTGATCAGAATGATGCAAATGACAAACGTAAGTATTCCCACCAAGACAATCGTAAGAGGAGTGGAGAACATACCTTCTATAAGCATATACACCGCATTCAGCACAAAAATATGCATCAAATAAATGCCGTAGCTCAGTCTGGAAACTTCGGTTATCACTCTGTTCGGCTTATGCTGTTTACTAAAAAGCGACTGTATGACAACAAATGCCCCGAAACTCATCATAGCAACATTCGGAGTGCAGAAACGCCAGCTGAGTTCAAGCTCCTGCAACTCCGTAGCCACAGGAATCTGATTATACCAGACAGATGCCGTGACATAATATCCCACAAGATACAACAAGCCACCCAGTGTCAGCTGTTTGGACAAGGACCATGTGAGGTGATGCCGTATATAATGCGCCAACACGACATATCCCAAAAAGCCAGAATAATACCACAGCATATTAAACTCATTCCAATAGCATTCACCGTATACAGCACCGTAGAAGGCACGTATGTAGGGGAAGAAGGTGGAGAGAAACCACAATATCAGAAACAAACGCTCTGCCTTCTTGCCGACCTTTTCAAGCCAAGGCGAAATCACCGGCATGAACAGGTATAGTCCGACAAGCATATACACAAACCATAAATGACCGCTTGCATTATTGAAATTATAGAGTAGACGGAACACGGAAGAGACAACCTCCTGCCCTGTCATGCCGTTCCAAAAATAAGGAAGGACCGCATACAGCAACGACCATACAACAAAAGGAATGACAACCCTTATCAACCGCTTCTTGAAAAACTGTTCCACACTACCCTTTGAGCGGAACAAGCAGATAAGCGGAAATCATCACAAACAAAGGGACAGAGCATCTGAATGCACTGTCGAACACACTGACCCACCATCCATCATTCAAGGAACGGATGCCGATGGATTCTCCGTCGATAAAAAAGAACTCGCACGAATGCACCACAATAACCATAAAACAGGCAATAACCCTCATTCGGTCAAGGAAATTGATTCTTTCTCCTAAATTACAATTTTTCATATCAATACAATTTATACTTTTGCAAAGGTAATCCGTTTTCACAATATACAAATACTGATTAATAACCATAAAAAAGCAGCAGAAGAAGCCTAATCCTGTTCCTATAAGTCATTGAACAACAGTGCCGCCATCATCATTTATTCATTTCTGATTGATTTTTCCAGAGATATTCTCTATCTTTGCAAATATTATATCACAAAAACAATGACTGTATCTGAACTTATCAACGAAGCAGAGAAAACAGCATTTTCTTTTGAAGTGCTGCCACCACTGAAAGGAACCGGCACAGCAAACCTGTTCAAGACTATTGATACTCTCAAAGAGTTCGACCCCCAATATATCAATATCACCACTCATCGCAGTGAGTTTGTGTACACAGAACAACCGGACGGAACCTTCGTGCGTCATAATATGCGTCGCCGCCCCGGCACCGTAGCCGTTGCCTCTGCCATCATGGAAAAGTATGGCATCAAGACAGTGCCACATATCGTATGCAGCGGAAACACACGCGAGGACATTGAATACATGCTGCTCGACCTGCAATTCCTCGGCATCACAGACCTGCTCGTACTGAGAGGTGACAAGGCTAAGGAGGACTCTCATTTCAAACCTGTTGAAGACGGATACAGCCATGCCACGGAACTGATAGAACAAATCAACCAATACAACAGCGGCAGATTTGTCGACGGTTCTCCAATAAAGGTGCCGGGCACCAGATTCTCATACGGAGTGGCGAGCTATCCGGAGAAACACGATGAAGCGCCGAACATGGAAGCAGATATTGCCGTACTGAAGATGAAGCAGGACATGGGTGCGGAATATGCGGTAACGCAATTGTTCTATGACAACGAGAAATATTTTTCTTTTGTGAAGAGAGCATACAAAGCCGGAGTGACAATACCTATTATTCCGGGCATCAAGCCGTTGGCGAAGAAGAGTCAGATTACAGTAGTGCCGAAGACTTTCCATCTCGACATTCCACACGAGCTGGCGGCGGAGGCAATGAAATGCCAGACAGATGAGGAAGTAAAGCAGCTTGGTATCGAATGGTGTGTGGCACAATGCAAAGAACTCATCTCCAATGGTGTACCTTCAATCCACTTCTACACGGTATCGGCTGTAGACAGCATCAGGCAAGTGGCCGGGAAGATTTATTAAAAGGGAAGAACGCAAGCAGGCCGGATACAAAAACGAGAGATGCATACCGACACACAGTCTTGCACCAACCACAGCAAACAGCATATGATTCTGGTCATACCTCAAAAACAGACAAAAAATCTTTGAAGGAGTGCTTTTCAGTGACATCATAGGACAAGAAAGCGTGAAACAGCGTCTTATTGACGAGACACGGACAGGCAAAGTGCCTCATGCGCTCATGATCTGCGGACCGGAAGGCTGCGGAGCGATGCCCATTGCCATAGCATATTCACAGTATCTGCTATGTCAGGGAAACAAAGAGGAAGGCAGCGCCTGCGGACAATGCCGTTCATGCCGGATGATGAACAAGTTGCAACATCCTGATTTGCATTTCGCCTTCCCCATATACAAGAAATTCACATCCGGCAAGCCAACTTATTGCGATGACTTCCTGTGCGAATGGAGAAGCATGGCAGAGCAATCGCCTTATTTCGGCATGGCAGAATGGATGAGCGCAAGCGGAGCCGAAAACCAACAGCTTGTCATCTATGCCGACGAAAGCGATGCCATAGCAAAAAAGCTGAGTCTGAAATCGAGTCAGGGAGGATACAAGGTGATGATTATATGGCTTCCGGAAAAAATGCACGAAGCATGTGCAAACAAACTTCTCAAGCTATTGGAAGAGCCTCCTGCACAAACTGTCTTTATCCTCATAAGCGAGCATCCGGAACTTGTGTTGCAAACCATAAGGAGCCGCACGCAGACAATAGAGATACCTCGGCTGTCATCTGAAGAAATAGAAAAGACACTCATTGAAAAGATGCACATTCTTCCGGCTGAGGCCGCGAGAATAGCACGTTCTTCGGAAGGAAACATGACTGTAGCGCTGAGAAGCATCAGCGACGACTCGGAATCGCAGCTATATTTCGACCTGTTTGTCAGCCTTATGCGCCTATCCTACATGCGCAAAGTGAAGGAGATGAAGCAATGGAGCGAGAAAATTGCCGGCATGGGCAGGGAACGACAGAAGAATTTTCTGACATACTGCCAGCGCATGATACGCGAAAACTTCATATACAACTTTCACCTGCAATCCCGGCTCAACTACATGAATGAGAGGGAAGCAGACTTTGCCGTGAAATTCGCCCCTTTCATCAATGAAAAAAATGTAATAGGCATTATGAA
This sequence comes from uncultured Bacteroides sp., assembly GCA_964554265.1. GTDB lineage: Bacteria > Bacteroidota > Bacteroidia > Bacteroidales > Bacteroidaceae > RGIG8745. The sequence goes on along the minus strand of CAZKOB010000169.1, from coordinate 2,232 downwards.
CGAATTGTCGTTGGCACAACGCGACATCGAACAGAACGCAAATGCAAAAATCGTGTTTTTCGACTTCTCGCTGAAAATGATTGTACTGATAAAAAACAGATAAAAATGACAAGAGGGGAACAAAGCCCCTACCCTATATATACAACCTAAATTATTCACAAGGACTAATAAAAGAATATGAACGAATACAAATGCGGAAGCGGAGGTTGCGGTCTTTGTATCAAAGGATGCAGCCGCCATACTGACAAGCTGAACACTTACGACTGGCTTGCCGACTTGCCCGACAATGCACAGGCATGCAACATCGTTGAGGTTCAGTTCAAGCCACCACGCAAAGGCTACTTTATAAACTCCAATAACCTGACGCTTGAAAAAGGAGATGTCGTTGCCGTAGAGTCAAGTCCCGGACATGACATAGGAACTGTGACCATGACAGGCCGACTCGTACCGCTGCAAATAAAGAAAGCCAATCTCAAACCTGATGTAGAATTGAAACGCATCTACCGAAAGGCCAAGGCTGTGGACTTGGAGAAATATGAGGAAGCCAAGGCGCGCGAACATGACACCATGATTGCATCGCGACAGATAGCCAAAGACCTCGGACTAAAAATGAAGATAGGAGATGTGGAGTATCAAGGCGACGGCAACAAAGCAATATTCTACTATATAGCAGATGAACGCGTGGACTTCCGCCAGCTCATCAAAGTGCTTGCTGAGCGTTTCCGTGTACGCATCGAAATGAAGCAGATCGGAGCAAGGCAGGAAGCGGGGCGCATCGGCGGAATAGGCCCATGCGGCAGAGAACTGTGCTGCGCTACGTGGATGACCAACTTCATAAGTGTCTCTACAAGTGCCGCACGTTTTCAAGATTTGTCGCTTAATCCACAGAAGCTTGCCGGACAATGCGCCAAACTGAAATGCTGCCTCAACTATGAAGTAGATCAGTATGTAGAATCGTTGAAACGTCTGCCGTCAAGAGAAATAACCCTACAAACGGCCGACAATGAATATTTCTTCTTCAAGGCTGATATTCTTGCACACACCATCACATATTCTACAGACAAGCATATACTTGCCAACGAAACCACCATCAGCGCACGTCGTGCTTTTGAAGTGATTACAATGAACAGAGACGGGAAAAAACCGGAATCTCTGCAAGAGGACAATACCCACAAAGAGGTGAAGTCATTGGATTTGCTTGAGCAAGAGAACATAACAAGATTCGACCGGAACAAGAAGAAGAAAAAGCGCAAGGACAATAACGGAGACAACACCGACGGTAACGGCAACAACAAAATGAAGATGCAGCAAAATCAGCCAAACCGTCAGAGAAACGAGAACAAGAACAACAGCAGGAGCAACAATGACAATAACCGTCGCCATAGAAAAGGTTACCAACAACGTAACGGCAACGGCAAAAACAACGAATAGATCACGGAAGAAAGGTGACTATTCCTGTATCATTCAGACAGGGAGCACCTCGTATTCAACACAACATCTGATATATGCAATGAAATCAAGACCATTAATGTATCTGACAACGGGACTGCTTGGCATGTTGACATTCACAATGTGCCGGAACAGTCCTTTATCTTTTCAACAGGCAAAAATCAACAGACAGGAATGGTATACCCATGCCCCTGCCGTTTTTGAACTTCCCGTATATGACAAAGACCATGAAGCAGATGTACATATATGGTTGCGCACCACTACAGATTACGAGTTTTCTTCTATCACACTTATCGCTACAGCAGAATGCGACAACCGTACAATATGGACAGACACCATCCCTCTGGCGATTTATGACCAAAGAGGAAAGAATACCGGAAGCGGCTTCCCTTTTACCGAGAACAAGGTGAAAGCCAAACCATTACATATCAAAGCCGGAAAAACATACAAAGTAAAAATAAGACATGCCATGCGCTGCAATCCGATAAAAGGAGTTACGGACTGCGGTATAAGATTATCGGCAAACGAGAAGAACGATTGACCGTAAACAGTATGTACAGGTCTACGAGAAGCCATACTGACAGCCCCATTTTTGCAATCATCACATCACGATTCAGCCTTACCTCTTTCCTGACTTCATTGAAAAGCACATCAAGATTTATAAGCAATTACATATCAATAGAGTATAATTCCAACATTTGCGGTTTTAGGTGACACGCGAAAATCGATTTATAGTCAAAAGTAAATCGTTTGAGAAATTCGATTAGAATTATTATCTTTGTG
>CAZKOB010000168.1:0-5888 GCA_964554265.1 uncultured Bacteroides sp. | reverse complement strand
GGGCAATTGCGGAATAGGAGCAATTGGGGAGCTTGCGACGGAGGAGTCTGTGAATCCATCTGCTTAAAATTACAAGAGGAATCTGTAAAGAGACCTGCAAAAAATGCAGACTTCCTCCCTAACATTTCTTCCTTCTTTTTGATGATAAGTCCACCCATATTGAGCGGAACTTTATTAACATAATTAAGATTCATTTACACTTTTCCAATTGCCGAATTTTTAAAACTTTATTGATAAATAATTGATAATCAATAAAATACTATTTTAACAAAACGATGCGGTTTTAGGTACAAAAGGTATAGGTTGTGATAAAAATAGGAAATGCTGATAATCAGCAGGTTATAAAATTATTCATCCAAGATTCCTGTTTTTCGCCACCAAAACCTATCTTTGTTTTTCGTGACATTGAAAAAACTGATTTAGATTTTTTAAGAAATCACTTTTGGCCAATATCAAAATTCAGCCCGAAAAACGGAGCTTCTCAAACTCGTTCACCTTGAAAATAAATTTCGTTCACCTTGAAAATGTTTTTAAAGTGCCTTTTAAACAAATTTTGTTCACCTTGAAAATTTATTTTCAGCGTACTCTTTTTTCAGGCGAAACGCTCGTGAATGTGAATAAATGTATCTTTTCAGAATGAGAATTGTATTATTTTTACATTTGAAGTTCAAGGCTCAAAAACAGCCTTAGAATCGCACAAACGGCACTTCGGTAAGGTTTGGCCGATTTTATGCGATTCTGCGAGGCCTTGAATTTTAACATTTCAGATTGTCAAAAAAAGACTTGAAATTTATGATAAGTAGATGGTGTGACGGTGGGATAACCAAGCCGGTTTATGAGGACGTCTGCCTTGTTGCAGTGTGACAGTCGGACTGGTAAATAAGGTATATATCTGCACGACTTCGGTTTATTTTTGCTGATGTATTCACAGACTTATAACCGTAAGAATCACAAGAGGATTCTGTGAATACAACAGCTTGCAACCATAAGAATCACAGGAAGATTCTGTGAATACACTTGCAAAACCAGATATATACATCCATTGGAATTATGCAGGGTGACACGATGATGAAGTCAGGAAAAAACATCCCTTGCAGTGTGTTTCCATGAGTGCATCTTTTCTCACTCGCTTTTTAGAAACAGACACATACAAGGGATACCTTTTTTGGGGGGAGGCGTATAAACACATTAGGTCTTCTCCTGCATCTTCATCTTTATATATTCCGATGGAATCATACCGAAGTCCTTCTTGAAGCACGAAGAGAAATATTTCGGATCGTTATATCCGACAGAATAAGCTAAGTCTGATATACGTATATTAGGATTCTTGAGTGCTATTTCGCATGCGGCTTTCATGCGTATATTGCGAATGAAGGCAGAGGTGTTGAGACCTGTCAGCAATTTCAGTTTCTTGTATAATGTCGATTTCGATGTGCCTGTGTCATCAGCAAAGACCTGCTGGTCGAAGTCTGCGTCCGACAAGTGTTTGTTGACGCAGTTGATACATTTCCTCAGAAACTCTTCATCTGCATCAGTAATTTCAAGTTCACCGAGTCCGTCGAATATCTTGTTCTTCATCTCTTTTAGGGCCTTTTCCCTGCGCTTCAATAAGTTCTGGATCCGTGCATGCAGCACAGATAAATGGAAAGGTTTGGTGATATATGCATCGGCTCCGGCTTCGTATGCCTCGACTCTGTCTTGTTCGTTGCGCTTCGCCGTAAGCATGATTATGGGACAGTTGCTGAAATCCGGCATTCCGCGTAATTTGCGTACCATCTCGATTCCGTCCATTACAGGCATCATGACATCCGCCACTATAAGATCTACCTTTTCATTTTCCATAATCTCAATAGCCTCCATGCCATTGTATGCTGTGATGATATTGTAGTAGCGTTGCAACAGACGTTTCATCAATATGGTGAGTTCATCGTTGTCCTCCACTATAAGAAGCGTATATTGTTTCAGTTCCGTTTTCATGTGCATTGTTGTTTCTCCTGCAGACAATGCACTTTCGTCACCATCCATACCAGACTGTTCCTTTGAGTCAACTTTCTCCGGCACATCCTCTTTTTTTGCATTCTCGACTTGCTTTGTTTCTTCAAAGAGCAAAGGTGTGTCATCGATTTCATCTTCTTCAAAAGAATTACGGCTTATAGGTAAGGTGACTGTAAATATCGTTCCGACCCCCTCGTTGCTTTCCACATGTATTGTTCCATGATGCAAGTCTATGAGGTCTTTGGTGAGAGAAAGTCCTATTCCTGTCCCATAGGTATTGAATTTTCGGTGTTCGCCTTCATAAAATCTTTTGAACAAATCCGATTGTTTGCTGGCGGGAATGCCTTGTCCGTTGTCCCTCACCGTCAGTGTGACGGATTCTTCTTTGTTGTCGCACGTAAGTGTCACCTGTACAAACCCCATCGGTTGTGTGTACTTTGCTGAATTTGACAGCAGGTTGTACATAATCTTGTCAAATGCGTCTGAATCAAAATATCCGACAATATTTTCGGGGAAACACAACAGAGAGAGATGTAATTTCTTGTGTTTCATCAAAGGGTCGATACTTTCGATTTCTTTACGGCAAAATTCTGCGATGTCGCCTTTGGAGACTTTTAACTGTAAGTTGCCTGTTTCCGCTTTGCGAAATTCCAGAATCTGTTGTAACAGACGCATCTGACGATTCAGGTTATTCTGTATGATATGACAGTATTCTGCTTTGTGAGGACAATCGGCCTCCAACTCGCTGACTGTGGCGGAAATGACTGTAAGCGGGGTCATCAAGTCATGTGTGATGTTGGTAAAAAACTGGAGTTTCTTGTGGTTCAGTTCTTCAATCTGTTCCTTTGCCAGTCTTGCCAATTGCAATTCACGCTTCTGCACCTCCTTTTGTTTGATATACCTTATTAAGAAGTAGCCTATGGCGCCGAGCAGGATGATATACATCAGTATGGCTTCCCAACACAGCCACAAAGGAGGGAGTATGGTCATTTCCAATTTCTTTATACCGTCGCACCAGATGCCGTTTGCGTCTGTCGCTTTCAGATAGAAAGTGTATGTGCCGGAAGGCAAATTGCTGAAATAGGCGGAGTGTTGTCCGACTTCAAGATATACCCATTCTTTGTCATGGCCTTCAAGCATATAGGCAAACCTGCTTTCCTGTGAATGGCTATAGGATAGGGATGAAAATTCTATTGTTATGTCGTTTTGCGAATGCGACAGGCGTATCTTGTCTGTATAGGGAGGCAGCAGCTTCGATATTTCCTTGCGGTCGTTTGCCGGCAACAATTCCAATGGAGTGTTGAATATCTTTATGTCAGTGATGCTTGTACCTGTACCGGAATCTGCCGCCGGAATCTGTTTGTCCGTAAGGATGGTGTATCTTCCGGTTCCTCCGAAACAGATCTCTCTTTTGTTGTATTGGCAGGAGATACCCTTGCCGAAGTAATTGTCGTCCTGCTCGTTTGTGTTCGGTATATAGCGAAGCTTTGCAAAGTCTCCGTTTTGCTTAAGTTGTAGGCAGATCACATTCTGTCGTGAGGATATCCATAAATTGCCGTCATGCCCTTCTTCTATACTGCATATATCGTCATCGAGTATGCCGTATAGGCGGTTTACACAAACGAAACCGTCGCGTTTCTGGTCGTACAGCATCAGTCCTGTCTCTTGCGAACAAGCCCAAATGCGTCCTCTGCTGTCTTCCAGCATCTTGTTGGCATCCAATATTAGCATTTGTGTGTCGAGCGGATTGTTGTAGATATGCATACGCAATGACTTCGGATTGTTTACATTGCCTTTCAGACGTATTATTCCCTTGTTTTTGGTCGACAGCCATATTGTTCCGTTCTTGCATTGTATGATGTGACGCACTTGTGCTGTTTCAAGTTCGCGGAAAGCTTCCGAACTCAACCGCTTTCCTCCACCTCGGCGATACATCACACAGAGTCCGCTCCATGTTCCGACCAGAACATTCTTTTCCTTGTCCTCAAGGAATGAGTAGATACAGTTGTCCGGAAGCCACGAAGTGTTGCTTGTGTTGTTTATCGCTAATTCGCGTTTGTTTTTGCTGATTTTCATGATACCGTTGCTTGTGGTTCCGACAAGCAGACAACTGTCGTGTGTCTCATATATGGTATTGACCTTTGAAGGTATCTTGATGCCTTTCATGGCCGGAATGTCCTTCATGTATGCCTGTGCATTCGTTTGACGGTTTGTGCATACCATGCCGTTGCGTTCAAGCCCCATCCAGATATTTCCTGCATGGTCGTATGTTATACAGTTTATGATGTCTTCCCCTTGCAAAGGTTGCGGCAGGAAATGGTTTGTAAAATTTTTCGGACGGACAGACACCGATGCAAGTTCTGTGGGTGAAGCGCTTATCCAGATGTTTCCGCTCCTGTCGTGCAATAAAATGGTTGCGCCTCTGTTGAAAAAGGTCGGCGAAGGCATTTTGGCCGGCGGGATGGTGTAGAACTGATTGTTGGCATAAAAGATAAGTCCTTTCAGTGTGCCTATCCACAACAATCCGGTGTAAGGATCTTCTGTCAGAGAATATATGATGTCCGATTTAAGCAGTCCGTTTGTATTTTCCACCATGAAATTGCTGAATCGCAGCGGCTTGTCTGTATCATGTGGGTTATGTATCAGATAAATGCCTTTTCCCCATGTTCCGACCCACAGTCTGTGACGTTTGTCTTCAAAGACCACTTGCGCTGAGTTGATGTCATTGAATTTGGGTATTGTATAGAAAGAATTGTCTTCCGGGTCATAACGGTATAATCCTTTGTCCCAGGTGCCAATCCAGACAAATCCTTTGTGGTCTTTCATCAGCGACTTTATCGCACAATGCGGAACTCTTGAGTTGCCTCGCTGATCGCATAAGAAAGTAAACTTCTCTGTGGACGGTTCGTAAATATACAGTCCTCCTTCTGTACCAATCCACATCCGTTGCATCTTTCCGTTTGCTGATTTTGTGATGAGCAGACAACTGATATTGTCACAGTTCGGAAAATCTTCAAAATGGTATTGCCGGCTCTCTCCGTTCTTGAGATTCAAGCAGTTCAATCCATTGTCCGTACCAATCCATAGGCAGTCATCCGCATCTCCAAGACAATTGATCCTGTTTGAGGATAACATGGTAGGACGTTTCGGGTTGTTTTTGTATCGTTTGGCCTGAAAACCGTCATAGCGGTAAAGTCCGAGTCTTGTACCGATCCAGATTAATCCCTCTTTGTCCTGATGGATCGCCTGTATTTCGCTTGTCGGAATACCAAGATTCTTGCTGAACCTGCATATTTCTATATTCTGCAATACACTGTCTGCATAACTCTGCTGTGTTTCCCATATTAAATCACTACTAAAATTTTCAGCATAGCTGTAATAGCAAATGCTGAGCAACATCAATATAAAGTATAGTCTTTTCAAGGTCTTCTTCATATAAAGTATCTTTTACTTCTTATTATTGCAAAGTTAACTATAAAAAGACATCTAAGGTTATAACTACACAAGAAATGAGGTGGAATTATAAGTAAAATAGCTCGTAAATATACTTATACGACAACCGTTATGCTCTTTCTGCTGTTGTCTCTCCTGACTTCGTCATCATGCCACCTAAACGTTCCCATCGAAGATTCCTACCGTTCTTTGATGTCTTTCCATGGGCCTTGAAGTCCTCATAAATCAGTCCGGTAATCCCCTTCACTCCATCTGATTGTCATAAATTGCGGGCTTTTCTTGACAATTTGAAATGTTAAAATTCAAGGCTCGCAGAATCGCATAAAATCGGCCGAATCTTGCCGAAGTGCCGTTTGTGCGATTCTAAGGCCGTTTTCAGACCTTGAAGTAACTATTCAGCCAAAGTAAAAGGCACGGAGGATTGGCCCTCATCGTTAGAC
>CAZKOB010000167.1:0-6070 GCA_964554265.1 uncultured Bacteroides sp. | reverse complement strand
AGGCACTTTAAAAACATTTTCAAGGTGAACGAAATTTATTTTCAAGGTGAACGGGGTTGAGGAGTTCCGTTTTTCGGGCCGAAATCCGGTACTGCCCAAATTGATTTCTTAAAAAATCTAAATCCTATTTTCTCAATGCCATGAAAAACAAAGACGGATTCCGATGGCGAAAAACAAGAATATCAGACAAGATATTTTATAACATGCTGATTATCAGTATATCCTATTTTTGCTCTACCTATACTCCCTGCACCTGAAACCGCATCGTTCATATCAAAATAATATTTCATTGATTATCAGTTACTTATCAATAAAATTTCAAAAAATCAACGATTGGTAAAGCGTGAACGAAACTTAATTATGTTAATAAAGCTTTGTTCGCTACGGGTGTATTTGGTGTCAAAAAGAAAGAAGAAATATCCTTGAGAGAGACAGAATGTTCACCGGCAAAAACGAATGGGAACAGCGAAAGAATGAATGTAGGCAACAACTTTCAGAACAGAAGAATGTACGTTTGAAAGCTTCATTTCCCGATATGGACGGAAAACCTGTTTATGTACGGAGTGAACAGGAGCAGAAAATATGTTTTACGCTATCTTCCCTTGGCATAAAATTCAGATACGAAGAACCATACGAACATTCATTGGCTGATGAGATGCACGCTCAATACAAACCGGATTTTTGCGTATCTTTGCCCACGGATAGTGTTTTTATTGGGAAATAAAAGGTATCTTTGTACCATCCATTTCATCAGAACAGACAATGGGCACAGACAAAAGAAAGAGGAGAAACGAAATCGTCATATTCCTCATCAACGTATTTTTCATGGAGGCAATAGGCAAAGTGGCCGTCATTGCACTGATATGGGTGTTCCGTTTCTTCGGGATGCCACAGTTGTATAATCTGTACTATTCAAACTCCCGGATATCCAAATGGGTGTTCTGTATCATCCTGATGGTCGCCACAGGTATCAGCATTGCAAGAATTATGCGTCAGGCTAAAAACCGTCCCAATAAAAAAACGGAAGATGTCCACTGATGAACAAATTCCGTTTTATCTTCTGACAGAAGGTATCCTTTGAATTTCATTGCCACAGGATATGACTTTCCGGTTTTCTTTAATTTTCGTACTGTCTGTTTTCACTGAATTCTGACAATCACATAGCTTTAAGACTAATTTTTTCTGCTTGTCTGCCCCACAGCACAAATTCTCAAAGATTACCGACAGAGAATAAAGCTACCTCTAAATCTGTCTAATAAAATAAATGAATAAACTCCTATTTCTCTGCAAGCTTCGCATACTTGCTCATCACCCTCCGGTAATATCCTTCGGTGGCAGCTTTTCTCTTCATGCAATTCAAATCACCTGAGTTCCAAAGACGTATAGCTTTTTCCATATTTCCCTCCGGATTAAAATGCTCTTGGAAGTCTATGAACATCAGCCTGCTCTTCTCCTTGTTCAGACGATCTGAATACGTGTATTTATTGTAACCTACAATTTGGTTGCACTGACGCACTAAGATTTTTGAAATTTGCAGATAACCTACATAACGGCCACACTTTGAAACAACATCCTCACGGCCTTCGCTCTCCACTTGTGCTATGGCTGTTATCAATGCACTCCATTTCTTTTCCGGGTCTACTTTTGCTGCTGATGCCGCCAAACTTGTAACTAACAATAGAAATACAATTAATTTCCTCATGAAAAACATTTTAGTTAATAATAGCCGAACTTTCTGTTTCGGACTTATCTTCTCTCTACGATAATATCAAATTCAAACAATTAAAAAACTGATATTATCTTTGTCATTTCACTGAATGACGGTGCAAAGGTACTCTTTTTTACCGAAACGAGCAAAAAGTTTCGTACAGTAAATCAACTACTTACAAATTTTAAGATTTCTGTTATCGCACACAAATTTCATTGAAAAGCCCATAAACAAAGGGGATTCGGAAGCTATCCTTGTCTTTTTGTATCTAATTTTTTTAACACATAAAATCCTCAATTTTAACATATAAAGCAACAAAACACAACCGACATCCGGCATGTATTCCCAACATACGAGGCCTTCGACGAAGATTACAATACCCTTAATCACCCCAGATTCTCAACCGAATCCTTTTCATTCAAAAATCCGGACAATCTTTATTACGACAGGAAGAACCTGTATACCCACCTCGCTGACACAGACGGAATATACAGGTTCTGCTATGGAATTGAAAAAACTTTACCCGAACCTATTGTTATCCCCTCTGACCACCTTTGAACTGCCCCCAAAAGTTAGACACAAAACTTTGGAGGTGCAGTTCACCTTCGGCCCGAAGAGTATGTATTCAAAGCTTCACTCTCACTCCCTTCGATTCATTGTGCAATCTGTCGAGAGCCGTAATGACAAAGGTACACCCTTCTGCATTCCCCTCGATAGGAAATGATGTCTCGTGTGTTACCTTCAGAATGGCAGAAGCATCGTCGGTATCCACTTTCCGGCCTGCACCAAACCGATATACGACATATTGCACGGCCCTGTCCATTTCCGTCTTTGCCTTCGGTGCATTCCATCTGAGATGGGGCCTTCCGGCATAAAGATCAATCTTCACATCACGAGGCTTACCCGGAGCTTTCTTGTCGATAAACCTCATTTCCGGTTGCAAAGCAGGATAACGATGGTATTTCGTTTCAAGCAGTGTACGATAATTGCCGGGATTATTGACCACGGCAGCAGCGTACCACTGGCAGCTCCCATCCACATTGGAGAGTTCGCGCTGTATGCTGTATTTGCGCATCATCTGATGAGAACGGCTATCCTCCGGATCCGTGCCTTTCACTGTACGTTCAACATCCTGCCCGATGAAAAGCGGACGCTTTGAACAATATTTGTCCCACCAACGACAAAGCACCTCGTAATCGGCTGCTCTGGTACCTATATTCCAATATATCTGCGGAACAAGATAGTCTACCCATCCCTTCTTCTGCCACAACACTATGTCTGCATACAAATCATCATAGTTCTGAAGTCCGCTCGTCGCACTACCCTTCGCAGAGTTCTTGCCATCCGTGCCGTTCCGGTATATGCCGAAAGGAGAAACACCGAACTTCACCCAAGGTTTGACCGTATGGATCATCTCGTGCAGTTCCTTTACAAGCATATCCACATTATGTCGCCGCCAATCGTGTATGTTCTTGAACTTTCCCCCACTGACACGATAATAAGAGTCGTCAGGTATGCTCTCTCCTTTCGCCGGATAAGGATAGAAATAATCGTCGATGTGTATTCCGTCAACATCATATCGGTTCAAGATATCCTCCACCACCATGCACGTAAACATCCTGTTTTCTGTCAGTGCCGGATTGAATATGAGCATGCCGTCATACAGAAAAACTCTCTCCGGATGCCTGCGTGCCGCATGTCCGACAGCAAGTTCCTGCGTCCCTTTCGTCTTTGCCCTGTAGGGATTTATCCAGGCATGACACTCCATATCCCTTGAATGGCACTGCTCCACCATCCATTCAAGCGGATCCCATCCGTCGGAAGGAGCCATTCCCTGTATCCCTGTCAGATAACGGCTCCACGGTTCGTATGACGACTTGTACAAAGCATCGCCTTCAGCTCTCACCTGAAACAGGATGGCATTTATACCTGCACCTTTAAGCACATCAAGCTGGGAGGCGAGCATCTGCCTGATCTGCTCCGGTGTCTTGCCAAGATATTGTCCGTTGACACACTGAATCCATGCACCACGAAATTCTCTTTTCGGATACTCACCGGCAAAAGCCGAACATACGGACATCACGGACAATACTAATACAAAAAGATTTTTTTTCATCTATTTTTCTGATTTTGATGCCAAAGGCACCTATACATTAATGTGTTTTCCAACAATCGGTCTACAAGCATCCGTTCGTCAAAGCACCGGAGTAAGCAGATTTCCGAACCACCCGAGAAACTGTTTCCAAGGCGAACGTGTATCCCAATACCCACGCTTCACCAAATCGGAACTCCTCTTGTCACGTTCAAACATCCTGATCAGCTCAAGTGTGGTCTCCCTGCTGAATATCACCGTATTCACCTCATAGTCACAGCGCAGACTACGGCTGTCCAGATTTGAGGAACCGACAGTGCAATACAAACTGTCTACCATCATTATCTTCGTGTGGTGAAAACCACCCTTGAACAAATAGACCTTTGCCCCTCTCTTGGCCAGATTGTTGCCCACATAGTGCGAAGCATCCGGAGTAAGCGGAATGTCGCTCTTCGCCGAAAGCAGAATCTCCACATCAACCCCACGGTCGATGGCTTTCTTCAATGCTTGGCGCACCTTATGGGTTGGGACAAAATAAGGGTTTATGAGACGTACACTGTGTCTGGCGCTGTTGAGCATGTTCACATAAAGGTCGCGTATGGCCTCGTTCGACACTCTCGGCGACCGGTCAATCACTGCCACACGTTTGTCGCCTGCTTTTTCCGGTACAGGAAAATACTTGTCGCCCGATATGGATTCCCCGGTCTCTTTTTCCCACATCCGGGCAAAAATGCGATGGAGTTCATTGACCGCCGCCCCCTCAATCCGTGCATGCATGTCGCGCCAGTCGCCAATGCCTTCTATTCCTTCTATATAGTAATCGGCCACATTCATTCCTCCCGTATATGCCACACGACCGTCTATCACCACAATCTTCCGATGGTCGCGCGGAATGATATGGTTCAACCACGGAAAAGTGAGCGGATCGAACTTGACCAACTGTATCCCCCTCGCCCTTATCGAATCATGATGTTCGCGAAGAATCGGCTTGTTGTTCGACCAATTGCCAAAAGCATCGTACATGGCTCTGACCTCCACCCCTTCTCTTGCTTTTTCGGCAAGGATATCGAAGAGAAGATTGGCTATGGAGTCGTTCCTGAAGTTGAAATATTCAAGATGTATAAAACTCCGGGCATTGCGCACAGCTTCAAACAGATCGGCAAACTTGTCATGGCCACTCATCAACAACTTTACACTATTGCCGTCGGTGATGTCGACACCTCTGTCATGCAGATGGCGTGCAAACACAGAATCGCTCCCTTCGGTCACATCTTCCGCAACCGAAGCCAAAGGGCATGATGCTATAAAAAGGAATAAAAAAAGAAAACGTTTCATTCGAAAATATTTCGTTTGTGAAGTGCTGAAAATCAGCACTTCGTTGTTAATGATTCAATTTTGGCACAACGAAAGATTAGCACATGACTTGGGAGAGCATGCGACTATTGGACTGGCGTTTAAATTAAAAAAACGACAGATGGTCAGGAAGTTTCATCCGCATGCCCGTAGCAACAGTCTTTGCCTCCCAGTCATTCAGACCGGTTTCATTTTCAGGCGCCGGGTCCCCGCACATACTTGATGTGGCGGACGTTCACAAGCAATACCGTGAAACCTCCGGGTTCAAGGATGTTCATCACCGGCTTCCGGTACACGCCTGTACTTTCCATAGCCACATGGGTAACTCCCGGTGCCGGCAGTCATTCTTTCAGTCCAGTCAAAGATCTCGTTGTCGACCGTAACGTTCGGGGATCGGATTCGATATCTGTTCCGCTGACGGTTGCCCCTATCTCCTTCTTGTGGACATCAAGGCCACATCTGCTGTCCACGACTTCCTTGAAGGCTACTTCCTGTTTTGTTCGTGCCATTATGGATAAGGTATTAGTTACAGTGGCAAAGGTAACTAAAATTCGCGAAAGCGATTCTTTTTCATTCCCCTTTGGCGAAAGCCGTTCATGTCTGTTTCATATGGCAAAGGCTCCACTTTATCCTACATTATTCATGCCCCGGCACATAGAGCCTGAAAAAAGAACGCTCCTCTTGCATATGCGCGAGAGAAGCATTACCTTTAAGGTGTTGAAAATTATTGTAATACCGAGCGTTCTTATGGGCAAAGGTAATACTTTATTTCCGGAGTTGCAAGCTTCGGAGGCTGAAAAAAGTTTTTTCAATCGAAAAAAACACTTGCGTCAAGAAAATGGCAATCTTGCAAGTTTCGTACCCTGACTTTGTCATCGTGTCAGCAAAAAAGTTCTCACCGCATCTGTTTGTCATCA
>CAZKOB010000166.1:0-6166 GCA_964554265.1 uncultured Bacteroides sp. | reverse complement strand
CCGATGTTGTCATATTTTGGAGATGCATCCTGTACTTCAGTTAATGCTTACTTTTAACGTATTTTTCGACGAAGTCAGGTGATTTTAAATAATAGAAAGCTGTTCAAAACTACCTTCAAAACCCAAATAATGGATTTCAAGTACGGTGCAACAGCAGAACCAAGTGAAATACACCCACCCGACCGGTCTAAAAACAAAAAAGGCATGCCGAACAAGGCATACCTTATATATTATGAACAACGTATATCAATACGCTATCGTCTCAACAAAGTCCCTTCATCAAAAGAGAACACGGTGTTTTATCTCAATCTGTCAAGCGAACGCACCAAAGCTTCGTCTTTCCTTATGCCATGTATGGCAAGCGCATTAAGTATCAGACACAAAAGAGGATATACTGCTGCCGCAAACAAATGGAACCTGACACTTGCTGCATCTTCGGCCACACTTCCAAGTTTCAGCTGATATACATACGCAAAGAAAATATATATCCCAATATACCCCACCAAAAGGATGCTGCTGAAAATGCAAAGACGCAACTGCCGCATGCGTTTCCTGAACAGCAAGATACTCACAAGCTCCAAAAGAAACACCAATATAAGAAGTACCCCCAAAGCCCACGGACCGACACAGTCGGCAGCCTTGAATGCACCATCAGCATCAAAAGTAAAATTGGAAAACTCTGCTATTACATTTCCTTCATTCGTATAGTATGCCACATCACTGCACAACGCAACGATACAGAAGACACATACAACGGCAAGCCATAAAGTCTGGATTCTCTGAATCATAATGGTAAATCAAACAAAAAAATTGAAGATTAGAAGCGGAAAGGACGGAAAAGATTCTGATTATACGAGAATATCGTCTGCACGACAATACCCTACATCAGCAAACATTCCGGAACCCTCCAGACTCCAATCTTCAATCCTTAATCTTTAGTTATTGTTGCTCAGTTTTTCCGAAGCTTCCTTTGCAGGGTTGCGGAAATAGATGTTATTCTCAAGATAATCCTGGGTAGCAATGAGAGTAGGTTTTGGCAAACGCTCATAATAGCGAGAAATCTGTATCTGCTCCTCATTCTCGAAGATTTCTTCAAGATTGTCATTTGTAGAACCAAACTCCTGCAACTTCTTGGAAAGTTCCTCCTTCATCGTGACAGAAATCTGGTTGGCACGCTTACCAATAATAGAAATAGTTTCGTAAACATTGTTTGTGTCTCTACAAAAATCCATCAAGTTACGAGTGATAGTTGTTGTAGGAGCATTTGTTTTCTTGTAATCCATATTTTTATTTTTTATTATTACAAATTATTACGAGTCGTTATAGCGGAATAAAAAGAGGTCTTTTTCTCAGACACATCAAGACTTCTTGATCTTTGCATTGGAATGGCGGAATATCTGGTCGGCCTCCTTCATGTATTTGCTGTCAGGAAACTCATTCTTAAAGCCGTAGTACTCGTCGATGGTCTCTCTGAAACGTTCGTCGGCCCTTTCCTCCACACTCTTCATGGCGAGCTGATAGCGAGCACGCAAAATAAGGATATAAAGTTCTTCGCGCAAAGATGTATACGGATAAGACCTCAAGGCATTTTCCGCAGTAATGATGCTTGCCTCATAATTGCTGCCTCCATTGACACAGTTTCCGACATACGAACCCAAATTGAAATAAAGCTTTGCGGAATCGTATTCTTTCTGCACAAGACGATTCTGAAGCTGGAAAATCATATCGTTGACTTCCTCACGCTTGTTTGAATAGGGATAAAACTCTATGAAATCCTGCAACTGGTTGATGGCAGTGTATGTAGGAGTCTGATCGAGACGCGGATCGGGCGACTGCATATATGAAGCCTTTCCGCTATAAAACCTTGCCTCTTCCGTATAGTCGCCTTTAGGATAAGTTTTGTAATAGCGGTCAAAATAGACAGTGGAAGTTTCATAATCATGAAGATGATAATGACACATACCAAGCATGAAAAGCGATTCCTGAGCCTTGTCCGTGCCTTTAAGAATCATCACAAGTTCCTCCAGCAACTGATATGACTTGGTGTATTGTCCGGCAGCATAAAATTCCTTTGCCGCCTCGTATTTATAGTCGTAATTTGTTGTTTTAAGCAAATTGTTGTAGTTGCTACATGAAACAAGTACAAGCGGAACAACTGTCACTATCAGAAATATTTTTCTCATAAATTCATAAAATATGGTGCAAATTTACGCATTCACAGTGATATAGACAACTATGTTTTTGAGTTTTTGAGTTTTTAAGAAGTTGTTTTAGTTTTTTATTCTCGACATTTCAAGAATTTTTTCCTGCGCTCCCCGACCTGCCAAAGAAAAAAGCGGCAAACCATGTGGCAGACGAATGCCGACAAGACAAAAAGAAGAACATGTGGTTGTGTCCAGCCGAAAAATCGGACTGAGTTCCCTATGCCACCAACATCCGTCGCATCGGGAGAGTTCCGGCAATCCCCATATACACCCAACAACAAAAATGCATCCCAAAGGTTCACCGAAGCACCAAAATTCGCGAGAGATGCAAAATAATACAGGGGAGAAAGAAAGGGATAGAAGAAAAATATGTAATTTCGCATCATAAAAGCAGAAAAGCCAAAGATTTCAGGAACAAAAGAGCATTTTCTGCATTTGCCGCACACAGGCGACAGAAAAATCATTCTTTCCGGACGCAAGCAATCCCATCCGCAAGTGTAAATGTACCAAACATCAAACCAAAGACTTATCAGAAAATGGCTTTTGAACTTACTTCTGAATTTGAACCGACAGGCGACCAGCCGGAAGCTATCAAGCAGCTTACAGAGGGGCTGGTGGAGGGAACACCGGCACAGGTGCTGCTCGGAGTGACCGGTTCGGGAAAGACTTTTACCATAGCCAATGTCATAAGGAATATTGACAAACCGACACTAATCCTCAGCCACAATAAGACTCTTGCCCATCAACTGTACACGGAAATGAAGCGTTTTTTTCCGCACAATGCAGTTGAATACTACGTAAGCTATTATGACTATTACCAGCCGGAAGCTTATCTGCCAGCAACAGACACCTACATAGAAAAGGACCTTGCCATCAATGAAGAGGTGGATCGTCTGAGACTTGCCGCAACATCGGCGCTCCTTTCGGGCAGAAAAGACATCATCGTAGTCTCATCGGTATCATGCATATACGGCATGGGAAGCCCTATGGACTTTAGCGAAAACATTACGGAAGTGAAGGTGGGGCAAAGCATGGACATCAACGTGTTTCTGAGGCGACTCGTGGACAGCCAGTATGTGAGAAATGACATAGAACTTACACGCGGACATTTCCGGGTGAAGGGGGAAAATGTGGATATCTATCTTGCATACGACGAAAAGGTGGTAAGAATCAATTTTGCATGGGACGAAATAGATGCCATAGAAGAGATTGATGCTGTAAACGGAAACCGCACAGGCTCGTTTGACAAATACCGTATTTATCCCGCCAACTTGTTTATGACCTCCAAAGAAAAGACACTGACCGCCATACACAAAATCGAGGACGACCTGCATGAACGGCTGAAATTCTACGAAGAGATTGGAGATACGGTGAAAGCACAACTCCTTGAAACCCGTGTGACAAACGATTTGGAAATGATACGCGAACTCGGACATTGCTCCGGCATAGAGAATTACTCACGGTATTTTGACGGAAGGGAACCGGGAGAACGTCCTTACTGCCTGCTCGATTTCTTTCCAGATGATTTCCTGCTTGTCATAGACGAAAGCCACGAATCCATTCCGCAGATAAGGGCCATGTATGGAGGAGACAGAAAGCGCAAGACCACTCTCGTGGAATATGGCTACAGGTTGCCTGCCGCACTCGACAATCGGCCGTTGACATTCGATGAATTTGAAAGCATAACGAAGCAGACCATATATGTCAGTGCCACACCGGCCGAATATGAGTTGCAACGCTCGGAGGGAATCATCGTGGAACAGCTGATAAGGCCGACAGGACTTCTCGACCCTGTAATAGAAATAAGGCCGACAGAAAACCAGGTGGACGATCTCATGGAGGAAATACAGAAACGGATTGAAAGAAATGAAAGGACGCTTGTCACCACACTCACCAAACGAATGGCGGAGGAACTGACGGAATATCTACTCAACAACGGTGTGCAATGCAGCTACATCCACAGCGATGTGGACACGTTTGAAAGGGTGGATATCCTGAACAAATTGAGGTCGGGAGAATTTGACGTGGTGGTAGGAGTGAATCTGCTCAGAGAAGGACTCGACCTGCCGGAAGTATCGCTTGTCGCCATTCTCGATGCCGACAAGGAAGGTTTTCTGAGAAGTCATCGCGCATTGACGCAAACAATAGGACGTGCAGCGCGCAATGTAAATGGAACAGCCATCATGTATGCTGACAGAATAACGGAAAGCATGCGCAAAACAATTGATGAGACCAACAGAAGAAGGAGCAAGCAGATGCAATATAACGAAGAGCACGGCATCACTCCCAAACAAATAAGAAAAGCACAGACCGACATGTCGAACGGCAAAAAGGCGGACTACATGAGCAAAGCATTCACAGGAGATGAGCAGACAAAAGCTGCAGAGGATCCAATCGTATATGTCATGGACAAGGAACAACTGAAGAAATCAATAGAACACACCCGTTCGCTCATGCAGAAAGCAGCGAAAGAGCTGGACTTCATGCTTGCCGCACAATACCGGGACGAGATGCTGAAACTACAAGACATATTAGAAAACAAAGCATAACAAAAGACAGAATATGTACATAATAAAATTCATAAGGAACTGGACTCTCCCCATCGCCATGCTGGCAGGGGTGCTGTCGTATTTCATCTACATCAACATACATGCGCTGGACAACACGCACATGCTGGCAAACAAGGCCATAAGCATCGTTCAGCCGGCATTGATTTTTGCCATGCTGTTCGTGTCATTCTGCAAAATAAGTCCTCGCGAGCTTCGGCCCCACAGCTGGATGCTTAAAATGCTCGGCATACAGGTGATTCCTTTCGTATTGTTGGGCCTGTGGGTCATCTTGCTTCCACAAATACAAGGGAGGGTCATCATCGAGAGTGCCATGATATGCCTGATATGTCCTACGGCAACAGCGGCCGCTGTGGTCACAATGAAACTGAAAGGCGACTCCAGTATTGTCGTCAGCTATACTTGCATCATCAATATGGTGACGGCATTGATGGTATCGGCCGTAGTCCCTTTCCTTCACGAAGCCAACAATCCGGACATGACTTTCACCACATCGTTCCTGCTCATCACCGGAAAGATTTTCCCATTGCTTATCCTTCCTTTGATTTCAGCATGGGCAGTACGGTTTCTGTTTCCACGATTTCACAGCTTCATCAAATCACGGCCCAATCTCGCATTCCAGCTCTGGTCCGTTTCGTTGGCTCTGGCAATAGCTGTGACCACCAAAGCCATCGTAAACAGCAAAGAAAGCATCTACAATCTGATTGGAATTGCCGTGGCATCTTTGGCATGCTGCCTCCTTCAATTTGCTGCCGGCCGTATCATCGGACGAAAATACGGATGCAAGATAGCATGTGCCCAAAGCCTCGGACAGAAAAATACGGTATTTGCAATCTGGATGGGATATACCTTCTTGAACCCTGTCACCGCTATGGCCGGCGGATTCTATAGTTTATGGCACAATGCCGTAAACTCTTATCAATTGTGGAAGGAGAGAAAAAAGGAAGGAGAATAGAAACTGTACACAGCCTATTCTTCAACTTCAAATGACATTCCATCGTAAGTAAAATGGATACCAGAGAGAGGAAGTCAGGGCAAGCAGTGTAAAATCAGTTGTTTTTTTGGCAGGGGTATCCACAGACTACTCTTGTGATTTCAAGTAGATGTTTTCACAGACTCCTATTATAATCCTTATGGCTGCAAGTGGTTGTATTCACAGACTCCTCCGTCGCTTCGCGCCACGCCCTCCGTCACAAGCTCCCCAATTGCTCCTATTCCGCAATTGCCCCTAACTTAGGGGAGGAGTCTGGTTACTCAGCAGATGTAAATGCTATCATATTAGTAACCAGCATATTAGCTTACTATTAACTTTCCAACGAGCAAGGTAACTAAGCTCCTCCCCCCTAAGTTAGGGGCAATTGCGGAATAGGAGCAATTGGGGAGCTTGCGACGGAG
>CAZKOB010000165.1:0-6193 GCA_964554265.1 uncultured Bacteroides sp. | reverse complement strand
GCGACGGAGGGCGTGGCGCGAAGCGACGGAGGAGTCTGTGAATACACCAGCAAAAACAGCTGATTTTTTAAGAGACATGTTTTCTTTCTTTTTGACACAAAATCCATTCATGACAGACGGAGTTTTATTAACATAATTAAGATTCGTTTACACATGGAAAATCATTGATTTTCTGAAGTTTTATAGATAAACAATTGAGAATCAATAAAATACTATTTTTTGCAAAACGATGCAGTTTTAGGCACAAGAAGTACATGTAGGAACAAAAATAGGAAGTGTTGATAATCAGTAAGTTATAAAAATTCTTGCCCAATATTCCTGTTTCCCACTACCAAAACCCATCTTTGTTTTTCGTGGCACTGAAAAATCAGATTTAGACTTTTTAAGAAATCAATTTTATTCAACACCCAATTTCAGCTCGGAAAACAGACTTTTTCAAACTCGTTCACCTTGAAAATAAATTTCGTTCACCTTGAAAATTTTTTTACAAGGCACTTTAAAACCATTTTCAAGGTGAACGAAATCTATTTCCAGCGTACTCTTTTTTCAGACGAAGCGCGCACGAATGTGAATAAATGTATCTTTTAAGGATGCGAATTATACTATTTTTACATTTAAGGTTCAGGCCTTGAAAACAGCCTGAGAATCGCGTAAATGGAACTTCGGTAAAGGTTTGGCCGATTTTATGCGATTCTGCGGAGCCTGAATTTTAACATTTCAAATTGTCAGAAAAAGCCCGTAATTTATGACAAGAATTAAATATTTGGAAAGTCTCTCGTAAGGATACGAAGGTTCTGTTTTGAAGCGATTTTAGCGTGTTGCCTAAAATCGCAAATGTCAGAATCATCACCTGCCGATATTTAATTGCTCGTTGTATGGCGTAAATTTGAAGAAAACAGACCTGCAGGGCAGATGCTCTTGCAGGTCTGTATGGGGTGCATTAGGACTGCCGGATGCGGCTTGTCCAAACGCGAATGCGAAGTGTGCGTGGGATCAGTCCAGTTTGTCTTCTATCACTTCTGTGAGCACATCACTCATCTTTAGTCCGGCTGCACGTACTTGTTGAGGAATGAAACTTGTTGCTGTCATGCCCGGTGTGGTGTTGATTTCCAGAAGATTGATTTTGTCAACAATTTCTCCGTTTTCCTCTTCGTGAGAGATGATATAATCGATTCTTATGATGCCCGCTGCGTCAAGGATGTCGTATATGGCAGACGTAAGAGCCTGTACACGTTTTGTGGTCGATTCGCTCAAACGTGCGGGAGTGATTTCTTCCACTTTACCGTTGTATTTTGCGTCATAGTCGAAAAACTCGTCCTGACTTACCACTTCTGTGATGGGCAGGACTTGTCCGCCGCCCTTCTTTGTCTTGTATACACCGTTTGAAATCTCTGTTCCGACGATTTCACTCTCTATGACTACTTCCGCGCTCTCATGCATAGCTTTTTCTATGGCCGGCTGTATGTCGTCTGCTGTTTTGCACTTGGTGACGCCAAAGCTGGAACCTCCTTCGTTGGGCTTGATGAAACATGGGAGGCCGACCCGGCTTATCACATCCTCGTTGCTTACGTGCTGTCCCTTCCGTATGAGCATGGATTCGGCGATACGCACCCCGAATCCTTTGAGGTATTGATTGAGTGTGAATTTGTTGAAGGTCATTGCTTCAAACAGAATGTCGCCTGTGGAATAAGGTATGTGCATAAGGTCGAAATAACCCTGCAACATACCGTTTTCACCCGGTGTACCGTGAATGGTGATGTAGGCGAAGTCCGGTCTGATGCGTTGTCCGTCAGCTTCAAAAGAGAAGTCATGACGGTCGACAGACGTGCGTGTTCCGTTCTCAAGATGGGCTTCCCATGTCAGCCCTGTGATTTCTATGATATAGACATTGAACTTCTCGCGGTCTATCCATGAGTTGATGCCCTCCGCGCTGCGGAGCGACACATCGTGTTCGGAAGAATCTCCTCCGGCAATGATTGCCACTGTCTTTTTCATTTCTTTCCTGATTGTGTTGTATGTTTTTGTGAAGATGAATTTCAGTCCTTGTATATTTCTCTGTTGGCTGTGTAGTTCTCCCATTTCTTGAGCAGGGCGGCGATGTCTTCCGGAAGTTCGGAAGAAAACATCATTTCTTTTCCGGTGCGCGGATGCACAAACCCGAGAGTGCGCGCATGGAGTGCCTGACGCGGACATAGTCTGAAGCAGTTCTCTACAAATTGCTTGTATTTTGAGAATTGTGTTCCGCGTAGAATCTGGTTTCCGCCATATCTTTCGTCATTGAAAAGGGTGTGCCCTATATGTTTCATGTGTGCACGTATCTGGTGTGTACGTCCTGTTTCCAGCACGCATCTGACGAGGGTCACATATCCGAAGCGCTCCATCGTGTAATAATGTGTGACAGCATGTTTGCCGATTCCGCTTCCGCTTGGGAATACGGCCATTTGCATCCTGTCCTTCGGGTTGCGGGCGATGTTGCCTTCGATCCTGCCTTCGTCTTCTTCAATGTTGCCCCAGACCAAAGCATTGTATTCTCTTTTTGTGGTTTTGTTGAAGAACTGCAGCCCTAAATTTGTCTTTGCCGATGCTGTTTTTGCAATGACCAGCAGACCGCTTGTGTCCTTGTCGATACGGTGGACGAGTCCGATTTCCGGGTTGTTTAGGTCAAATTCCGGATGGTCCTTAAGATGCCATGCAATGGCATTCAGCAAGGTGCCGTCCCAATTCCCGAATCCCGGATG
Source organism: uncultured Bacteroides sp. (assembly GCA_964554265.1). Lineage (GTDB taxonomy): Bacteria > Bacteroidota > Bacteroidia > Bacteroidales > Bacteroidaceae > RGIG8745. The sequence goes on along the minus strand of CAZKOB010000165.1, from coordinate 3,455 downwards.
TACTACGAGTCCTGCTTGCTTGTTCACGACAATCAGGTCTTCATCCTCGTATACGATGTCGATAGGTATGTCTTCCGGTGTGATTTTGTTGACATAATGAGGGCGGTCGAGCATTACCTTGATTACATCTTCCGGTTTCACCTTGTAGCTCCGTTTCACAGGCTTGTCGTTAGCCATGATGAACCCGGCGTCTGCAGCTTTTTGTATCCTGTTCCTTGAGATGCCTGACAGATGGACGATAAGAAATTTGTCCACCCTCATCATTTTCTGTTTCTTGTCCGCAAGTATGCGGTAGTGTTCATATAATTGTGAACATTCGTCTTCCTCTTTGCTTCCTTCTTCTGTGCCTAAATATTCTTCTGGATCGAAATACTCGTCTAAGTCGAAATAGTCATCTGAGTCGAAGTCCTCTTCTAAGTCAAAGTCGGAATACTCCTCTATATCGGAGTTCTCTTCTGAGTCGAAACGGTTTTGAGACAGCTCGTCTTTTATGTTGTTCGGATCTTCCAATTTCTTTTGCTGTTTTTTACTGTTGCGGGATTATAAGTCTATATCAAAATCCACTGTGCTTTCCTCGATATAAGATGTGTCCACCTCCAATGAGTCCTCGGCTTCTCCGGACCCGGCAACGATTGTGAGCGCACGGTCTCGCGATACCATTTCTCCGGCATAAACCTCTCGCATCCCTTGTTTTATACCAATGACGAAGTCTTTGGGTTCTCCTTCCACCAACATGGTCGGAGTGAGCTTGAAGCCCAAAGCCTTGAGTTGTGCTTCTGCCTCGCGCAGCGAACTGTTGTTGGCAAGGTCCGGCATTTTCACCAGCGGCTTGCCGTTGAGGTTTGTTGTCAGATAAATAATGCGTCCGCTTTTCACCTCGCTTCCCGGTTTGGGTGTTTGTTCAAGCACCACTCCCGGCGAGGATTTCTCCGAATAGGTGGAGTCTGAAACGATACCTATGAGGCCGCGCTCTTTCAGCAGGGCAATGGCGGTTTGGGGGCTTTGCCCTGTTATTTCCGGCACTTCCACCTTCTCGCCGTGGTGTGTGTAGACCCCGAGGGCATAAAATGTACCGACAGGAACGGCTATCAGGATGGCGACCATCAGCAGAATGTTAAGCCAGAATACAATCCCTGTTTTACCCGTAAAATATGTCTTTAGTCCCATAATTAATGAAATATCTTGGTTTTGTGGCTTCAAAGGTACGTAAAAAAAGCAGAAGTCTTGTCCAAAACTCCTGCTTTCATATCACTTTTTTACCCGATTCGCCTGTAAGTAATCTTTGACATGTCAAGACACCCTCCTGCGTGTCCGGGCCGTTCTTTGTCAAGAGAGCGGTTTATTTCCCATGGTGCTCGCTTGAAACTGTGAGCTGCTTGCGACCTTTTCTGCGACGTGCAGCCAAAACTCTGCGTCCATTAGCTGTAGACATGCGCTCACGGAATCCATGCTTGTTTACTCTCTTCCTGTTGTGAGGTTGAAATGTTCTTTTCATCTTATATTCGTTTTTTGAGTTATTATTTGCTTTTCTGTTTGCACTGTATTTCTGTGGCTCTTGTTTTATACAACACTTTAAGGCTTGAGATTGTTTTCAAGCCTCTTATAATGCCAAATGAGCCGATTCAGCGTGCAAAAGTAGTGATTTTTTATAAATTCCCCAAAGTTTGTGCCTATTTTACAAGCCTTTTTTTTGCCATTTTATGAAAAACACCTACTTTTGCATTCGTTTTGATACTTTTTAGTGAAAGATTAAATACATAAACTTAATAAATAGAAAATTAGCTATATGTTAGCAGGAGACATCAAGAAGAATGTATGTTTGCGTATTGACGGCAGAATTTATGTGGTTATCGACTTTTTGCACGTCAAGCCGGGTAAAGGAAATACAGTTATGAGAACCAAGCTTCGCGACGTTGCTGATGGTCGTGTGCTTGAGCGTACATGGATTGTTAGTGCAAAGTTGGAAGAAGTACAGGTTGACCACCGTCAGTTCCAGTTCCTTTATAAGGAAGGCGATGACCTTGTGTTCATGAATAACGATACTTTTGAACAGGTAAACATTCCTCGTGAAGTAATCACCGGTGTTGATTTCCTCAAAGAAGGCGATACAATCATGGCTTCTATTGATGCTTCTACTGATACAATCCTCACCGGCGAGGTGCCTGTGAAGGTTGTGTTGAAGGTTACATATACAGAACCGGGTCTGAAGGGCGATACTGCTACAAATGCTACAAAGCCTGCTACTGTTGAGACCGGTGCTGAAATTCGTGTTCCTCTCTTTATCAATGAGGGTGACATGATTGAGGTTGATACTCGTGATGGTTCTTACGTTACTCGTAAGTAAGTCCAAGTATACATAGTATTATATTTTTTGAAGAGGCGCGGAAATTCAATCGTGATTTCTGCGCTTCTCTCATTTTATACGTGAGTTCGGTTTAAGAAACTTCTGTAAAAAGTCAAGTAATCTGTTTAATTACATCAGAGTACGCAATGACAAAGTCAGGACAAACAATGTAAAACCAATTGTTTTTGCCGGTGAACATTCTGTCTCTCTCTGGGGCATTTCTTCTTTCTTTTTGACACCAAGTACACCCGTAGCGGACGAAGCTTTATTAACATAATTAAGGTTCGTTTGCACTTTGTCAATTGCTGAATTTTTGAGGTTTTGTTGATAAGCGACTGATAATCAATAAAATACTATTTCAGTAAGAACGATGCGGTTTTAGATACAGGGAGTATAGTTAGGGCAAAAATAGGATATGCTGATAATCAGCGAGTTATAAAATTCCTTGCCCAAGATTCCTGTTTTTCGCCACCGGAATCAATCTTTGTTTTTTTCGTGGCTTTGAAAATCCGGTTATGATTTTTTAAGAAATCAAATTGGACAATACCGGATTTCAGCCCGAAAAACGGACTTCCTCAAACCCGTTCACCTTGAAAATGGTTTTAAAGCGCCTTTTAAACAAAATTGGTTCACCTTGAAAATTTATTTCCGGCGTACTCTTTTTTCAGACGAGATACACGCAAATGTGAATAAACGTATTTTTTCGGGGTGCAAATTATATTATTTTTATATTCCGGATTCAAGGCCTGAAAACAGCCTCAGAATCGCACAAATGTAACTTCGGCAAGGTCCGGCCGATTTTATGCGATTCTGCGAGGCCTTGATTTTAACATTTCAAATTGTCAGAAAAAGGCCGTAATTTATGACAAGGCAGATGGTGTGAGGGTGGGGATGAGCAAGCCGGTTTATAAGGACGCCGGTCTTGTTGTGGCTTGACTGACAGCCGGACTGGTAAACAAGGTATATATCTGCACCCGACTTCATCACTTAAAAAAACAACAGAAATAATACTATGGTTACCAATTTTTAAAAGGATTTTCTTATCCCGAACTTACGTATATATGTGACGTGAGTGAGAACATCCGCTTGGAGCAAAAGCGTCCTGCGCCCC
>CAZKOB010000164.1:0-6204 GCA_964554265.1 uncultured Bacteroides sp. | reverse complement strand
ATGCCGTTGGGTTCTGCACGCGCACTGACAAACCATTTTATAGAACCTACCATTAAAATTTATATCCTATTGACAACAGAATGTTTTGTTCATACTTTTTCGCCTTATCGAACACTTTAGAGAAGCCTCGTTGATAAGATGCAGAAAGGACTAAATATTTATAATTGACACTAATGCCAGCGTGTATTCCACAGCCAAAATGCTTAAATCCTTTCATATCACCGACTTTCGTCTCTTCATTTATATACTCTGTTTCACCACTGTGAATATCTGGATATATTGTTGTATAGCCATCTCGCTTTTCTTTCCCGGAAATAACATAGGTCATATAAGGTCCGACTTTAATTTTTAAATTTAAATCGTCATTAATAGCATAGTTACAACCTATCAATATTGGAATATCAACATTGTATGACATATACTTTATCGCAGTGGAACTATCATAATTGGCACCTTCATCATCCCAATATTCACCAGAAGACGCAGTTATGTCTTGTTTATAACCTTTAGTGGCAAAAACAATCGAACCTTCCGCAAATATATTTTCATAGAAAAAATATGAAGCCGAAATACCTGCATGAAAACCGCATATCATATCGAGGTCTTTAGCATCATTACCAGTAAAACCATTCATAGAAATTCCTGCGAACACATAATATTCACAATTCTTTTTCTCATAATAATTGCCACTCAACCGATATGATTCGTCACCACTATCAGAATCAGTAACAAAGGTTTCATCATTTGAAACAACAATCGTTTCATTTTTAGAATTTGAGGAAGTTAACGGCACGATTAGTTCCATACCGACATACACAAATTGAGCAGCATCTGGATTTAGCTCGATTAGTTTTTCTTCGGTTGTCGCATAACGTTTTGCTATAGATGCAAGCGTTTCACCACGGTCTACTGTGTGCTTAGTAGTGTTTGTTTGAGCAACTACCAGACAAACACTGAATGCAACCAAACAAATGGTTGACAGAAATCTTTTTGTTAGAGCATTCATAATCTTTTATTTTAAAATTTCATCTTAATCCATAAACATACCCTGTTCCTTGACAAATGCAACACTTACCAGATGATCGTCCGTTTACTATCAAGCAATTGGGGCATTCATGAGAACCTTGCACACCAAGTTCATTATAATTATAGCCTTTACCATTACAAGTAGGACAAATACCGTTGCCATGGCAAATGTGACACTCCTTGTTGCCATATCGTTCTGCATAATACGCTTTATTCTTGGAACGAATCTCCTCAAAACCGCTATAGTGATCATCGGAATTTGATGTGCTTGTTTTATCCAAACTGTTATAGCCGGCAGCAACCATTTCATGTGAAATCTAATTCCCATCACTATCAACATAGCCGGCAATCGGTTGAAGAGGGTTCTCCATTAGTTGTTGCGTCATTTGGTCTGCTTGGCGTTTGTAAAATGCAGATATTTCACAACTTGTCCGTGCGTTCTGCGTTGCCATAGTGTTTATATGCTGCTGCATTCCCCAATTCCACAATGGGCTGCCAGGAGACATGTCTGTTCCAAGATCGACAGCACTCATGTCAGTCGGTATCATTGGCGTGCCAGTCCAGTCTGCATAAGTCTTGTTCATCGTATATTGGGCAATCTGTTGTAGAGCGAGTTGGTTTCTTGCTTGCCATTGTGCATCTGACATTTGGCCAATAGGCATTCTTTGCATAGAATATGACGTTGTTCCTTGCATTTGATGTGATTGCATTTTAGCAGATTCTACAGCCACATAGGTTTGTGCTGCCGTTTGAACGATTGAACTTGCAATATTTGCCCACATTTGACGGCGGCGTTGTTTTTTTTCTTCTATTTCCCGTTGGCGTTCCAACTCTCTACGCCGTTCTTGTTCTGCTTTGGCTTTTTGTTGCTTTTTGTAGGCTTCAAGGTATTCCTTCGCTTCTTGTTTACCGTTAGATGCGGCATTTTTGATAAAGCAGAGCATTTGGGACTCTATATTCCATGAATCTCCTATTGAGCCTTTAGCATATTTTTTGTTTTGAAAAATACTTGCAAGTGCCCAATTAGCATCTGCATCATTCTGCCGTGCTGCTCTATGAAGCCAAAAGATTCCTTCCGGTTCTAATACGTCATCGTGATAATGAGAAAAACCTATTGACATCATTGTTTTGGTATCAAGGCCAACTCCATAGCGAGAACTTTCAAAGTTTGTCGGCATTGCCTCAATTTGTTCAAGGATTCTTTCACGATGGGTCTTAATTCCTCTTTTATTCGTTAATTCTGTCGATGGACAATAGATATAAGCCTGAAGCAGATTAGGATGAATACCATATCCATTCTCATACATATAACATATCAGATTATTTACATCAAGTCCCAATTCCTTTTGATATTGTTCAAGCATTCCGAGACATAGATAGGGATTGCGAATAGGAGAATCCTCGTGCCCACATGCAAAAGCCAACTCGATTAAAGCCTTGCCGTTCTTTCCTATGAGGGCGGCTATTTGTAGATATTCTATCCCTTTCTGAAATTCATCCATGTTTGAATTAACAGTCTGATTAAAAGTTGGATAGCCATCTGTGCTATACAGAACCCCATGGACTTTTTGTCGCCCCAATTGGTATAAAGCATCTGTGTTCCCGTATGACACAGCCTCTATGTAATCATTGATTATTTGTGTCTCAAGCTCCTGTCTTTTCTTTCCAGTGGTTTGATTCAGTTTCAATTGTTTTTCATGTGCTGTCTTATACTTGTTGATTCCTTTTTTATAGTTAGGTGCATAACGATAACACATATTCCTGAACAGTTCACTACCACCCAAATCATACACCAACATTGATAGAGGTACCTCAATCGTAAGCCCGACATACGCTTCAGTGTTAGGATTCGCTTTAATAATAGAGTCAAGCGGAACTTTGTATAGCGTTGCCACATCAGCAAATGTTTCGCCTTTCTGAATGGTATGAGGACCCGCATAGACAGACGATGCACAAAAAAATGCTAACAAATACCCAGTGAATCTCATCGCATCAATCAGTTTGTATTACAAGATATGTTGAAATGCGCCAAAAATCAGATGGATTTTTGATTGTCAACGTAAAATTTCGGTTGCCTGTAGTCGTGATTTCATAGGAAGAAGCAGGCATGTTTGTCAGTATCCTCGGACGCTTGGCGGCGAAGCTTATTTCGCGCCACTCTCTGATGTCCACTTTTGCGAACTTGCTTCGGTCAAGCACACCATCCGCCACAATCTTTCCTTTCTTCAATATGCCTTTACGCTTCAAGTCATCTTTCGAACCTATAAGCACATATCCATTGTTCAGTATTGCGTCTTGGCGGGCAAGAGCTTCGCCTTGTCGTTGAGTACGTTGGTTTAATTCGTTGATAGTTGCAGTTTGCGTATTTATGGTTAACCTCTGCGATTCCACCTGTTCCTGCAAACGGGCTATATCCACATTCTTTTTTTCGAGTTCTTCTTTTAATTGTGCAATCTGAATGTTCTTTGTGTTCAGTTGCTCTTTAAGGTGAGAAATCAAACTTAACGATTGGGCGTTTGAATCGTTGCTTTCAGAAAGTTGTTTTTCCAACTGCCTAATTTTTTCACCTTGTTTTTTCAACAATGCTTCAAAACGCATAAGGTTATGTTTTACATTCTCTTTCGTAATGGGCATTTCTCCATTATTATTAAAGAAAATCATATTTTCTTGGTAGGCGATAGAATCCAAAGTCTCATTTAGAGTCTCTATAGTTTTACTGTAGCTGTCAAGTCTTTCGATTTGTTCCCTATTTATCTGGCGCAAAGAGTCACGTTCTTCAACCAATTTCATTACTTCACTGCCAGAATTGCCACAGCTACATACTAAAAGAAGAACAAAACACATTGATAATAAAGACGTTATCTTGCTTGTCATATTTGTCTATTTTTTAGGTTGATAAATCATAAGTTGCATTCCGACAGTAAGTGAGCTTGTCGGATTAGTCTTTTGTGGTAAATCATTCCATTCAATAATTTGTTCTGGAGTAACATTATATTTAGATGACAATTTTTCCAAATTTTCTCCTTTTGAAACCGCATGGAATATAACAATAAATTGTGGCTGTTGATTTTCAACGGTTGTAGTATCAGACACACTTTCTTCTACGATTTCAATTGGAGTAATAATATCAGACATTCCGCTTCTATACCTTATCATAAAAACCTCGGATTTGTCTAATACCACTTCACTTATATTCCCTTTTCCTATTAATCCAGTAATACCTGCACCTTTAGATTTTACGGAATAAAGAATATTATTTTCTGTTATTTTTATATTATCGGCAGCAATCTCTACTCCCCGGATAAGATAGATAACATCGTTTCGTTTTGCATCTGCACGCTTAGACTCACCGGTAAAGCGTTTCCCATCCGGAGTTATATACACATTACCCTGTTTCTCAATATAGACCATAAAAACGTCTTTTGATGCAACCTCGTGTTGAGTAGCAGTTTTATCACCAATGTAACCGAAAATAATTTTATCATCAGTTATCTGATATAGCTTAACATCAGTTTCTCGACCATTTCTAAAAATGATATGATCATAAGCCATACATGTACTGATTGTTAGAAATATAAATCCCAATAATGTAATGTAACGTTTCATTTTGATTGTTTCTATTAATTCTGTACTGGACATCCGTTTCTTGCTAAGAAACGGATGTCCTATTTAATCAACTGATAATTAGTGATATATATATTAATAAAACTTATTTGATTAACAAAAATATGTTTTTGAATATAATTTGTGAAAATTTCTATATTCCAATAAATTACAATTCAGGATTTTTGTTTACCTTTGCATCAATCGTCCATTTCTTAGCAAGAGACGGATGTTTTTGTCTGACAAACAAATTCTTACAAGTCTCTAATAATCAGCTCGTTTACCCAGTCAATGGTGAATTGTGTCAATCGAAGCCATATATATCTGCGTGGTGGTAATGGAATCATGACCAAGTGCATCCCAAATGACATTGACAGGTATATTCTTTAATTTGGTAATGGTTACCCAAGCGTGTCGGCTGACATATGTCGTAAGCGGTATCGGCGGTTAACCATATCAGCTATGATTTTCGTTTCCTTATTTGTACGACGTAACATAGTTTCGTGCTGTTTGCGTTCATCACAGTTGGGGCGTGTTACAATAGGAAGCGAGTAAAGGGTATCTCTGCTTGAATAACGGTCAACCTGTTCTTTGATTGGTTTTATGATTTTGATGTGAAGCACTTGGTTCGTCTTATGCCGCCGGTAAGTCAGTATGCCGTTCTGAATGTCCGACTTCTTCAGGAACGCCGCGTCAATGAATGACATTCCCCTGCAAAGGAAAAGAAAGAGGAAGAGGTCGCGGGCAAATTCAAGATTGGGTTTTGTCTCGATTTCCAATCCATTTAGAGGCACTTGGGTTGTGGGAACGTCTGGTTCGGGTAAGACATTCAGCATCATCGAGCCGTTCATCAGCATCCTGCGCAGTGCGAGCGTTGTCTTCAGTATTCTCTTATGCTGCTCCCGGAGCGCTTCCACCTGTATCATCAGGGACCGTCCTCCTGAATATGGCAGTTTGCCGGCTTCCTCCTCTATCCACGACACAAACCGCCGCGACCAGTGTGTGCCAGGCTTCTCAAGCTGCTCAGGGTATCTAATCCCATGGACATACAGCAGGGACTTTATGCGCATCTTGGTCTGGCAGCATGTCTTCACAAGGGCGAACCGGGTCCGCAGGAGCTCCTTGTCAGACAGCTCCTTTTCCGTCGGCACATGGATTGCCGTAAGCTCGCCCTTGCTAAGATTGCGGGCTATCTTGGCCGAGTCGGTGGAGTCTGTCTTGCGAGATCTCTCCTTGTGGGTGTCGGATATGTCGGCTGCGTTGAACACGATGTTGTCTATTCCAAGACGCTTCAGTTCATAATGCACTGAGAAACCGCAGAACCCTGACTCGTATGCCGAATGGTAGCTCCCTCCGGGATAGTTGGCGTCGAGATGTGCTTTCAGTGCGGTCGCTGACGGCGATTGTGAGAAAGGCTTCATTTTCACGTCGGCAACGATGATGCTTACGTTCCAACTTTTGAGGTGTACATCAATTCCGATGAAAATATTTTGTCCTTCGAAATTTATTTGCTTATTTTGTATGGGCATATGTGTTAGTTTATGTTTTTCCAACTGCAAATTTAAAACTAACGGG
>CAZKOB010000163.1:0-6397 GCA_964554265.1 uncultured Bacteroides sp. | reverse complement strand
GTAATCAGGCTCCTCCCCTAAGTTAGGGGCAATTGCGGAATAGGAGCAATTGGGGGAGCTTGCGACGGAGGGCGTGGCGCGAAGCGACGGAGGAGTCTGTGAATACAACTACTTACAACCATAAGATTTACAAGAGGAGTCTGTGAATACAACTACTTACAACCATAAGATTTATAAGATGACTCTGTGAATCCACCAACAAAAAAAACTTGCAAGATTACCAACTTTTACAAAACTTTTCAAACCAAACTCACATACGTTCTACAGTCCGAATATATATACGCAATAAGAGAAGTTTATAAAACAGGACAGAAAAATTCCCTCAATATCAAATATAAGGGCGAGGGAATGAAGATATTTCCCCGAAATACCCATAAATATTTACCAACTTGAATTTATTCTGAACATACGGACAAAAAAATATAGATTTCAAATATAATTTACAATAAAAGAAGTAATTTTGCCACAGTTAACAAAGACCAAACATCAAAGAACTAATACACTAAAAAAATGACTATCAAGAAAAAGCTTTGGCTTGCAGCATTATTTTTGACTGCAACATTACCACCTGCATCAGGGAAGAGCCTTGTACTGACTCTTTCAGATGGCAGTGAAGTATATTATCTTCTTGGAGGAGATACGAATCCAATGATGAAATTCATTGACGGAAACGTATATATAAATGCCGACGAATACTCGTTCAGCGGAATCGACAAGTTCAGAATCTCACAGACAGACGATCCGAACGGAATCGAAGCCATCTCTGCCAAAGAAAACGGTGTCTGCATCGAAAATGACGCCATATATATAAAGTCAGCAAAAAAATCCGGAGAGATAAGCGTGTACGCTGCAAACGGAAGCAAAATAAATATACCTGTAGAGAAATCCGGCGATATAGTCACAATCAGCACGGTGTCTGTTCCTCAAGGTATATATATAATAAAAGTAGGTGACTCTTCCATAAAATTCATCAAACACTAAGACCACACATGAAAAAGACCATCATACTTTCAACATTCGCCCTCCTGTCTGCCTCGCACATGCAGGCACAGGATATTCTATGGGGACGTAACATAGACCATTTCAAGGAACATACCAAAATAGATATATCCGACTGCGACTCTATTGAATTTAAGAAACTTCAGATGACTCTGCACAAGACCGATGAATCGGGTACAGTGACAAAGCAACCAAAAGCGTATGCTTCTACAATAGATTACTACTCATTCACAGATCCGGGACGCATAATCTATCGTTCAAGCGAATTTTCGTCTATGGATTTCAGCAAGGAGACAAGTCGCTGGTGCTGGGCGCGCAGCCGCGAATCGGAACACTTCATCGTGTTCTGGGAACCGGGATTCGGCCTTGACCCTTCAAAGAGCAGTATCAAGCTTGATGTAGACCTGCTGCTGGAACGTGCGGAAGTATTGTTCGACTTCTATGCGAACAAACTCGGTTTCGTCATACCCGGTGAATCAAAATCAACAGACAAATATAAAATAGAGATATTGGTCAACTACAGTACTGACTGGCTTGCCACAGGTGCCGGATATGACAACAAGATTGGCGCATTGTGGTGCACACCGTGGGCTCTCGAAGCAAGTGGCGGCCATACGGTCGGACATGAGATCGGCCATTCATTCCAATATCTCGTATCATGCGACCTCGGACTTACACACGGATGGAGATATGGCTTCGGCGACAATGGTGAAGGTGGATGCGCATGGTGGGAAAGCTGTGCGCAATGGCAGGCTTTCAAAGTTTATCCGGAGCAGCAGTTCAACAACGGATACTATTCACAAGCTATCAACTATGCATACATGAACCTTCTGCATGAGTACTGGCGATATGCCAACTTTTTCATTCAGGACTATTGGTGCCAGCTTCATGGTCAGAAATTCATCGGAACACTATGGCGCGAATCAACTTATCCGGAAGATCCGATAGAAGCGTACCAAAGAATAACAGAAACAAGTCAAGATGAATTTAACGACGAAATATTCAATTTCGCCTGCCGTTCCGCTTCATGGGATATAGACGGAATACGCGAATACGGCAAAAACAGTATTGACGCATATTCTACAGACCTTACACGTACAGATGACGGATGGTGGCAGGTTGACAGTGCCAATTGTCCTCAAAATTACGGATTCAACATTATCCGTGTGAACGGAGCACCAAAAGGAACTGTTGTAAAAGCCAACTTCAAGGGTATTGCCGGCGAGGAGGGTTACCGTGCATACAAGGCCGACAAGGCAGGATGGAGATATGGATTCTGCGCTTTGAAAACCGATGGTGAACGCGTATATGGACAAACTTATAGCGACAAAGAAGGAACTGCGGAATTTACTGTACCTGAAAATTGCAAGATGTTATGGTTTGTCGTAAGCGGTGCACCGACTGAACACTGGAGACATCCGTGGGATATGGTTGAGGATGATTTACAGACAGGACTCGCCAATGACGAGCAATGGCCATACAAGGTCCGGTTTGAAAACACCGAACGTCTCGGATATTATTCGTTTACAGAAGATTACGAGCGTAAGGACACAACGGTGGTCTATAATATAGACCTTACTTACGATGGAAGCGGACATGGTGCGACTGCTGTCAATCTTGATGTGGATCCTATCTGTCAGGCACTCGGTGTGACAGCAGACATGATCAAGCAGACGACAAAAGCAACAGGTAACGGAGCGATAAAGTTCTATAGCGTGTCGCCATCCGGAACTCTCGGAACAAATTACACAGCTAATGGTCTCGGACACTGGTTCAGCGCAAGTGGAAGCGTGGTCGAATACAATAGCGGTTACGTATATTCGGAATTTACAGCCAACAGACTGCTGTTTGCTGTAGGGCAATATCCTGCAAGATTGAAAGTAGGCAGGACATATACTGTACGGCAGGCATTGCAATATACACATACCGACGGCAAGAAATACACTGCAACGATTGTATTTAATGTGACAGTCGTCAAATAAAACGCAGCAAAAGAAAGATTTTTTCCGACTGTAAAAATCAAATAAAGTCTCTGGAACATACGTTTCGGGGACTTTTTACGTTATATAACAAGACAACAAACATCTGTATATGCCTGTGAAAAGAATGATATACCTCCCAAAAGAAAACAAATGGTCTGAAGGAAAGCACATACGCTTCATCTTTATGATTATATGCCTGCAGATTCTTTTTTTCCAGCCTGCAAAGGTATGCGCCCAAAGCGTAACGATACGTGGAACTGTCACAGACGACAAAAAATCACCTGTCGAATTGGCTCAGGTACATATCGAAGGACAGCTTATAGGAACAACATGCAACCTGAAAGGCAAATACGAATTGACCTGCCAGTCATCGGACTCTATGGTGGTGGTCTTCTCCATGATCGGTTACCAAACCAGAAAAAGGGTTCTTAAAAACCCGACGGACACGGTAACACTCAATGTCATGATACCATCTCTCGGCATAGAGCTCAGCGAAGTGGAAGTAAGCGACATACGCAGACAGTCCGGTTCCATGACAGACGTGAGCATAAAAGATATGAAACATCTTGGAAATGCTTCAGGAGGCGGTGTGGAGGCCATAATAGCCACACAAGCGGGAGTAAGTACCCACAATGAACTGAGTTCGCAATATAATGTTCGCGGAGGTTCGTTCGACGAAAACAGCGTGTATATCAACGGAACAGAAGTATACCGCCCACTGCTCATACGGTCGGGACAGCAGGAAGGACTCAGCATCATCAATCCGGACATGGTGGAGAAGGTAGGATTCTCAGCTGGAGGATTTGAAGCCAAATACGGTGACAAGATGTCGTCCGTGCTCGACATTCAATACAAGAAAGTCAGAGGATTTGAAGGTTCAATCTCAGCAAGTATGTTGGGAGCAAATGTCTATGCTGGTTATGGAACGGAAAGATTCAGCATGACACATGGGCTTAGATACAAAACAACGAGCTATCTGCTTGGAACACTCGACACCAAAGGAGAATACGAACCGAAGGACTTCGACTACCAGACTTATATAAGCTGGATGCCATCGAAAAAATGGTCTATAGACTTTATCGGTAACATATCAAGAAATGACTACAGTTTTGAACCGTCTGACCGAACAACAAAATTCGGAACAGCAGAGGACGTGAAAGAATTTAAAGTCTATTTCGACGGAAAAGAGCAAGATAAGTTTCATACCTATTTTGGCAGTTTGTCGGCAACCCATCACTTCAACCCAATGAATGAACTGACATTGAGCATGTCTGCCTTCAAAACCAATGAAAGGGAAACTTTCGACATAAGCGGAGAATACTGGTTGAATAATGAGGGAGAAGACGAAAGTCTTGGCATCGGAACATATATGGAACATGCGCGCAACCGTCTGACCGCAGATGTCAAAAGCATTGGACTGAGCGGAAGAAACAGACTGACCGGACATGATATAAAATATGGCATCCTATACAAATCGGAACATGTAGAAGAAAGTATGCGAGAGTGGGAAATGCGTGATTCTGCAGGGTATTCGCTTCCCCACTCCGACAACCGCCTGGATTTGATATACAATCTGGTATCAAAAAATGAAATCAACAGTACCCGTCTGGAACTTTATGTTCAGGACACATATCGCAAGACATTCGAGGAGGGAGAAATGGTGCTTAACTATGGCATGAGGCTCTCGCACTGGAGCTGGAACAAGGAATGGCTGTTCAGTCCAAGAGCTACAATGGCTTTCATCCCTGCTTCGGACGACAGATTCACCTTCAGATTCTCAACAGGACTTTATTACCAAGCGCCTTTCTATAAGGAAATCAAAGACACCGTAACCGTAGGCGGAAACACGTCTGTGGTTCTCAACGAAAACATCAAGTCGCAACGTTCTATACATTTCGTACTTGGAGGAGAATACAGATTCAAAGTAAACAACCGACCTTTCAAGGCTACAGCTGAAGTGTATTATAAAGTTCTCAGCAATCTGATTCCATACAATGTGGACAACGTAAGGGTAAGCTATTATGGAGAAAACATGGCAAGCGGATATGCCGTGGGGCTTGACATGAAAATATATGGTGAATTTGTTCCGGGAACGGATTCATGGATAAGTGCCGGTATCATGAAGACGCAAGAAAAAATTAATGGAAAATCAGTGCCTCGTCCTACAGACCAGAGAGTGAACTTGTCTGTTTTCTTCAGTGACTATTTCCCTAATACGGATAAATGGAAAATAACCTTGAAAGGTCATTATGCCGGAGGTCTTCCATTCGGTCCTCCTCATACAGGAAGAGACAGACAAGTATTCCGCATGTCTGCTTACCGCCGTGTCGATCTGGGAATGTCGTACCGTCTTCTGAACAATGAAGACAAACACGTTACAAACGGCATCGGAAAAAGCATACGTAACGTATGGCTTGGCATCGATGCGTTCAATATTCTTGGAATAAGCAATGTCAACTCATATTACTGGGTAACGGACATAACCAACAACCAATATGCTGTACCCAATTATCTCACAGGCAGACAAATCAACGCAAGAGTTCTCATTGAATTTTAAGAACAAAACAAAATCGAGAGGCCTATTTGGGGGTCAGTGAGGGCGAAATATGAGAATGCAACGGATTGTATGTATACCTTTCAAGAAACCCGCTATTCTCTGCTTTTTAACACAAAAAAAATTAAGCGTGTCCGGCTGAACTTATAAATGTTCAACGCACACGCTTCTTCTGATTTCGTCATCGTGTCACCCAAACATTCCCATCGAAGATTCTCACTGCTCTTTGATGCCTTTTCACGAGCCTTGACATCCTCATAAACCGGCTTGGTTATCCCTACATCATACTATCTACTTGTCATAAATTACGAGTTTTTTTTGACAATTTGAAATGTTAAAATTCAAAGCTCGCAGAATCGCATAAAATCAGTCAAACCTTACCGAAGTTCCATTTGTGCGATTCTAAGGCCGTTTTCGGTCCTTAATCTCCAAATGTAAAAAATAATATAATTTGCATCTTGAAAAGATACATTTATTCACATTCGTGTGTGCTTCACCTGAAAAAAGAGTACACAGAAGGCAAATTTTCAAGGTGAACAAAATTTGTCTAAAAGGCACTTTAAAAATATTTTCAAGGTGAAAGAAATTTATTTTCAAGGTGAACAAGTTTGAGAATGTCCGTTTTTCGGGCTGAAATTGGATATTGCACAAATTGATTTCTTAAAAATATTGAAATCGGATTTTCAATGCCACGGAAAACAAAGATGGGTTTTGGTGGCTAAAAACAGGAATCTTGTACAAGAGTTTTTATAACTTATTGATTATCAACACTTTCTATTTTTATTCCTACTTATACTTCTTGCACCTAAAACGGGTCAGTCCTAAAACCCTGTGGGTATGTTAAATCTATGCTGTTAGTTTG
>CAZKOB010000162.1:0-6424 GCA_964554265.1 uncultured Bacteroides sp. | reverse complement strand
AATTGGGGAGCTTGCGACGGAGGGCGTGGCGCGAAGCGACGGAGGAGTCTGTGAAGACATCTGCTTACAATCGTAAGAATCATAGAAGGAGCCTGTGAATACATCTGCTTTAACTCATCAAAGTCATAGGAGTAATTTGCGAAGACAACAGCACAACCACAACATATTTTTCTATGAACACCTTTCACCCCTCTTATAAAAGGGAAGATGAGCGTACACAGCAGGCCGCATATTGCATCAGTCCTCCATCCCTTTGGAACGCCCCTTCTTAGTCAGTTTCAGCCCATTATCAGAGATAGTAATCATCCGCTGCTTGTACAAATCGCCAACAGCACGTTTGAAGGTCTTTTTACTGACCTTAAACCGGGCATAGATGTCCTCTGCCGGAGTCTTGTCATGAAAAGGAATAAAGCCATCTTCCGCAAAAATCATGCAGTTCAGCAGAGTTTCAGAGAAACCTTTCACAAGCTCCTTACCATGCTGTTGCAGAGTAAGGTCAATCTTCCCGTCCGGCCTCACTTGCTTGACGTATGCAGACAACCTGTCACCGGTATGTATGTCGCGGAACACCTCATTGCCATATACCATACCTCCAAAACGTCCTTCAACTATCACTTTGAATCCCAAATCAGTCTTCTGCTGCACAAGAATATCCACACATTCATCGGGCTGATAAGGCGGCATTTCTTTAGACAGGAACTTATCCACCCTTGCCGATGCGGCAATCCGGTACGTCAAAGAGTCTATATAGCAATAAATTATATAGCGGTGCCCCTGCTGCATGCGCATCTTCTGCTCACGAAACGGACAGAACAAATCCTTCATCAGTCCCCAATCGAGATACGCACCATATTCGTTTGTCCATTTTACCTCCAGATATGCAAATTGACCGACTTCCACGAGCGGAGTCTCAGTGGTGGCAATGAGACGCTCCTCGCTGTCAAGATACAGAAAGACATCCAAGATATCATCGACCTGACAGCCTTCAGGCACATAACGATTCGGCAAAAGTATGTCGCCGATTTCTCCACCGTCAAGATACACACCAAAATCAACTTTACGCAAAACCTTAAGACGATTGTGTTTTCCTAATCTTATATTTTCCATTTTTCTTACTTCTTTATAATCTGCAAATTCATGATTCATTCTCTATCTGTATATCTTCTGCCTGAGCAAGAACCTCACCGGCAGCGAGCACATCCGGGTCCGATACTCCTCCGGAAATATCTACAATCATTCCGTCTTTCAGATGGACAGTGCGGTCTGTGATTGCAGCAAGCCCTTCATCATGAGTGACAATAACAAACGTCTGCCCGAATTTATCACGCAAATCGAAAAACAACTGATGAAGTTCCGACTTATTCCGTGTGTCGAGGCTCCCCGACGGTTCATCTGCAAGAATGACCGAAGGATTGTTCACCAAAGCACGCGCCACAGCCACCCTCTGCTTCTCTCCTCCTGACAGTTCATTCGGTTTATGCCCCGAGCGCTCGGCCAACCCCAGAAAGCCCAACAGTTCCTCCGCACACTTCCTTGTCTCCCTCATCGGTCTTTTGGCAATCAAAGCAGGAATCATCACATTTTCAAGCGCTGTTAACTCAGGCAGAAGCTGGTGGAACTGGAACACAAATCCAAGGTGGATATTACGGAAGCGCGCCAAATCCTTTTGCCCGAGACGTGTGACGTCAACCCCATCAACACAGACCGTTCCGCTGTCCGCACTGTCAAGAGTTCCCATAATCTGAAGCAGCGTGGTCTTTCCCGCACCGCTCGGCCCGACAATGCTCACAATCTCACCCTTGTCTATGTCGAGATCTATGCCTTTCAGCACCTGAAGAGAGCCGAAGCTCTTGGTTATACCTTTTAACTTTATCATAATGAAGATATAGTCAGAAAAAAATTATTTTATTGCATGGTAAATCTTACCGGAAAGGAAACATGAAGAAAAAAGGGGCTATCCACATGCGAAAAAGGCGGAAGAGCTACCCCATCCGTTCCCATCAGCCCATATTGCTTATCCATTTCGACAGCCAAGCCGTGACTCGCGAACCTCCAGCCGTCAATTGCTTTCCATGAGGTTCCGAGAAGGTCAGACTGTCAGATGCCTCTCCATATTGGTCAGGGAAAATAATCATCAGACTGTTATTGGCGAAGTAACTAAGAATCTGTTTAGGCAATTGTTGGAATGACTTTTGATAAGAAATTGTTCCCGGACGCGCGGTGACAACCACAAACAAGTGGTCGAAGCTGATGTCTTTGCTCAGAAGCAGCAGGTCATCCCATGAATCCAACAAAGAATATTCGGCACGTACGTTCGGATAGTAACGACGCAGATAGCGACGTATAAGATTCGCAGTCTGTTCTGTCGCATTGAATGCAATGCGACATCCTATCTCACCGGCCATCCGCGACAAACGCCCGACCCACCGGTAAAAGCCGCTTTCATATTCCGCCTGCTCCGGCACTGCCACAATGATACGGCGCACAGTATTCACCGGAACGAGATAATTCACAATAATAATCTGTCTGGCAGTACCCTCCACCAACCCCTGTGCAAAACGTCCGTAGAAAGAATCCACAAGCGATCTGCGCCGGTGAAGACCTATTATCAGTTCGGAAGCATTGCTCTCGCGCATCGCATGTATCACACCATTCACAAAGTTCACAGCCAGACGGCTCTGCGACTGTACACTCACATCGACAGAAGCGGCTATCCGTTCTGCAGCAGCAAGACACTTCCGGCTGTGTTCCTGCGCATGTCCGCTTTGATCCGCATCGTTCACCACATTGAGGCATATCAATCCGCGGTTAAGCTTGTGGTTACGCATCATTATAGCTGTATTCATCAATGGTTCAATGTTTTGAGGGTCATTGAGCGGAACCATTATCAGTTCATCGTCTTCCTTCGGCAATGCCCCATCCTCATTGCCGGCAGTAGAAGTTTCCTCCTCAAGCTTCATCTTGCGCGCCGCCTGATCTGTTGCAACAGAACTGATGATGCACGATATAAGAATCATCATCACCACACCGTCAAGCACCGCATTGTTCATCAGCGGTACACCTTCTGCAACCTCCAACTTCGTGCCGACCATCACCATCGCCAGTGCACCGGCCGCATGCGCCTCCGTAAGTCCGAACATCATCAGTCCGTCCGTATGGGTGAAACGGAAAATCCGCCGTGCCATGAGGGCCGCGATATACTTGGAAAGCGTTCCGGCCACAACCATTATGACAACCACTATGAGCGCCTCACTATATCCGAACAAAGGGGCCATGTTGACAAGCATTCCCACTCCGATAAGGAAATAGGGAATGAAGAGCGCATTGCCTACAAACTCGACACGGTTCATCAGCGGTGATGTATGAGGGACAAAACGGTTGAACACCAAACCGGCAAGAAAGGCGCCGAGTATACCTTCAAGTCCGCACAGTTCCGCCATAGCCGCCGCAAAGAACACCATTGCTATGACAAATATATACTGCATCACCGAATCGGAATATTTTCTGAAGAATGCACGTATGGCAATTGGATAAAGGGCAAATATCCCGACGAGATACAAAAGGCACTTCACGACAAATAATACCCAGAACCATACATCATTGCTACCTTTATAGGTGCCTGATATTCCGGCCAAGATAAGCAGAGCGAAAAGCAAGGCGAACATTGTTGCTGCAATCGACACCGTGACACTCTTGTTCTTGCTTACCCCGTAGCGTCCCACTATCGGATATGCCACCAACGTATGTGAGGCAAAAATACTCGCAAGGAGCAAAGATGCCGGTATGCCATAACCGAGGAACCAGAATCCAGCGCAAAATCCGAAAGCAAAAGGAATGACAGATGTCAGGAGTCCGAACAAAAGTCCCTTTGTACGGTTCTGCTTCAGCCCTTGCATATCCATCTCCAATCCGGCAAGAAACATGATGTAATAAATTCCGACCTTTCCGAAAAGTTCAAAGCTTGCATCTCGTTCAAGCAAGTTGAACCCATGTTCGCCGATAAGCACCCCTGCCAGAATCATTCCGATAAGATGAGGAATGTGCAGTTTCGTGAAGATCATCGGGGCAAGCAAGATGATGCATAACACCACAAAGAACACCCATGTCGGGTCTGTTATCGGAAGATTCAGATAAGAATTAATGAGTTCCATGATATGTGCGTCTTTGGTGATACTATATTATATGAAAAACAACTTTGCTTCGTGCTCTACAAACCTGTACAGACCTCAATTTTGTCGCAAAGTTAGCGAAAAACTTAGGAATTAGTGGCTTAACTCCGCAAAATGTTATAATTTTGCACCGTTTTTGGCATGTACATAATATTCCATGCATAGGACAGACAAATATTTTTTTAAGGTTCAACACAAAATAACAGAAAAATGAAAGTAGCTATTGTTGGTGCCAGCGGTGCTGTAGGGCAAGAGTTTCTCCGTGTCCTCGACGAAAGAAAATTCCCCATCGATGAGTTGGTTTTATTCGGTTCGACACGCAGCGCAGGAAAGAAATACACATTCCGCGGCAAAGATTATGAAGTTCAGCTTCTGAAGCACGGCGATGATTTCAAGGGGGTAGACATCGCTTTCACTTCTGCCGGTGCAGGCACATCCAAAGAGTTTGCCGCAGACATTACCAAGTACGGAACTGTCATGATTGACAACTCAAGCGCGTTCCGCATGGACAACGACGTTCCATTGGTCGTTCCGGAGTGTAATGCAGAAGATGCTCTTGTGCGTCCTCGCGGTATCATTGCCAATCCAAACTGCACAACAATCATGATGGTTGTCGTCCTCAAGCCAATAGAAAAACTTTCCCATATCAACCGCATCCATATCGCAAGCTATCAGTCTGCATCCGGTGCCGGTGCAGCCGCAATGGACGAGCTTCAGCAGCAATACAAGGAACTTGTAGAAGGCAAGCCTGTCACTGTCAACAAGTTCGCTTACCAATTGGCATACAATGTCATTCCTCAGATAGACGTATTCCAAGACAACGGATATACCAAAGAAGAGATGAAGATGTTCAACGAGACCAAGAAAATCATGCACAGCGATGTACGTTGTTCCGCTATGTGCGTCCGTATCTCTTCACTGCGCGCCCATAGCGAGGCTGTATGGGTTGAGACAGACGATCCTGTAAGCGTTGAAGCCGCAAGGCAGGCCATTGCAGAGGCCGACGGTGTGACTCTTCTCGACAATCCTGCCACTCTCACCTACCCTATGCCGTTGTTCACAGCCGGGAAAGACGATGTATATGTAGGCCGTCTGCGCAAAGACCTTTCTAATGACAACGGACTTACCTTCTGGCTGTCCGGCGATCAAATCAAGAAGGGCGCTGCGCTCAATGCCGTTCAGATAGCAGAATACCTCCTCAAAGCCGATGATTCGCTGAAGTCCAAGATTTAATCTTACTGACACGCAGCCAAAACAATATATAACATACAGCAACGAAGAGGCTCGCTCCACAATGGGGAGAGCCTCTTCGCTGTTCCTGACTTCGTCATCGTATCACCCTAAAAATATTCATCGGAGAGTTTCGCTATCCCCTGATGTCTTTTCATAAGCCCTAATGTCATCATAAATCAGTTTGGTTATCCCCGCGTCACACCATCTATTTGTCATAAATTACAGGCTTTTTATGACAATCTGAAATGTTAAAATTCAAGGCTCGCAGAATCGCATAAAATCGGCCGAATCTTACCGAGGTTCCATCTGTGCGATTCTAAGGCCGTTTTCAGGCCTTGAACCTCAGATGTAAAAATAATATAATTCGCATCCCCAAAAGATACATTTATTCACATTCATACGTGCTTCATCCGAAAAAAGAGTACGCTGGAAATAAATTTCGTTCACCTTGAAAATAGTTTTAAAGTGCCTTGTGAAAAATTTTTCAAGGTGAACCAAATTTATTTTCAAGGTGAACGAGTTTGAGAATGTCCGTTTTTCGGGCTGAAATCTGGTGTTACACAATTTGATTTCTTAAAAATTGTAATCGGTGTTTTTCAATGCCACGAAAAACAAAGATGGGTTTTGGGGGCGAAAAACAAGAGTCTCGGACAAGAAAATTTGTAACTTGCTGATTATCAAGATATCCTATTTTTGCTCCTACTTGTACTTCTTGTACCTGAAACTGCATCGTTTTACTAAAATAGTATTACCTTGATTATCAATTATTTATCAATAAAACTTCAAAAATTTGGCAATCGAACAAACGTAAACGAATATTAATTATGTTAATAATATTCCGTCCGTGATGGGTGGAGTTAGTGTCAAAAAGAAAGAAGAAATGTTCATGAGAAAGTCAGCATGTTTTGCTGTTGTCTTCACAGACTCCTCTTGTTATTTTATGGTTGTAGGCTGTTGTCTTCACAGACTCCTCCGTCGCTTCGCGCCACCTCCCCTAACTTAGGGGAGGAGCCTGGTTACCT
>CAZKOB010000161.1:0-6447 GCA_964554265.1 uncultured Bacteroides sp. | reverse complement strand
AATACTATTTTGCCCAAAAGGGGCAGTCCCGCGTGCCCGAGAGGGTCAAACTGCCACGCCTTTTCCAATATGTATTAAACAAGGGACTTGCCTTCCTGTTGCCTGCAATCAGAAGGCAAACAGCTACCTGAAGGAAATTGCGGACTTCTGCAACATCAAAAAGAATCTGACCACACATGCAGCCCGACATACGTTTGCCACGACCGCCACATTGACCAACAACGTTCCATTACAGGAGGTATCTGCCATGCTCGGACATGCATCCACAAGAATGACACAACATTATGCAAGAGTCATGGACAGAAACCTGAAGGACAACATGAATATAGTAAGGAGCAAGATGGGTTATAAAAGATAAACCTATCTTATACCTCGTACAACAGTCTGTAATAACATACAGAGACCAGGCGCTTTCAAGATGAAGTCATCCTCATTTCTTGCAGAAAAGTTAGTTTATTGTATCACCATCAAAAAAAGAAACTTATGGCACTGTAGTATATAACAAGGAGAACTTACGTCCGCAGCAGGTGGTTTATCAGGGGAAGCGGACAATCAACATGGACAGCAAGGGAACGGTTTACCTGTCAAAGACAATGTCTATCGAACTGGGGATTATCGGTGGAGGACGAGTTAATTTCGCACACGATGAGAATACGGGAGAATGGTATATCTGCCATACAACGGACAAGGACGGTTTCACGGTATGGAAAGATAAAAGGTGTGCCAGATTCTCTGCCGGATTCATCGTGCGAAGAATCATGCTTCAGGCAAAAGTGGAAAGGAAGACCGTACAGTTTATGATAGCCAAGGCTCCCATAGAGGTGGGAGGTACAGTATATTACAAGATTCTGCTTTCCAATCCAATTTTCAAATAGCAAGAAGAAGGTGGCTCAGAAAGATCCATTATCTGATAATGGTGATAGATTTTTACATCTACTATTTGGAGCATTAGGATATTGTATTGCCAGGGCATTATATTGGCATAATACTATGTCCTGACACTATTATAATATGGGGGTGCTATGTTATTGCAATGTTATGTTATTAGGGCATTATGTTGTTGTGTTATTATGTTATCAAGGTATTACACTATTGCAATATCACAACAGAGTTTATTTCACATATACACTGATTATCAATATATTACAACATTTCTTAAGCAACGCATACAGCCTTACTATAACAATCTACATACTATTATATGATACAGATTGATATGTAATATCTGTAAATCAGGATGCCATAGTACAATACAGCATACAACTTTCAATATTGAATATTTAAATTTCAGCAAAGGGCTAAATATCAAGTACTACCATTCACACGATATTCAATTCTGCATACAGGATTGTCACAAACAAACTGATTTTTGTATATCTCTTCAGGTAAATACGACTCTATTTTATGACAAGTAGATAGTATGAAGATGGAAAAACCAAACTGATTTATGATGACATTAGGGCTTATGAAAAGACATCAGAGAATAGCGAAACTCTTCGATGAGCATTTTTAGGGTGACACGATGATGAAGTCTGGAAAATCACAGATTGTGTTAATAAAAATCCGTCTGATATGGGCAGACTTAGTGTCAAAAAGAAAGCGGAAATGTCCCTAAGAAAGACCGCAGTTTTTAGGGACACTCGCAAATGTCCGTGGCAGAGTCTAACCAAAACAGCACCATGCCCCGGTACATATAGGATATTTTTTGTAACTCCGCGCATGGCAAAGTTAGATCAGTCTTCTGCATACGCGCAGTTAGCATATTTTTGTTGCTCCCCGAAAGCATGCTTTTAAGCTATGATGTTGTCAACATAGAGCTGGCAGAGTTACCAAAGCTCGCCCCTCTGATGACCGGATGGCTCAAAATATATCTGGAGGAGAAGGATATTCGTGATGATGAACAAAAGTCTTCTTTGCAGCCCGATGGTTTTACCGAAAGCCGTTGGTTCGATGATTTCCCGATACGCGACAGGAAAGTTTCGCTTAACGTCAGATTCAGACGGTATATAGATGCTGACGGTCATAATGTATTGCAGAACAATGACCGATTGGTTGCCGAAGGCACAAGTTACTCCGCTGAGTTTGGAGCTTTTTTAAAAAGAGGTATATGGACACCTATCCGGTGACGGCCCGTACCGTGGGGCGCTCATAGTGGATTGAAGGCGACAAACGAAGTCAGCTCGCGACACAATCAAAATTCGGGAAGACGAATTCCCCAACTGCTTCATCAACCGTTCAACCAATGCTTCCGCCGAATCACTCAACTCGAAACTCAAGGGCTTCAGATCACAGCTCCGAGGGGGTAGCAGATCTGACGTTTTACGTTTTATATGTAGAGTCATGGTGCTGTTTGGTTAGACTCTGCCACGGATATTTGCGAGTGTCCCAACAAAATGGAATGTACAGTTCTCTTTCTCTGGAAATAGGGTGTCAATGCGCTTCAAGCCAGTTGCTTCCCCATCCGCAGTCGGCAAGGAGAGGAACGGACATGCTGAATGCTGACTCCATGTCTTCGACGACAATGCGCCGGAGCAACTCTTTTTCTTCAGGAACAACACTGAAATCGAGTTCGTCGTGTACTTGAAGAATCATTTTGGAGCGCATTCCGCGTTCACGGATATGCCGATCGATATTTATCATGGCAATTTTGATGATGTCGGCAGCAGTGCCTTGTATCGGAGCATTTATGGCATTGCGCTCGGCATATCCCCGGACAGTGGCATTGCGGCTGTTGATGTCGGGCAGATGGCAGCGACGACCGAAAAGAGTTTCCGTATATCCGTGTTCGCGTGCCATGTTGATAGATTTCTCCATATATTCCTTGACCTTGGGGTAGGTGGCAAAATACTCCTCAATCAGTTCCTTCGCCTCACCGCGGCTCACTTGCATGCGCTCGGCAAGACCGAATGTGGTGATGCCGTAAATGATGCCGAAATTGGCGGTCTTGGCTTTGCGGCGCTGGTCGGAAGTGATTTCCGAAATGGGTTTTCTGTATATTTTTGCCGCCGTTGCCGCATGTATGTCGTGCCCTTCGCGGAAAGCCTCAATCATGTTTTCGTCACCGCTCAGATGGGCCATGATGCGCAGCTCTATTTGCGAATAGTCTGCCGAGAAAAACTCACAGCCTTCATTCGGAATAAATGCCTTCCTGACTTCCTTGCCGTTTTCATCGCGGATAGGGATGTTCTGAAGATTGGGGTTGGACGAGGAAAGGCGTCCCGTGGAAGTGACGGCTTGATTGTATGAAGTGTGTATATGGCCTGTACGTGGATTTATAAGCAAAGGAAGAGAATCGATATATGTAGACAGAAGTTTTTTGTAGCCACGATAGTCGAGAATCTTTTCTACAACAGGATGTTTGGTACGCAAACTTTGGAGCACTTCTTCTGAAGTGACATATTGTCCGGTCTTGGTTTTTTTTGCCTTTTCGGTAATCTTCAGACGGTCGAACAATACCTCGCCGACTTGCTTGGGGGATGATATGTTGAAGTCGCAGCCGGCAAGTTCGCGTATTTCCAGTTCGATTTGCTGCATGCGTTGGGTGAAATGACGAGAAGTATCGGCAAGTGCGGCTGTATCGATGCGTGCACCGTTACGCTCCATCCGGGCAAGCACAGGCACGAGGGGCATTTCGATGTCGGCAAACAAGTTGTACAGGTTTTCAGCATGAAGTTCCTTCTCCAGCTTAGACTTGAGCTTGAGGGTGACATCTGCATCTTCTGCTGCATATTCATAGACAGCAGCAGGGGAGAGGTCGCGCATGGACAATTGCTTCTTTCCTTTGGCACCAATCAGCTCGTCTATATGAATGGTCTTATATCCGAGATATATTTCTGCGAGATAATCCATGTTGTGGCGAAGCTCCGGATGTAGGATGTAGTGGGCTATCATGGTATCGAACATTGGTCCGGAAAGTTCAATGCCATAGTTGGCCAGTACCATCAGATCATATTTGATGTTTTGTCCTATTTTAAGAATTTTTGGCGATTCGTAGATTTCTTTGAATTTGTTCAATATTTTTAATGCTTCGTCCTTTTGGGCCGGGATAGGAACATAAAAAGCTTCGTTTTCTTGTATGGCAAAACTCAAACCGACGAGCTCTGCCCGTATAGCATCTGTGGAAGTAGTCTCTGTATCTAAACTGAGAAAATCGCTTGTCAATATTTTTTTGATCAGATTATTTACATCATATTCATTATCAACAAGATAATAATTATGATGAATTGATTTTATGTCAGCGAGAATCTTGTTTTCTGCAATTTCTGTCCCTCCGTTTGATTTGTCGGCAAAAAGATCACCTCCGAAAAGCGATGGTTCGGAGATTTTTTTGTTCTTTGTTCCGGACTTTGTCTTTTCTCCTTCGATACGCTGGAGAAGTGTGCGAAACTCAAGTTCCTCAAACAACATTCGTCTTTGTTCTTCGTCAACTTCATTGCGGCGCAAAGAATCGAGGTCGAGGTTGATAGGGACATCAGTCTTGATGGTGGCAAGAAATTTTGACAGTATCATGCTGTCGCGTCCGTTTTCAACTTTTGTCTTCATCGCCCCTTTCAGTTCGGAAGTATGTGCAATGAGGTTTTCTATCGAACCGTATTCACCGATGAGCTTTGCCGCGGTTTTCTCTCCAATGCCGGGACATCCGGGGAAGTTGTCTGCGGAATCACCGACAAGTCCGAGATAGTCGATGATTTGTGTAGGGTGGGAGAGGGCATACTTCTCACAAACTTCCTTTATACCCATTACATCACATTCGCTGCTGGCATGTTTGGGCTTGTATATGAATACATGTTCACTGACCAATTGACCATAGTCTTTGTCGGGAGTCATCATGTAGGTGTCCAGTCCGTCGATTTGTCCGGCTTTTGTTGCCAATGTACCGATAACATCATCTGCTTCAAAACCTTCTGCTTCAAGGATAGGAATGTTATAAGCTTCTATAATCTTTTTGATGTAAGGTACGGCTGTGCGGATAGCTTCAGGTGTCTCTTCGCGCTGGGCCTTGTATTGAGGGAAGGCTTTGTGTCGGAATGTAGGGCCTGAAGGGTCGAAAACCACACCGATGTATGTCGGTTTCTCTCTGTTGAGCACATCTTCAAGGGTGTTGACGAATCCGAGAATGGCAGAAGTGTTCAGTCCTTTGGAATTGATACGTGGGGACTTGATAAGTGCGTAGTATGCACGGTAAATGAGCGCGTAAGCGTCGAGCAGGAATAACTTATCCATAAATTTTTTGTATTTTGAATGTAAAGTTAATAAAAAATACTGTTTTCGGGGTTTTATTAGTAATTTTGTACCGAAATAAATGATATATGGATTCATTACAACAAATAAGGAAGCCTATAGAAGGGGAGCTGGAACGCTATATGAAGGTGTTCGATTCCCATCTTAGGCATAAGACCCCTTTCCTCAACGAAGTGTTGCAGATGATAGGAGCGCGCAAGGGCAAGATGATGCGTCCTATACTTACGCTTCTGTCCGCCAAGTTGTTTGGTGAGATAGGAGATACCGCTATATATGCCGCCGTCGCCTTTGAGTCTTTTCATACAGCGAGTCTTGTGCATGACGACGTGGTGGATGAGAGCGACAGAAGGCGCGGACAGTCGTCTGTGAACAACGCATACGGCAATAAGGTGGCTGTGCTTATCGGGGACTATGTATTGACAAATGGTTTGCTTAATGCGGCTTGTACGGGGAATCTTCGTTTTGTGGAGATGGTGTCGGTGACGGCGCGGAAACTTGTGGACGGCGAGTTATTGCAGCTTGGCAGTGTGCACAATGCCGAAATATCGGAGGAAGTCTATTTGAATATTATAAACAACAAGACTGCGGCTCTTTTTGCCGCTTGCTGCGAAGGCGGTGCGATGGCATCAAATGCTTCGGGTGAGGATGTCGAGAACATGAGGAGGTTCGGTAAGATTATAGGAAAATGTTTTCAGATAAGGGATGACATATTTGATTATGAGCATAATGAAACTATCGGAAAGCCTACAGGAAATGATATGAGGGAGGGTAAACTGACTTTGCCTGTTATTTATGCTCTGACGAAGGTTGGCAATGATGATATGCTTGGTATTGCACACAGAGTAAAGAATGGTGTCGCTTCTACAGAAGAGATTGCATGTCTGGTTGATTTTACGAAAGAGAGTGGGGGAATAGACTATGCTGTCGATATGATGAACCGGTTTGCTGATGATGCCAAGAAGCTGCTTGGACGTTATCCTGACAGTGAAGTGAAGCAGGCGCTTGTTGATTATGTTGATTATGTGATTGCACGTTCTGTATAGCTGCTTCCCATATCGTGGTATAAAAACACGGAAACACAGAGTTTCTTCTTAAGGTGCTGTATATCAGTCCAAAACTCTGTGCTTCCGTGTTTTTTTCTGACTTCGTTGAATGTAAGCATTAACTGAAGTACACCTTTTAGGGGTTATAGTTGGGTAGTAATTT
>CAZKOB010000160.1:0-6673 GCA_964554265.1 uncultured Bacteroides sp. | reverse complement strand
AAAGATAATAATTCTAATCGAATTTCTCAAACGATTTACTTTTGACTATATATTGTAGAGTTCAGGAAAAAAGAATGTGCAGAACAACGGCAATAAGCATGTTTGTTCTGCACATGTAATAGATGTCCCTCAGAGAAGACTATTGTTCTTCTACTGCACCGAAGTAATTTGTATCTGCAAGTTGTTTTAGATACTGTCCGTATTGGTTTTTCTTCATAGGTTCAGCCACTTCAAGGAGCTTTTGCTTCGTAATCCATCCCTGATGGTAAGCAATGCCTTCGAGGCACGCTATTTTCAAGCCTGTCCGCTTTTCCAGAACCTCAATGTAGGTTGAAGCTTCTGACAAGGAGTCGTGAGTTCCCGTATCCAGCCATGCGAAGCCACGTCCGAGATTCTGTACTTTCAGATTTTTTTCTTTTAGGAAAACTTGGTTGACAGTGGTGATTTCCAACTCTCCGCGAGGTGACGGTTTTATATTCTTTGCAATCTCCACAACTTTGTTAGGGTAGAAATACAGTCCTACAACCGCATAGTTACTTTTAGGGGTTGCTGGTTTTTCTTCAATACTCAGGCAATTGCCTTCTTTGTCGAACTCTGCAACTCCGTAGCGTTCCGGATCATTCACCCAATATCCGAAAACGGTGGCTTTGTTGTCCTCGTTGGCAGAGCGTACGGCTTCGTGCAGCATACCTGTAAATCCGCGTCCGTGGAAGATGTTGTCGCCGAGAACAAGGCATACGCTGTCATTGCCGATAAATTTTTCTCCGATGATGAATGCCTGTGCCAGTCCGTCTGGAGAAGGCTGTTCTGCATATTCAAAATGTACACCATAGTCGCTGCCGTCGCCGAGCAGACGCTTAAATCCCGGAAGATCGTAAGGTGTGGAGATGATGAGGATATCCCGGATGCCTGCCAGCATAAGGACGGATATGGGATAATATACCATTGGTTTGTCAAAAATAGGTATCAACTGTTTGCTGACCCCCTTAGTGATAGGGTAAAGACGTGTGCCGCTACCACCAGCAAGAACAATTCCTTTCATCTTCTTCTTTGTTTATATGAAATGCTTTTTTAATTAATATTTGCAAATATAATGTTTTTATTCTTCAGTTCGGCAATATACATGTTTTTTTTGCTTTTGTGGACAGAAAAAACGACATTCAATCGTGAGACTGAATGCCGTTTTGAATGCAATAATATGGTAGCTGATAAAATTCCCTCAATTTACGAAAAATGTGCCAAGAGCACGGTATCTAAAGACAGATAAGTTGTGGCAGCCTTGACCTTTTTTATTCTGCCGGTGTAAAAATCTCGCGATTTTTATATACTTTTGCAACTTAATTATCAGTTGAAAACAAACAATCGATTATAGGTATGGATATATCAAACATGATGAGCGAGAATGTTATGCTCATTGATGCAACGTATATAGACAAAGTAGCTTTTGACTTGTCTGTAAACTTTGAGAGAATGCTTGAACGCAGAATCCCGAAAGCAGACCTCGCGCACTGGCTGGACTGCGTGGCTTTAGATGGAGGGATAGAACCCGGTGAGAATGAAATATCCGTCATCTTTCTGTACAACGGGAAATCCGGCAAATTGGAAAACTTCAAGCCTTCTGATTTGAAGAATGAAATCGACGGTATGGCATTCAAAGACAATCTCGGAGAATTTGTGATGGAAACATATCCTGTAGCGGAAGACATAACCACTATAGAAGATTTTTATATCGAGACCCTGAGTGTCATAACAGACAATGAAAAGACAAAGCGCATTATGGTTTTGCCGGATATAGAGAAGTATGGAGCACAGGTACGGAATTTTCTGGGCAAAAATAAAAACAAGAAAAAGGACGTTACTCTTTTCGCGATGGAACCTCAACTCGGTATGGGATTCGGGCAACAGATTTTGGGCTATTCCATTATGAGTGCACTTGGAATAAGCGGAGAAGAGATTGGTTGATTCTTTAAATTGGGCATGGATATGATACAAGATTTATGTGTGATAATGTTGACAGCAGGCATAACGAGCCTGCTGTTCAAGCTTTTTAAGCAACCGGTAGTACTGGGGTATATAGTGGCCGGAGTATTGGCCGGGCCTTACGTATGTGGTGACACATGGATAACGGACGAAAAGAGTGTGGACACTTGGGGAGAGATAGGAGTATTGTTTCTGTTGTTTGCACTTGGACTTGAATTCAGCTTCAAGAAACTGCTTCAGGTGGGCAGTACGGCATTAATAGCCACAGCCACAATTGTAGCAGGCATGATGGGAGTGGGATTTTTTGTGGGAATACTGTTCGGATGGGATGAGATGAACTCACTCTTCCTCGGCGGAATGCTATGCATGTCGTCCACAACAATCGTTTTCAAGGCCATAGACGACATGGGACTGCGTACGCACAAATTTGCAAAGATCTGTTTTGGCATATTGGTCGTGGAGGATTTGTTTGCCGTAATACTGATGGTATTGTTGTCTTCAATAGCGGTCAAACGAAGTTTTGAAGGGACAGAGATGCTGTTTCAAGTGGGAAAACTGGCGGCCTATCTCATTTTCTGGTTTGTTGTAGGCATTGCGCTCATCCCCACATTTTTCAAGCGATTCAGCAAGCACCTGAACGACGAAACACTGACCATCATGTCCATAGGGCTTTGTCTTGGCATGGTGCTTCTGGCTGTAGGGGCAGGATTCAGTTCGGCATTGGGCGCTTTTGTGATGGGGTCCGTATTGGCAGAGACAATAGAAGCCGAAAGGATAGAGCATCTGATACAACCTGTCAAAAACATATTCGGCGCCATATTCTTCGTGTCGGTAGGTATGATGATCAATCCTTCGCAACTTACAGAATATTGGATGCCGATATTAATCATTACATTCATCGTAATATCCGGACAGATCACATTCGGTTCTTTAGGCACACTCCTGTCTGGACAGTCTCTCAAAGTGTCATTGCAAAGCGGATTCTCATTGGTACAGATAGGCGAATTTGCCTTTATCATAGCCTCCTTAGGACAGAACCTCGGAGTTACGGACAAGTGCCTTTACCCTATCGTTGTGGCCGTATCTGTAATCACGACATTTCTGACCCCTTACATAATGCGGCTTGCCGAACCGGCAAATCATTTTATGGAGATGCATCTCAGCAAAGGTACAAAATTGTATCTGGAAAATTATGCCAAAAGCCGTAACACGGTGACAATGCAAGGAACATGGAAAAGGCTGCTGAGAAAAGTGGTTACCTCCATATTAATATATAGTATAATTACAGCCTTTATAGATGTATTATATTTCAGATATCTGTATCACTTCATGGAGGATACACTCGACAAATTTGTGCCGCATTCCATTACACAGACAATTTGTCTGATAACAATTCTTTCCATAACATCACCGTTCATTTATACAATGGCGACTCGTCATAGGAAATCGCAGGAAGCAAAAAAGTTATGGCAGTCGGGAAATTTCCAGAAAGCCTCTTTGGTGGGACTTATATTATTGCGCCTGTTTGTGTGCATTGCATTCGTCTCTTATGCAATCATCAATATTTTCACAGTCACTTCGGGATTACTTGTAGCTATATCGATAATGCTTGTCATGGGCATCATGTACTCTCACAACATAAGCAAACGCTCCCATCTGCTGGAACTCAAATTCAATGAGAATCTGACAGCGAGAGAGAAATCGGCCGATGCCAAACGGACCATTCGCAGAGATTTTGAAAAGTCGTTGCTCAGCTATGATGTACATATTTCAGACTTCCATCTGTCTCCGCACTCAGTTTTTTGTGGAAAGACATTGGCACAGCTTAATATACGCAACAAATCAGGAGTGAGCATAGTGCGTATCATAAGAGGAGGAATAAATATAAATATCCCGGGAGGGAATGAACGCATATATCCGGAAGACCTGATTGTGGTTGCCGGTTCGGACGAACAAATCGACAAGTTCCAGAAAATGCTTGAAGACAGTGTGGTGAGGTCGGAAGCTAAATCTGCAAACATACGAATAACCCTTGAACGCTTCACCATAGAGGCAGGCAATCCGCTTGCAGGACTTACTATCATGCAATCAGCCATACGGGAAAAAGCGAACTGTATAGTAATGGGAGTTGAACATGAGGGGAAATATATAATGAATCCGGAACCGACAACAGTACTCCATGAAGGAGATACAGTGATTGCAGCCGGAGAAACCGAGAAAATCACGCTCTTTCTGGAAAGCATGGAGTGAAAACTTTCATATAAACCAAGCCAACTGAAAATTGCAGCAACCACACAGATGTAGATTTGTCTGTACAGAGGTTGCTGCAATCGTTGAAAAACAGGATACGAAAGGAAAAATGACACTTCTGACTTAAAAAAAAGAAAAACAGACTTGTACATATCATATTCTTTTCCGTAATTTGTATAAAACTTACAGATAAAAAACTTTTCTAATGAATTATTTCAGAATAACTGTTTGTACAATTGTTGCAGTAGCAATTATTTCATGCAAAGAGACTCCTACAGCAAATAAAGAAGAAAAAAACGCAATAACAGCTGACACTGATTCTGTAACAGGAATTACGACTATGCGTGGATACGAAACAACAGATACGGTCAGAGTAAACGGAACTTTATATAAATACACATTCAAATTTGCACCGGACGACTCGCTTCCGGTAATAACCAACTCCGTGGGGCAGATGTATCATGACAATGCTGTTACGTTAGTGATAAAGAAAGACAGCATGACAATATACAATCATCGTTTCACAAAGAAATCATTTGAAGGTATTGTTCCCAAAAAATTTCTGACTATTTCGGCGCTTGTGGGATTCAACTATAATATAACCAAAATAGACCGCCACAATAAATTCTATTTTATAGCCACAGTGGGCGATCCTGACGAAACAGCGGAAATGTCGTTCCCGATGGAAATCACAATAACCACGGACGGAAAGATGAATATATTTAAAGCTGAAAACATAGAGACAGAACCCATAATACCAGGAATGACCGTTGATCCTGAGGAAGATGGGGCGTAAGAAAATTTTATAACCGATGAATGACTCTACAATATGTGCTATAGCGACAGCCAGCGGAGGTGCTATAGGAATTATACGGATTTCAGGTAACGATGCAATTGATACTGCAGATAAGATATTCGTCCCGAAAAACGGAATACAGCTGAAAGATGCCAGAACATACTCATTGCATTACGGACATATAATCGATGATGAAACAGAAGATTGTATAGATGAAGTAATGGTAGCGACGTATCATGCTCCGAACTCATATACGGGAGAAGATTCTGTGGAAATAATGTGCCATGCCTCAAGTTACATACTTCAGAAAGTAATGGAGCTTCTGCTAAGAAAAGGTTGCCGTACAGCCACTCCGGGAGAATATACACAACGAGCGTTCCTTAACGGCAAAATGGATCTTAGCCAAGCCGAAGCAGTGGCAGATCTTATTTCCGCATCAAATGCTGCAACCCACAAATTGGCAATGAACCAGATGCGTGGAGGATTCAGCAATGAACTGCGTAGACTGCGTGACAGGTTACTGGAAATGACCTCTTTGCTTGAACTTGAACTGGATTTCAGTGAAGAAGACATAGAATTTGCCGACCGCACTAAATTATTGGAAATATCAGAAGAAATAGAGCGTGTCATCTCAAAACTCACAAAATCATTCCGTCTCGGCAATGCATTGAAGAACGGAATACCTGTAGCTATAATCGGTGAAACGAATGTTGGCAAAAGTACTCTTCTCAACCGGTTGCTACATGAAGAACGTGCAATAGTGAGTGATGTTCATGGCACAACACGTGACAGTATAGAAGACTGCATCAATATTCAAGGTACAACATTCCGTTTTATTGATACTGCTGGCATACGTACAACAGACGATGTGGTAGAAAATATCGGTATAGAACGCACATTTGCCAAGATAAGAGAAGCGGAAATCATTCTTTGGCTTATAGATGCTACAGAATTGTTGAAGGTTGAGTCGGTGGAGACTTCTTACTCTTCAAATATTCCTGTTGGTAGCGGCATTGTTTCGCCGGAAATCTCATGTATAGAGGAAGTTAAACGAAAAATACTTCCAGTTTGTGGAGATAAATCCATAATATGTGTCATAAACAAATGTGACATCATTGATGAGGATCAATTATATCACATTTACAACTGTATATATGAGAATATGGGGATAAATGAGAATGAAACGATACGTATTAGTGCGAAAACAGGGATGAACATAGCTTCTCTCGAGACCATGCTTCTTGATGCTTCTCATATAAGAGATATTCAGGACAGTGATATAATAATAACAAATCTTCGCCATGCTGAAGCTCTCAGAAAAGCTCTATCATCCATTCAGCAGGTTAAAACTTCTCTTCAGCAAGGTATATCGGGAGACCTAATCAGTGAAGATCTTCATGCAGTACTCAATTATCTTGCAGAAATTATTGGTGAAGTTTCATCCGATGATGTGCTAAAATCCATTTTTTCTAAATTCTGCATCGGAAAATAAATGGTAATTACCAACGATTAGCATATATCATCAACGATTATCAAGGCGTTCATTTTGAGCGCCTTCCTTTTTAGCCTTATAAGCGGTGGTTATCGTTTATAGGTAAGCATTAACTGAAGTACAGGATGCATCTCCAAAATATGACAACATCGGCT
>CAZKOB010000159.1:0-6776 GCA_964554265.1 uncultured Bacteroides sp. | reverse complement strand
AAATTACTACCCAACTATAACCCCTAAAAGGTGTACTTCAGTTAATGCTTACTTTTAACATTTCAGATTGTCAGAAAAAGCCCGTAAATTATGACAAGGCAGATGGTGTGAGGATGGGGATGGCCAAGCCGGTTTATGAGGATGCCGGCCTTGTTGCAGCGTGACAGCCGGACCGGTAAAAAAGGTCTGTATCTGTACCCGACTTCGTCACTTAAGAACCAACAGAAATATAATTGTCAACGCGAGTCCGATTTAAGAAAGTCTTGAAAAAAGAGAGTAATCCTGCAAGCTTTTTTTGTATCTTTAAAGTTAATATTCAAATACTTACAAAAAAAGACCAGCAATGATTATCCGCTTTTAAAAGAATTTTCTTATTCCGGACTCACGTAACATGTTTTTCAACGAACTCAGAAGATTGTTGCAAAATTGAACCGTAAAAGTTGGATAAAACTTTTACGGTTCAATTCAAATTCAGTACATTCTCTCTTTTACTTGTTCACGATTAATTTCTTGACAGCTTTATCATTGCCAATGCTTTGTTTTCAGCAGCTTCCATTATTTCGCGTTCTCCCGGACCTTTGTCATTAATACCGCAAAGGTGCAGGATGCCATGTATGATGACACGGTGCAACTCTTCATCATAGCTTGTATGCTGCTCTTCAGAATTTGAACGCACAGTGTCGAGACTTATAAACAAGTCTCCGCTGATGACATTGCCTTCACAATAGTCAAATGTGATGATATCCGTGTAGTAATCGTGTTGCAAATATTGGCGGTTGACTTCCAGTATTTTGTCGTCATTGCAAAAAACATATGCAATTTCACCCACTTTTTTCCCATAGCTTTCTGCTACAGCTTTGATCCAAGCACTTGTGTCGCGCTTTCTGATTTTTGGCATAGTGATGCCTTCACAATTGTATGTAATCATTTGTTCAGTATTTCAAGTCCTTTACGGTAAATGTCACTGCTTGTATTCATTATTTGGTAATATTCGCTCATGTTCCACAAATCCCGTGCAAGCAGTGCTTTCAGCTGTAATTTTACAAGAGGAAGTGCTTCTTGTAATGTACTGTCTGTATATTCTATCTTTGCCTTTTCTACGTGGTCGAGTAGAATATGGACCATCTCTTCCGGTACAGAGAATTTTTCTTGGAATGTTGTAAAGTCCGGATATTCCTTTTTCAGTTTCTTGCGGTTCTTGTCAATATATTTCAGGCTGGTATTTATGATGCAACTTTTGGCAGACATTTCTCGGTGCAGTTTTGTATATTGTGTGGTGTCAAGCGGTACATAAATATCCGGCATTATACCTCCTCCTCCATATACTGTTCTGTGTTGCTTCAGTGTGGTATATTTCAATGAATCTGCAAAATGAATACTGTCTGCATTCGTAAGCTCTCCGCTATTCAGACGCTCCAGCATGTCATTGTCGTAATCTTTGCGTTCTCCCATCTTGTATGGTTTCTGTATACATCTCCCGGAAGGTGAATAATAGTGGGCAACGGTAAGCCGGATCATCGAGCCGTCAGGCAAATCTATAGGACGCTGTACCAGTCCTTTGCCGAATGTGCGTCTGCCGACAATGGTCCCACGGTCATTGTCCTGTATGGCTCCACTGACTATTTCTGATGCAGAAGCTGTGTATCCGTCTACAAGCACTACGATTTTTCCTGTCTGGAATTTGCCTTGTCCGTTGGCATGATATTCATGTTTTCCGGTAGCTCGCCCGTCTGTAAATACAATCATGTCGTTATTCCCGAGAAATTCATTCGCTATATCCACAGCTGCTTGTAGATAACCTCCACCGTTTCCCTGCAGATCCAGCACAAGGTTCTGCATGCCTTTTTCATGAAGCTTTTTTATTGCCTCCATAAATTCTTTGTATGTGGTTGCTCCGAAATTGTTGATGCGTATATATCCGGTTGATTCATCTATCATATATGTTGCATCTATCGAAAATACAGGAATCTTGTCGCGTACTATAGTGAAATTCTGAATGCCTTTTACTCCATGCCTTATAATGCCAAGATTTACCTTGCTGCCTTTAGGGCCTCTCAGGCGCCTCATTATTTCTTCTCTTGTCATTTTGACACCGGCTATGCTTGAGTCATTGACAAGTACAATGCGGTCTCCCGCGACAATTCCTTTCTTTTCTGACGGACCTCCGCTTACAGGCTGTATGACCATTAGCGTGTCGTCAATCATGTTATATTGAATACCTATGCCTTCAAAACTGCCTTGTAAAGATTCGTTTAATTTCTGTACATCTTTGGCTGCTGTATATACTGAATGAGGATCCAGATTTTTCAGCATGCCATTTATTGCATCTTCTACAAGTTTGCCTTCACTGATACTGTCCACATAGAGTTTATGTATGGCAAATTCGGCATATTGTAATTTATGTATAGGACTTTCCGCAAAATCTTTTTTCAGTTCTCCTATTGTCTTTTGTGCATATACAGAAGTTGCAGACAGTGTAGCCAATATAAAAATGGAAAGATATTTTTTTGTTTTCATTGTTGTATCCTTTGGGCAGATGATCTGTAATGGAAATATCTTTTGTATCCGATTACAAAATGTTATCTGTTTGTTGTCACTTGTTCCTGTCGTTAATATATTTGTTCATGTTTATTCCGTCCGGCATAAATTCCGACACGTCTTTGCCGTAACTTATAAGTTCACGTACAATGCTTGAACTTATACAGGAATATATGTTTTCTGTGATAAACAGAACTGTTTCGATTCCTGTAAGCTTGCGGTTTACATCTGCGATATTCTTCTCAAATTCAAAGTCAGTCGATGAACGAACTCCACGTACAAGAAAAGATGCTCCGATGCTTTGGGCAAAGTCTGTTGTCAGTCCATTATACGAAGCCACATGTATCCGTGGATCTTCAAGATACAGGGCATTGATCATTTCCATTCGTTCTTCTATACTGAACATATTCTTTTTCCCTGCATTAATGCCAATGCCAATGACAATCTTGTCTGCTATGCTAAGAGTGCGGTCAACGATTGCCTGATGTCCGCGCGTGAAAGGGTCGAAGCTACCTGCAAAAAGAGCTG
Source organism: uncultured Bacteroides sp. (assembly GCA_964554265.1). Classification (GTDB taxonomy): domain Bacteria; phylum Bacteroidota; class Bacteroidia; order Bacteroidales; family Bacteroidaceae; genus RGIG8745. The sequence continues at coordinate 3,710 of CAZKOB010000159.1, read as the reverse complement.
TTTTCATTTTGTTTGATTGTTTGAATAGATAAATGGTAAGTTCTGTTCACGGGAAAGCACCGCCCAAGATTCTGTCCTTCGCCTACAATGAATCAACAGCAGCCTTTTTTGTTTGTATATTTGCATGCTGGATGAAAGGCTTCAAATCTTCTTTCCGGACAAAATCTAAGAAGCGTTTTCTTCTTCCGGTTTGTCTTCTTCTATTACCAGATTATTGATAATGAAGTTTTGTCTTTCCATTGTGTTCTTGCCCATGTAGTATTCAAGAAGTTCCTTTACTTGGTCCGTTTTCCTTAGAGTAACCTGTTCCAGACGTATGTCAGGACCTATAAAATTCCTGAACTCGTCCGGTGATATTTCTCCAAGGCCTTTGAAACGTGTTATTTCAGGGTCCGGTCCAAGAAGTTCTATCGCTTTCAGGCGCTCTTCTTCGCTATAACAGTAAAGAGTAATGAAATCTCCTTTGTTATTGTTGTTCTCTTCTGTAAGTTTGTTGAGCGACTCTTTTCGTATGCGTTTTTTGCGGTTGCGTACCCGGAACAGCGGGGTTTGTAAGATATGGACATGCCCCTTCCTTATGAGTTCAGGAAAAAACTGTAGGAAGAATGTAATCATCAGTAATCGTATATGCATTCCATCCACATCGGCATCTGTTGCCACAATCACTTTGTTGTATCTCAGTCCGTCGATGCCGTCTTCGATGTTTAGTGCGGCTTGCAGAAGATTGAATTCTTCGTTTTCATACACTACTTTTTTTGTCAACCCGAACGAGTTTAACGGTTTGCCCCGTAGCGAGAATACTGCCTGAGTGTTCACATCCCGGCTTTTCGTTATACTTCCGCTTGCAGAATCACCCTCTGTAATGAATATACAACTGTCCTCCTTCTTGTCGCCCTTGGCATCATTCAAATGTATACGGCAGTCGCGCAATTTGCGATTGTGCAAGTTCGCTTTTTTTGCACGTTCTTTGGCCAACTTGGTGACACCGGCAATCGCTTTTCGGTCGCGTTCGTTGTCTTGAATCTTCTGCTGTATTATTTCTGCTGTTTCGGTATTCTTGTGCAGAAAATTGTCCACCTCGTTTTTTACGAAATCTCCGACAAATTTGTTTACACTGATGCCTCCATTAGGCTCCATTGTCAGCGAACCAAGCTTGATTTTTGTCTGGCTTTCAAATTGTGGCTCTTCGATGTTTATGGCAATGGCAGCCACAATACCGTTGCGTATGTCACCGTATTCATAGTTCTTGCCGTAAAACTCCTTTATCGTGCGTGCTATATGCTCTTTGAATGCAGTCTGGTGAGTGCCCCCTTGTATGGTGTGCTGACCGTTCACAAAAGAATGGTATTCTTCGCCATATTGCTGGTTGGTATGAGTAAAGGCAATTTCGATGTCATCGCCTTTCAGATGTATAATCGGGTACAACGGCTGTGTAGTCATCGTATCTGTAAGCAAATCCTTCAGCCCGTTTCGTGATATGATGCGCCTTCCGTTATAAAATATTTCAAGTCCGGTGTTGAGATACGTGTAGTTGCGCAGCATGGTTTCTACAAATTCAGGCTGGAATTTGTAATTAAGAAACAATGTGCTGTCCGGCTCAAAAAATATGAATGTTCCGTTTTCTTCTTCTGAGTCCTCTGTGCTGTCCGATTGTAGGATTCCCTTTTGGAACACGGCTGTGCGCACTTTGCCATCGCGATAGCTTCTCACTTCAAAACGGTTGCTGAGTGCATTGACTGCTTTGGTGCCAACACCATTCAGGCCTACACTTTTCTTGAAAGCTTTGGAATCATATTTTCCTCCTGTATTGAGCATGCTTACAGCTTCAATCATTTTCCCTTGAGGGATGCCACGTCCGTAGTCACGTACAGAGACGGAAAGATTGTCGTGGATTTCAATTTCAATCCGTTTTCCCGCATGCATTTTGAACTCATCTATGGAGTTGTCGATAATTTCCTTCAACAGAACATAGATGCCGTCTTCTGCATGTGAACCGTCGCCAAGTCTTCCGATATACATGCCCGGACGTGTGCGTACATGGTCCATGTCCGACAAATGCCGTATATTGTCATCTGTATATTCTACAGGTTGTTCAATGTTTGTCTTGTCAAATATTTCTTCTTCTGCCATAGTCTGTAGGGGTGTTGAGAGGCTGATAAAGTGCAAGTAAGTCTTTTCAGAACCTTTTTTGCTGAATTTTGGTGTGTGATGATGGTTTTTCTTATATGTTGTAATTCATTGCATTGCCTATAGTGCAGGCTTAAAGCTTTTTCTTGAAGCAACGTCTGCGCTTATGTTGCCTGCGCTCAAAATATATCCATTGCTGTTGCACTTTCTCATTCGATTCAAGTTCTACATTTGTTTCCACATATTCATATCCTTCTTCTATGTATATGGGCAGGAGATCATAGAATAATAGGGAATTTATACCTTTCCCCTGATATTCTGGCTTGATGGCGACAAGCATCAGGTCAAGTAGTTTGGGCTTGTTGAATTTCAATGTTTTCAACAGATGCCACCAGCCGAATGGAAACATCTTTCCTTTGGCTTTTTGTAATGCGCGTGATAATGACGGCATTGATATTCCTACACCGATAAGTTGCCCGTCTGCCTCCGTTATTAGTGAAACAAGCTTCAGGTCGAGAATGGGCAGATACATTTTCACATACTGGTCTATTTGTTTTTGCGACAATTCGGAATAGCCGAACAATGGTTTGAATGCCTCATTGATGAGTTTGAAAATCTCTTGTCCATAATCTGCCGCGATTTTCTTCGATGAAGTATACTTCTTGATTCTCAAGTCATATTTTTTCATCACAATCTCTGCTATACGTTTGAGACGGTCAGGAAGTCCTGTCTCACGAGGAACAGTAAGAAGCATCTCAATCCAGTCTGCTTCTTTCTCGAATCCCAAGCGTTCGATATGTCTTTGATAGTAAGGATAATTATATATCGTGGCCATTGTGCTTAATTCCTCGAATCCTTCAATCAGCATGCCTTCTGCATCAAAATCCGTGAAGCCGAGCGGACCTTGAATTTCTGTCATGCCCATCCCGCGTCCCCATTTTTCCACTGCTTCTATAAGTTTTCCGCTTACTTCTTCATCGTCGACAAAGTCTATCCAACCAAAGCGTACAGCTTTCTGATTCCATGTCCGGTTGGCTTTGTGGTTTATTATACCTGCAACACGTCCTGCTATTTCCCCGTCTTTGTATGCGAGAAAATACACAGCATCACAAAAATCCATTGCCGCATTATGCTCACTGAATGTGTTGAGCATGTCTTCGTAAAGATCCGGAACCGAATATGGGTTTTCCTTATACAGTTCATAGTTGAAACGTATAAACTTCTTAAGTTCCTTTTTTGTTTCTATTTGCTTGATAATTATGTTTGCCATAAGTTTTTATGCAATTGTGGTTGGCAAATATACGAAAAATACATGTCTTTTTGGACAGACTGTTTATTATTAACTAATTTTGTATGCGGATATTGAAAAACTGCTAAAATTGGAGCGCTGAAGATGCTGCATCTGTTCTTCTATAGAGATAATATAGAATCTATGGGATTTATATCCCTGTCGGTATATACTTCAGACGTAAGTATATATACCGTCATGCCGTCTATTTGTCATAAATTACGCGTTTTTTTGACAATTTGAAATGTTAAAATCAAGGCCTCGCAGAATTGCATGAAATCGGCCGAATCTTACC
>CAZKOB010000158.1:0-6802 GCA_964554265.1 uncultured Bacteroides sp. | reverse complement strand
ATGTTTTTCAGCAGGTTATAAAGAAATGAGGCTGCGCCTATTTTGACACAGCCTCCTTTTCAATCCGCCGACTCAAATTCTCTTAGGAAGCGAAGGTCGTTTTCCGAAAACATCCTAAGATCCTTTACATTATATTTCAAGTTTGTTATACGCTCTACACCCATTCCGAATGCATACCCCTTATACACACTGCTGTCAATACCATTCAATTCAAGAACAGCCGGATCCACCATTCCGCATCCAAGAATTTCCACCCAGCCAGTATTCTTGCAGAAAGAGCATCCTTTTCCGCCACAAATATTGCAACTGATATCCATTTCGGCCGAAGGTTCAGTAAATGGGAAATACGAAGGCCTCAAACGAATCTTTGTGTCATTGCCAAACATCTCTCTGGCAAACAAAAGAAGCACCTGCTTAAGATCTGTAAATGAGACATCCTTATCAATATACAACCCTTCCACCTGATGGAAGAAACAGTGTGCACGTGCAGATATAGCTTCATTACGATAAACCCTTCCGGGGCAAATTATACGTATAGGAGGCTGCTGCTTCTCCATTACCCGGCTCTGCACAGAACTCGTATGGGTACGCAATATCACATCCGGATGTGATTCAATAAAGAAGGTATCCTGCATATCCCTTGCCGGATGATCGTCCGCAAAGTTCATAGAAGAAAAAACATGCCAATCATCCTCCACTTCAGGACCTTCAGCAAGTGAAAATCCCAAACGCGAGAAAATATCTATTATTTCATTTTTCACAATAGTCAGAGGATGACGCGTACCAAGTCTCACAGGATAGGCTGTACGCGTTATATCAATATCACCAGCAGCAGTATCATCAGTCCCAAACGCAGCCTTCAGTTCATTGATCTTCTCCTGCGCCCTATTCTTCAGTTCGTTAATCTTTATTCCAATCTCTTTTTTCTGTTCCGCCGGAACACTCCGGAAATCATTCATAAGAGCTGTAACAGCTCCCTTTTTACTAAGATACTTGATGCGGAGTTCCTCTATCTCCTGCACATTGGCAGCAGTGAGGTTCTCTATTTCCGCAAGCATTTCTTTTATCTTGTCTAACATTTTATTGAAATATTATGTGTTCGGTTTATTTTGCAGACAAAGGTAAGAAAATAAGTTAAGAATGTAGTACTCCATAAAAAAGAAACCGTTAAATTTGCACGATTTTTGAGAGAAAGATTCGTGTTAGCAAGAATTGTGATATTGGTTACATTCTAAAATAAAAATGGTAAAGTTTTGTTTGTGCGCGGTTATTACCGGTACGTTCCTTTGGGCATGTTCCGAGAATGTGAAACACCCAACTCCTTCCGTCATAGAAAAGGCAGACTCGACAGAGCTAGTCGAAGACACTCTTGAGCTTATTGAAGAAGAGGTCCTGCCAGAGACGGCAGACGAGCTGTTCAACGACTTTTTCTTCAACTTTGCATCTGATTCCAAATTTCAGAACGAACGGATAAAATTTCCTTTGAAATCACACAATGGCAACGAAACCATGATGCTTTCACGTGAAGATTGGAACAGGTTCAACAGGTTTTCAAGCCAAGAATACTATGCTATCATTTACGAACGTGAGCAAGAGATGGAATTACAAAAAGACACCAGTGTAAATGCCGTAAGCATAGAATGGATCTACCTTCACGACGAATGCATAGAGAGGTTCAACTTCCGGCGCACAGCCGGCAAATGGATGCTTACGGACATCGAAAACGAGGTTATGACACAGACCCCAAATGGGAATTTTCTCAAATTTTACACAGAGTTTGCCAACGATTCCATTAGTCTGCACAAAGTCATCAATTTTCCACTCAAGTTCACCTCTTGTCCTGAAGATGAAACGGAAGACACGACCGAAGAATATCTGTCAGAAGACGAATGGCTGACAGCAAAAGACGAACTCCCTATTCCGAGAGACATAATCGTCAATATCGACTATGGACAAAGTTCCATAAGCCTAAACCGCAAAGTTCTTCTCATAGAAGGGCTGAGCAATGGACTTTTCGTCAAATTCAAATTCGACAAGAAGAACGGACAATGGCGCCTTATTGAAATTGAGAACTGACGTATTCTCCTTATCCGCACAATAACATCAAGAAAAAATGCATAGCTTCAAAAACTATTCCTTATTGGGACACAACACTTTTGGTATAAACGTCTCGGCATCATGCTTCATAGAGTACGAATCGGAAGAAGAGCTTACCAAGCTCATCCCCGTTCTCAGGAACCAGAGGTTTCTCCATATCGGTGGCGGAAGCAATCTGTTGTTCACTGAAAATTTCAATGGAACAGTACTTCACAGCGCTATTCATGGAATAGAGACAGCAGAGGAGACAAACGAAGAAGTTCTGCTACGTGTTGGAGCCGGTGAAAAATGGGATGACTTTGTGGCATACACGGTGAACTGCGGATGGAGCGGCATAGAGAACCTGTCGTTCATACCTGGCGAAGTGGGCGCTTCGGCGATACAGAACATTGGAGCGTACAGTGTCGAGGCCAAAGACACAATAGCCATCGTCGAAGCCATCGATTTGACCAATGGCAAAAAGCGGATATTTGGAAATGCCGAATGCAACTACGGCTACAGGCAAAGTATATTCAAGACTCAATTGAAAGGTATGTATGCCATAACCTATGTCACATTCAGGCTTTCAAAGCGTTTTGTCCCCAAGCTCGATTATGGCAATATCCGTTCAATGCTTCACGACGAAGAACCAACAGCCAAACATATACGCGACATAATCATAGACATACGGAAAAGCAAACTTCCCGACCCTAAAGTGACCGGAAATGCAGGAAGCTTTTTCATGAATCCAATTATAAGTCGTGACAGGTTCGAGTACTTACACAAAAAATATCCGGACATTCCATACTACGACACAAACAGCGGTGTAAAGATTCCTGCCGGATGGATGATTGAGCAATGCGGATGGAAAGGCAAAAGCCTCAACAAAGCCGGTGTCCATTCACTTCAAGCCCTCGTATTGGTCAATCTTGGAGGGGCTACAGGGAAAGACATCTTATCACTTAGCAACGCTGTATGCCAAAGTGTCAAAGACAAATTCGGAATAAGCATCCATCCGGAAGTCAATATTATATAGCATTCGACTATACAACATACCTGTCTGCATAATCTTTTCAATCATGTCCGGATGATGCAGACCGCGTATGCCCTATAGCCTTACAAACGGCATTTACCGTAAAATCCCATACCCTCCACATTTCTTAACAACAAGCATATATACATTCGACATCGACAAATGAAGGACTGCATAAAGATAAAAGGAGCTCGCGTCAACAATCTGAAGAATATCGACATCGAGATTCCAAGGAACAAATTCGTAGTAGTTACAGGAGTTAGTGGAAGCGGCAAGTCATCACTTGCTTTCGACACTCTCTACGCTGAAGGCCAACGCAGATATGTGGAAAGTCTTTCAACGTATGCCCGTCAGTTTCTCGGACGCATGGGCAAGCCCGAATGCGATTTCATACAAGGCATCCCTCCAGCCATCGCCATCGAACAGAAGGTGACGAGTAGAAACCCGAGATCAACGGTCGGTACATCTACCGAGATATACGATTACCTCCGCATGTTGTTCGCCAGGGTGGGACACACCTTCTCCCCTGTAAGTGGAGAGGAAGTGAAAAAGCATACAGCCGAAGATGTTGTGGAATGCATGAAAAAGCAAAAAGAAGGCACACGCTTCATGGTACTTACTCCGCTTCTGCCTCATGTCGGAAGAAGTCCTGAGGAACAGCTCGAAATCGACCTGAAACAAGGATTCAGCAGAATTGAAGTGGATGGGAAAGTGGTACTGATCGAAGACTATTTAAGTGAAAGGAAATCAGCAACCGACTCCGACAAAGACAAGGCCAAAATCAACATCGTAGTGGACAGGATGACTGTACATGACGACAGAGCTACAATCAGCCGCCTGACAGACTCGACACAAACAGCCTTATACGAGGGAAACGGAGAATGTATACTGCGGTTTATGCCCGATGGCGAAGAACATAAATTCTCCATGAAATTTGAAGCTGACGGCATCGAATTTGAGGAGCCCAGCGACCAAATGTTCTCTTTCAACTCACCGGTAGGTGCATGTCCCGAGTGTGAAGGATTCGGCAAAGTGGTGGGGATAGACGAAAGCCTTGTGATTCCAAACACAGAGCTGAGCGTGTATGATGGGGCCGTTGTATGCTGGAGAGGCGAAAAAATGGGTGAATGGAAAAAGGAGTTCATCAGAAGGTCTGAGAAAAATAAATTTCCTATATTCACTCCGTATCATCAGCTTACACAAGAACAAAAAGACTTGTTATGGCACGGTTGCAAAGGAGAGAGCAAACGCGATCAAGTATGTATTGACCGATTTTTCGACATGCTGCGTGAAAACCAGTACAAAATTCAATATAGGGTAATGCTCGCAAGATACAGAGGAAAAACGCTGTGCCCCACCTGCCACGGCACTCGTCTGAAGAAGGAAGCCAATTATGTCAAGATTGGCGGACGCACCATCACAGAGTTAGTCGAGATGCCTGTATCAGAACTTTACGACTTATTCTGCAACCTTACCCTCAGCGAGCACGACACACAGATAGCCCGAAGACTACTTACCGAAATCAAAAGCCGCCTCAAGTTCCTGGCCGATGTCGGCCTGAGCTATCTCACCTTGAACCGCCTGAGCAACACACTATCCGGAGGAGAAAGCCAGAGGATCAATCTGGCCACAAGTCTCGGCAGCAGCTTGGTAGGTTCACTTTATATCCTTGACGAACCGAGCATAGGCCTACACAGCCGTGATACACAAAAACTGATACATGTATTGCGTGAACTTCAAAAACTCGGCAACACAGTTGTCGTTGTGGAACACGACGAAGAAATCATACGTGCCGCCGACTACATTATCGACATCGGTCCGAATGCCGGACGATTAGGAGGAGAAATCGTGTACGAAGGCGACATGAAAGATTTACAACATGGCAGCAACAGCCATACGGTCAGGTATCTCCTGCATGAAGACACGATTCCTCTTCCCGAAAGCTATCGCCGCTGGAACAATTTTATTGAAGTGAAGGGAGCAAGAGAAAACAACCTGAAAGGAATAAACGTGAAGTTCCCCCTGAATGTCATGACCGTTGTGACGGGAGTGAGCGGAAGCGGCAAGTCCACATTGGTACGTGACATTCTCTACAGAGCGATGAAACGCAATATGGATGAGGTCTGCGACCGCCCCGGACAACACACCTGCATAACCGGCTGTACAGACATGATAAAGAAAATAGATTTTGTGGATCAAAACCCGATAGGCACATCAAGTCGCAGCAATCCGGTCACCTACATCGGAGCATACGATGAAATACGCAAGCTCATGGCAGCACAGCAGTTGTCGAAGCAGATGGGATATACTCCGGCCTATTTCTCGTTCAATACAGAAGGAGGACGATGCGAGGAGTGCAAAGGCGAAGGTACGGTGACAGTGGAAATGCAATTCATGAACGATCTTGTACTTGAATGCGAATCATGTCACGGCAAACGCTTCAAAAACGATATTCTGGAAGTAAAATACGAGGGATACAACATTTATGAGATTCTCAATATGACCATCAATCAGGCAATTGAATTTTTCACCCGGCATAATCAAAAGAAGATTGTGTCGAAAATGAAATCGTTGCAAGACGTCGGTCTGGGATATCTCAAATTGGGACAAAGTTCATCCACACTCTCAGGCGGAGAAAACCAGCGTGTCAAACTGGCATATTATCTCAGCCAGGAAAAGACTGTTCCAACTTTGTTCATCTTCGACGAACCGACAACAGGGCTGCATTTCCACGACATAAAGAAGCTGCTCCAATCTTTCCATTCCTTGATAAACCGTGGGCACACCATCATTATCATCGAGCATAATATGGATATCATAAAATGTGCAGACTATATCATCGATTTGGGTCCGGAAGGAGGAAAAGGGGGAGGTAACATTGTTATCTGCGGCACTCCCGAGGAAGTGGCAAAGTGTGAAGCCGGCTATACGGGAAAATTCTTACAGGAAAAATTGTCCGCAAACAAAATCTGACCATCCTAAGGTACATGGCCTGAAAACAAACTTCTCTGCTTCCTCATTTTTCACTCTAAATACGGACAAGGAGAATTGTTTGTTCATAGTATCCGGCACATGGAAATTACCGGATGATACTCATCCCCAACAAAAAGCCATATCAATTTCTGTACCAAGAAGTGATATGGCTTTTTTACTTTTCGACACACAACCACGAATTGCCTTCTCGCGGTGAAAACAGACTAAAAATGACCGGAATACAACCACCATCTCCATAAAAACTACACGAGTCCGGTTTCAGATGGGCAAGAGCCGATATTTTATCTACGCTCGTTTTTATGTCTGTAAGTTGCAGTATCCTTTCCGGTTCACTTTCAATGCAACGAAACGGATACAGACGCGAGCCTCCATATCGTCACGTGCTATCTGATTGTCATAAATTACGGGCTTTTTCTGATAATCTGAAATGTTAAAATTCAAGTTTCGCAGAATCGCATAAAATCGGTCGAACCCGACCAAAGTTCCATTTGTGCGATTCTAAGGCTGTTTTCAGACCTTGAATTTCAAATGTAAAAATAATATAATTTTCACCACAAAAAGATATATTTATTCACACTTTCGCATACCTCGCCTGAAAGAAGAGTACACGGAAGACCAAATTCCAAGGTGAACAAAATTTTTTAAAAAGGCACTTTAAAAACATTTTCAAGGTGAACGAAATTTATTTTCAAGGTGAAC
>CAZKOB010000157.1:0-6814 GCA_964554265.1 uncultured Bacteroides sp. | reverse complement strand
ATTGGGGGAGCTTGCGACGGAGGGCGTGGCGCGAAGCGACGGAGGAGTCTGTGAATACAACAGTCAAAGACCACCCAAATCACAAGAAGAGTCTATGAAGACACCGGCAAAAGCACAAGGGAGTCGAATCTACAAAGCTGATGCCCGTACAGGTGCCCAACAGCACCTTCTTGATAAAGATGGCCAGGGGAAGCGGCACTTCCTTTTCCAGTTCCACAAAGCGGTTATAGGACACGCGGTGGGGAAACAGGTGTGTCGGATGTTTGCAGACATATTCCTTGTAGTAATGCTTGAAACATCTGAAACCACCGGAATGAAATAGAATCAGAATAACCATGATTTCCGCATCGCTCATACGGTTAGGTTTGTTACGGTGGTTATGATTCTTGTCTTCAACCATATATTTTTCCTGTTGCAATGAAAATTCCTTGCAGAAATCATCTGCCATACAATAAATCTCTGTAACTTTGGACTTTGAGAACATAGTGATAATCGTTTAATTGTTATAATTTTAATACTTTTATCGCTATGTTCCTAATTTACAAACAAATATTTAGCTGCTTATATTGAACTCACGTTAATTTATGACAAAAAGATGGTACGACGTGGGGATAACCAAGCCGGTTTATAAAACGTCAGGGCCCATGAAAGACATCAAAGAACAGCGGGAATCTTCAATGAGAATATTTGGGTGACACGATGACGAAGTCTGGATTTCGCAAATCTGTTTCGGTTCGGCTGTCTTTCTTGCCATTTTACTGTTTCCTTCCGAACAACATCTTCTTGAAGAACGGACTCATGCGCAAGATGTTGGATACAAGGCAGCAGAATGCCACTACGACAAGCGCCACCGCCACAGAGCTGACTATATCCACAATGAAGTTTGGTCTGTTGGCATCAAGAAACTTGCCGACAAACTTCAGCTTAGGCAAGAAAAGGAAATGAATCAGGTAGATGTCAAGCGTCCGTTGTCCTATATATTGCAGGAATCGTCCGCACCGATGTTCCCGGGTCAGGTTGCTGCGGTAATACCTGAAAAACATGAAAACGGTCAACATCAGCATATACATGGCCACCGTGCGCGGCAGATTTGTCCATTGCAGACGCAGGGTGTGCCATTTCAGTATATCCGCACAACAAATGAATGCAACCACTGCCACTACCGGAAAGAACCATCCGGAGTCGAACAGCTTTTGCCAACCGCACCAATATCGGCGAACGATATTTCCGAACAGGAAAAAATGGAAGAAACGCAATGTCTCCACAATACTTGTGTACTGAAAGAACGGTTCTTTATGATAACTGAACCACGACGGCATATAGAGTGTCGCGTATGCACACAACGCCGCGAACCATAGGATGGTTATCGGAATCCGGGAATGCTGCCTGAAACGACTTTCGGCATACGCAAACACGTAGTATACAACAAACATGTGCAGCAACGACCACGTGAACCAATAGCCTCCCTTCGTTGACTTTTCCATACATTGTACAAACCCTTCTCCGAAATCCGGCATACGTACCACAATAAAAATGCAAAGAAACACGAATGCCGGTATCACCTGTATCTTCAGTTTCTTCCACATCATCGACCTGAGCCGTCCCTGAGTCCAGTTAAAGTCGGATTTATATGCAAGGAATCCGCTTATGAAGAAAAACAGCGGCATACGGAACAGCACAAGTAGCGGAAGCGATGCCGACAGCTTAATTGACTGCCCGAAACTGATTTGTGCCACATGGTATGCCACTACAAGAATCATCGTGAATCCGCGTAGTGCGTCAAGCCATTCCATCCTTTCTCTGCCTGCCGGTCGCGACGGCATATATGTTGCCGCTGCAGAACGCATCATGTCTGATTGTATCTCCATATTTCTCAAGACTCTTCTCTGCACAAGTCAAGCTGTGGTTTCATGAAGAGCATCGCACAAAGTTATGAAATGTTATGATTTATTCGGAAAAACCATGGAACCTTAAAGTTTCATATATGCCTCCGACTTTAAGGTTCTGTATCTATTGCCTACGGCTGAACAAGACGATCGCCCTATATAAAAAGGCAGGAAGCCACATCCTCGCTTCCTGCCTCTAATTTCTTTGCTCTGAATCGGTGTTACTCACCTGCACTGATTGCGCCGGCAGGACATGCATCTGCACAAGTACCGCAGTCTACACAAGCATCTGCGTCAATAACATACTTGCTGTCACCTTCTGAAATAGCACCTGAAGGACACTCACCTGCACATGTACCACACATCACACAATCATCACTAATTACGTAAGCCATAGTTCTTTTCTTTTAGATTTTTAGAATTAAATTTTTTATCTTTACTTCAATGTCGCAAAGATATAAAGAATTTGCGATATGCCAAAAATTATATTGGATTTTGAGGTTCGAAAACCGAAAATTCATCGTCCCGCATCCTCTTCTTGGTTCCAGTTCTTACCTCCTCCGTCCACCGCTTATGTCTCTGATTCCCGACTCTCAATGCGGCAGCACGAGTGTCTGCATGCTTGCTTCCATTTCCCTTATAAATTCGCGTTTGGTCTTTTCCGGAGCATATACGAAACCTTCGGCAACAAGTACACGGTTGTTCACGGTGTCTACCTGTGCATACGATACAAACGGACCGCCCATCATGTCATTCTCCATCTGCCACAATCCGCGTACCTCCTGCACAAAACGTCCGTCAATCTCTATATTGCGCGACATCACCGCACGACGGTCTGTCGCCATGTACCGGTTGTCGTGCTCGCCTCTGATGTTCTCCATCATGAAAGAATCGCGCTTCTGCAGGAAATAGTCGAGAGTAAAAGTCTCAGTCGAAGTATAAGGATATGAATACATGCAGACATTCAGCTTGTTGTCGCGTCCGTCCGAGGAGGCCCAGAAGAAGTCTTTCCCTACCTTTACGGCACTGATGTCTTTAGGTGCATAGATTGTACATCCAAACTGCTTCTTTGCTTGTGCAAGCACCTTGCCGCTGTGTACACGCGTCAGATACTCACGCTCTCTTGTCAGCTCCGCATCCACAAACACGCTCAGAATCTTCTCTTTGTTGTCGCTCACGAGCTTGACGAAGGATGCGTTGTCCGGAGCATATATAGCCATGATAATCTGGGGATGTGCATACACATCACGTGCAATCTTCAGTTCCGGAGCGGCATATTTCTTGCTGACCTCGGCCGTGATGATGTTCGCATAGACTTTAAACGTGTTATTGAAGCTGGCCGGATTTATGGCTGTCATACGGAAACAGGGTTCCACCTGCGGCAATCCCGGTATCTCAGAGGTGACCACATCGGCAAGTGTCATGCCCGTAGGAGTCTTCAACCACTCTTTGTTGGCCACGACAAGCAGTTCGTACGGCGCACTTGCCGTCGTCCTTTCGGAATAAGTACGCTTCTTGTCCGCATCTCCGTTATTTCCGCACGACAGAACTGTCAGGACCGCAATGACAATAAACAGAAGTTTCTTCATTTCTTATTATATTAAAAAAGTTTTTCATCTTTACAATAAACCGCCATATATCGGCTTAAACCGTCGGCAACCTACGAAATCCCAAGCTATCTCCAAGATTACAAAATTCCAAGTCCGGATTTCTTTCTTCGGCTTCAAGCACCATCGCTTCAGAACAGTTTGTACACTTCGTATCCGGCAAGCAGGAAGCATCCGAGACCGAAGTCATCAAAATCCGGTTCGTTGTCGTAGCCGACAGGCTGCGAATCCTTCGGTTCCTTTCCCGTGCCCTGCACATACCCAAGAAAACCGTTGTCGTGCAGACAGTCTTTCACCATTGCATTCCAAGTGTCTGCAATCACCGGAAGATATTCGCTGCGAGAGAGTATGCCATGGCGAACTCCCCAAGCCATGCCATAGACGAACAAAGCTGTACCTGTAAGTTCCTTGCCACCGAAGTTAGACTCGTCATGCAGACTGACGTTCCAGAACCTGTCCTCACGCTGACATTTCAGCAGTGCACGGCTCATGGCCTTGAAATCAGCCTCATAGTCCTTATAGTTTACAGACATCGCCTTCACCAGTTTCCACTTCTTCTCGTCGATCGACTCCGTGTATGCCTTGCTCTTCTTGCCAATCATCATGGCATCCATCGTGCGCACCAATGCCGCATACACCCAACCGTTGCCACGGCTCCAGTAGCAGTCTTCCCCATTCGGTTCACGGTATGGCGCCACAAAGTCCTTGTCTCTCCACCACAAACCGTCTTCCGCATTCCAAAGTCCGCCGGCAAGTTCGTTGCGGCTGCAAGCATACATCTTCCATCCTCGCTCCATGTATCCGGCAGCCTCAGCGTCATTGCCTTTCAGATGCGAGATGCGTGCAAGCTTCGCCCACACCGGAAGCCCCATCTGTATGGCATCAATCCATGTCCAGTCGCCGATGGTGGCATCGTTGCCCATCAGATTCCGCATACATTCTACAGTAGGCTTCAGATACTCGTCGTTCTGCCCTGCACTCCCCGATTCATCGGGCAGCATATAGATGTCAAGATAGGTCTGCGAACAACAATAATCGTCTGCATCACGCGTCGTGACTCCGTTTCGCGGAGTCCACTTGTGCGCTGTTCCCCAATCATGTATGTATTTATAATAGGTGTCAAACTTCTCCCTGCGCCTTCCGCTCTCTGTCGCATCCTTTGCCTTCCCGGCCTTTTCCGCGGCCTGCTTTTCGACATCCATCAGTGCCGCAAGTCCTTCAAAATAGACTCCGCGAGTCCACAAATTGCTCGGGCGCATCTTCTTCACGAATGTAGGTGCTCCCGGATCCGGATACTTCGCCATGAAGTAGTCGTTAGCTTTCTCCATCGCAGACAACACCCCGCTCCGTTCCGGCATATCCTGTGCTGCGACAGACAGACAGCCTTCTGCCATGCAAACTATCGCCAGACACAATCTTAAAAATCCTGTCATTTTCATAAATATTCAGTTTTATCGTCAATGTTAGGTTTATACTCAAATTTCCACACACGGCAAAACCCTCACAACCTATCGCATTGCAGCCACAAGATAGCTTTCAAGTTCGTTGCCGGCAAGACGCAACTTAAATTCTCCTCGCTGCGCTATGGATATGGCACCGGTCTCCTCCGACACGATTATCGCAATGGCATCGCTCTGCTGCGCAATGCCAAGAGCGGCACGATGCCTCAGTCCAAGCTCCTTCGGAATGTTCAGGCTGTGCGACACCGGAAGTATGCATCCGGCGGCAGTGATGCGGCCGCGGCTGATTATCATCGCTCCGTCGTGAAGAGGACTGTTCTTGAAAAAGATATTCTTTATCAGCTCGGTGTTGATGTTCGCATCGATAAATTCTCCCGACTTGATAATGTCATTGAGCGACATCCCTCTCTCAAGAATAATCAACGCACCTACCAGATTCTTGCTCATATAGTCGCATGCCATCACTATCTGCAATATCTCCGGATTCTGGTCCTCCTGATCCTTCTTTTCTTTCTTGAAGAAGCGTCTCAGCAGCGAAAGCTTTCGCTGCGAGCCGAGCGTGAGGAA
The DNA here is from genome assembly GCA_964554265.1 of uncultured Bacteroides sp. Classification (GTDB taxonomy): domain Bacteria; phylum Bacteroidota; class Bacteroidia; order Bacteroidales; family Bacteroidaceae; genus RGIG8745. The sequence continues at coordinate 1,294 of CAZKOB010000157.1, read as the reverse complement.
GAAGCGCCTGATGTCCTCCTGAAAGAGTATGATGAGCGCAAGCACTCCGACACTTACGAGTTTGTCGAATATGCTGCCCAGAAGCTTCATTTCGAACACCTGCGACACCAGAATCCATGTAACGATGAAAACGAGGATTCCATAGAACACGTTCAGGGAACCCGAATCCTTCATCAGTTTGTATATGTAATAAAGCAGGAAAGCGACACATAATATGTCTATCGCATCCCTAATGCCGAAATCAATCATGTGATATTTTCATTTTCATACAGTCTTCACATACTTTCTTTAAGGCAACACCGAGGCCTTCCCGGAAGAAGGCGTACATTCATCCTCTCTTGCCCTTTTCAGACTTCATTCATCTTCTTCACAATAGCCACAGTTTCGACACATTCCTTCACGTCATGCACCCGAAGGATATTTGCTCCCTTCAGCAATGCAATGGTATTCAACACTGTAGTGCCATTGAGCGCATCTGCCGGAGTTCCTCCCAGCAGGCGGTATATCATGCTTTTGCGCGATATGCCGACAAGCAGCGGAAGCTCAAGCACGCCCAGCTTGTCGAGATGCCACATCAGCTCATAATTATGCTCCAGAGTTTTTGCGAATCCGAATCCGGGATCGATGATTATATCCTTCTGCCCCAAATCGCGCAGCAGTTGCACACGCTCTGCAAAATAAAGCAGCAGCTCTCTCATCAAGTCGTCATACCGAGGCGATTGTTGCATCGTCTGCGGAGTCCCTTTCATGTGCATCAATATGTAGGGCACACCAAGTTCTGTCACTGTGCGGAACATATTGCGGTCCATTTCTCCGCCGGATATGTCGTTTATAATATCTGCTCCATATTCCTCCACACACATGCGCGCCACGTCCGCACGGAAAGTATCCACGGAAACAACGGCATCCGGATACATCTCACGTACAATTTTCAGTCCGCGACGCAGACGGTCCATCTCCTCGTCCCGCGAAATGTCATCGGCATCGGGACGCGACGAATAGGCGCCTACATCTATCATGGAGGCTCCCTGCTCACAGATTTCTGCAACTCTCGCTCTTATTTCAGCCTCCGTCTGCTTACGGCTTCCGGGATAAAACGAATCGGGAGTCACATTGAGTATTCCCATCACTTGCGGTTCTGAAAGGTCGACGAGCCGTCCTTTCACATTAATTGTATATGGCAATAGTCCTTTCATTCCGATTGGTATTTCAACTGCGCTTCTTGAAGCGGAATATTTCAGTTGCAAAGGTACATAAAAAATCGCGATTTTTTACGCCCGGTGAATAAGAAAGT
>CAZKOB010000156.1:0-6882 GCA_964554265.1 uncultured Bacteroides sp. | reverse complement strand
CTGACTCTCAATTTTCGATTGGGAAATTCTCAAACCATTTCTTTTTGACTATAATCTTAACCATTCAGCTAAACCCAAACATGATAGGGAAGATTTCTGGCGCACATATAAAGAAGGCGGAATTGAAAAGTTAATTTTAAAATACGGTTTTTCTAAAACTAAGCGTCTGTATGCCGGTTTCCGTTATTTCGTGCGTAGACTGGTGAAAGGCAGGTCTATTTATTTACCTTAAAAAACATAGTGGAAATGTTGTTGTCGGTAATTATTCCTGTACACAATACGGCAGGCTATATTGCTGATTGTGTGAATAGTATAATCAAGCAAGGATTACGTGCTACAGAATTTGAGGTTATGTTAGTAGAGAATGGCTCTACGGACGCTTCTTTGCAAGAGTGCCGGTCATTGCAGGCAAAATACCCCGCATTTAGAATAAAGGTTTTATCTACCTCAGTGTCAGGAGTTGGTAATGCACGTAACGAAGGGTTGAGAGCTGCAGTAGGACGTTATGTACATTTTGTAGATTCTGATGATTATTTGGGTGATGGGATGTATGATGATTTTAAGAATATAGCATTGCGTAATGATGCAGATGTACTTGTTTCAGGAATTGTCAATGACTATGTATGTAAGCACAAACAAATAATAGAGGCAGACACTGTAACTGCGTTTTATGCGACCCGTAATTGCATTATAAGTTTTATGGATAAGCTTGACGCTGAACGAAAAGTGTGGGCGCTTAATGTGATTTGGAATAAATGGTATAAACGCTCAATGATTGTTGATAATAATATAGAATATCGCACCGACATTCATTTGGGTGAGGACTTTGTGTTTAATTGCCAAGTGTTTAAACTAATACAATCGTTATATGTGTCAAGCTATTCTTATTACCACTATATGAAACGTGACAGGGTTTCGTTGGTAAATAACTTTAATAATGATGTATTGTTTCGCAGGAGAATGATCTACAATTCAACATTGGAATTGTTCTCATCTTTTGGCTTATTAGAAGCGCACAAGCGCAATATAGATAATTTAGAAGGTAAATTGTTATTCAACTCATTATCCTCAATATTTAGCAAGACATGTAAATTGTCGCTAAGCGATAAGCGAAGATTTATTCGAGAGATATTGCACAGTGAGTTTTTTGCCATTAGTATGAACTACTTGAAACAATCTTCTCATATGTTTCATAAGTTTGCGTTGTTAGCCATTAAGAGTAAAAACTTGTTTGCAGTATACTCTCTGTTGTGGATAAAGAATATTATGCTAAAAATAAGAGAATAATATGCGAGACATTCTTTTACAATGCAAATTCCTGCTTGTGGCGTGGCTTAACGTAACGTACCACATTATTCCTAACCCTTTTAGAAATTATTACTTACGGTTGTTTGCTGTAAAGGTGGGTAAGGGTAGTTGTGTGCATCGAGGATGCCGTTTCTTTCATGTAGGAAAACTTTCTATGGGACGGAACTCTGTGGTTAATTTCGGGTGCTACCTCGATAACAGACGAGGAATAACGATAGGTGACAACGTCGGTTTGGCACACAATGTAAAAGTATATACGTTGGGGCATAATATTGATAGCCCTGAGTTTGAAACTAAGGGTAGCAGTGTTGTGATAGAGAATGGCGCGTTTGTTTTTGCCAACGCCATGATTATGCCAGGCGTGACATTACACAAGAACTGCGTTGTGTTGCCGGGGAGTGTCGTAACAAAAGACGTGGAGGCTTATGCTGTCGTTGGTGGAAATCCCGCCAAAGTACTAAGGAAGAGAAACGTAGTTACCCCCCCGTGCAAGTATCGCTATTGGCTCGCGTTGTAAAAAGAAGCGTGAAGATATAATTAATGTACGGACAGAACCATGTAAAAACGATGACAAAACAACCGACAGATAATAAGAAGCATAGTATCTTGTTCTTATTAAAATCGCTCAATATGGGCGGTGTAGAGATAGTAACAGCGACGCTTGCAAACAAGTTTGTGAACGAGGGACATCGTGTCTGCATATTCTCGTTCTTTGAGCCGTCGGCATCAATGCGTGAGCGTATTGACGAGCGTGTGACGATCTATCAGTTACGCAAATTTGCAATAACAGCAGAAAACGTACAGGCTCTGCGTGCCGCAATGATAGAAGAGGGAGTAGATATTGTCATAAATCAATGGGGTTTGCCCTTAGTGCCAATAAAGGTGATAAACCAAGCACGAAAGGGATTAAATATCAAGGTTATTTCAGTCTATCACAACGACCCTTTGAGCAATGGTCGCATACAAGGCGTTAAAACACAGTTAATGCACACAAGGAATTGCGTAAAGCGTGTAGTGTTGAAGCTTAAACTATGGGCCTTCCGGCAAGTAACGTCAAAAGCTATGGCATACATTTATCATCATTCCGACCGTTTTATGGTTCTCTCGCCAAGCTTTGTGAGAAATTTCCAACAATTCACCGGTGTACGTGATTTGTCACACCTTATAGTACAGACAAATCCTATAACAATTGATACTTCTACGGGAAAAGACTGCCTGTCAGCTAAGAAAAAAGAGATTGTATTCGTAGGTCGTATTGATATGACGCAGAAAAGGATTGATCGTATCATAGAGGTATGGAAATTGATAGAGCACAAGCACCCAGATTGGACGCTGCGTATAGTGGGCGATGGTGAAGATCGTGCATACCTTGAAAAACTATCACAGGATTTAGATCTAAAGCATGTTTCTTTTGAAGGTTTTCAACAGCCACGTCCATATTATGAGCGTGCTTCAATATTAATTCTGACTTCTGAGTTTGAAGGATTTCCGCTCGTTCTTGCCGAATGTATGAGTTTTGGGGTTATTCCTGCTGTATATGGCAGTTATTCTGCTGTATACGATATTATAGAAGATGGTATAGATGGAATTATAACTCCTTATAATAAATCAGGGTATAAACCCAAATTGATGGCAGAAAGATTATCAGAGATAATGAACGATGAGGAGAAAATGCAGAATATGGCAAAAAAAGCAATCGTGAAAAGTAAACGGTATTCTATCGAAATCATTTATAAAGACTGGATTAAAGTGATTGATCGTATGTAATGTGTATTTTTATAAGAAAAGAATGTTCTTGACACAATATAAATAGATTTTTATTATATGGCATTCTGAATCAGCCATTTCCATATAGGTATGATTTCTATCACATTATCGCCTACAGTAATAAAAGCCTCTTCTTCATAAGAGATTATCAACAGCCGGCGGCAATCAAGTTTCCTGCTGAGCTTGATAAGGGCAGAGGATTCACGCTGCCATGTCTCTTCTGTTTTATGTGGGGCATATGCCACTTGTATGACAAGTGCTTCATCGGGTATGTAGAAATCCACTTCTATGTTGTGGTTGTAAAAAAACACACGGTTGTCTCTCCACTTCAAGTTGGTTGTCAATGATGACTTCCTCTATCGTTTTTTTCCGTATCATATCGCATTTTGTCTTATCAATAGGACAAAATTAGCAATAAAATGTCTTATAAGCGAGACAAAACGAGGGTCATCCTCCTGTGTCTCCGCATTTATGAACAAGACAACAGCATGTAATCATTTCTAAATAAACAAAAGAAACGAATAAAGACATGGAGACAATAAGGATTCTAAACGCTGACATACAGAACATCACTTCTTCGGAGCTTTTGGAAAGGATGAAGAAAGGGGTTTTGATAACTCCGAATGTAGACCAGCTTATAAAGATGCAAAAGGACGAAGAGTTTTATGACTTGGTGAAAAAGGCGGATTGGGTGGTGTGCGACAGCAAGATTCTGTATCTTTTCTCAAAACTATTGAAACATCCACTAAAAGAAGCTATCCCGGGAAGTGGGTTCTTTCCTGATTTCTATATGCACCATAAGGATGACGGAAATTGCAGGATATTCCTGCTTGGAGCTATGGATGGAGTGGCACAAAAGGCGATGAAAAATATCAACCAAAGGATTGGACGCAATATGGTGGTAGGCGCTTATTCTCCTTCATACGGTTTCGAGAAGAAGCAGGATGAAAATGAGAATATTTATCGAATGATTAATGAAAGCGACGCGAATGTGGTACTGGTGGGCGTGGGATGTCCCAAACAGGAGAAATGGATATTCGCGCATAAGGAGAAGATGCCGGAGGTGGACATTTGGATGGCTCTTGGTGCGACAATCGATTTCGAGGCGGGCAATGTGAGGCGTGCGCCGATGGTATTCCAGAAGCTGGCAATGGAATGGTTCTATCGTTTCCTGATGGAACCGAAAAGGATGTTCAGGCGGTATTTTGTGGATGACGTGCTGTTCTTCCTGTATTTCGGCAAGCAGCTACTCGGGCTTTACAAAGATCCGTTTGAGAAATATCTTGAAAAGGGAAAACAGTAATATCGGGATACTTACAATCCATGTGAGTATCCATATTATAGCATTCAGCATCAGTATTATGCCTTTTATGCGGTTCATGGTTGAAAGGTACAAGATTTTCGTGAGATAAGCAAATAAAGTGTAATAATTTTCAACATCAGCTTTATTCAGATATGCAATTGATATGCGATACGAATCCATCGTTACTTGAAACGATAGTTTCTGCCTGCTGCATGTCAACGTATGAAAGAATTTCAATCTTTGTCTCGCAAATTAATCATAATCCCTTTTGAATACGCTTGACCACGTGATACTAGATATTCAAAAAAGACAGTGTCATTTATGATGCGGAATACAAATAATGCTCTATAATCACCTACGCGGATGCGATAGCTGTTATTATATCCTGACAGCTTCTTACAATTTGTAAGCTCGTCTATACTGTTGGATTGTTTTACTTCTTTAATGACATTACGGAGACTTGACAAAGTTTTTCCTGAAAGTTTTGTGGAGGCCTTGATGAACTGTTTTGAATATTCTACATTCATACATCAAGCCATTTTTCAAAATCCTGCTTTTCTTCAGCAGTAGCCATTATCTTACCCTCCGGCTCGTTTTGTAACAACCATGTATACAATTCGCTGTCCTCATCTTTTGCCGCAGCTTTATCGAGAATAAACTCGATAAAATGTTTTAGGTTTGTTCCATGTTCTGCCGCCATTATTGACAACGAACGAAATGTTTCAGGTTTTATGTCAATGACTTTTCTTTTGCTTGCAGATAATGTTGCCATAACTATGAGTAATTTTGATTAACGCTGCAAATATACAAAATATATACGATATATACAGATTTATTAAACAATATTTTACTTTACAACAGAATTTTATTATAAAATTACTTCGCGTGACAACATTTTCAGAAGTTGGGTTTGAAAAAGTCGCAGAACAGCTTGAATAGAAGTATCGGGATGCAGAGCAAGAGGGTCAGCATCCACAATACGGCGTTGAGCAAAAGAAGGGATAAGGCCTTTGGTCTGTTCATGGGACAAACATTTACGATAGGAGGTCTGTCAGATATGCATCTTATCGGATGCTAAAAGGAAGTCTGCCAGATGTATCTGCTTTATTCCGTTATCATTCTGTCCATTGTTCAGCCTGTCCATCGTGATGACATATTTCGGGAAATTATCGTTGACTTCTTTAAGGACGTCAAACTCTCTCCGGCGCGTCTGTTCGTCGTATATCATGTAGGCAACCTGCAGATATATCCTTTCACCGTCTTTCCCGGCGATAAAGTCTATTCCCTTGTCTCCGTATTTACCCACGAACACCTTGTAGCCATGACGCAGGAGTTCGATATATACCACGTTTTCCAGCAGTTTGCCGATGTCTGTGCGCATATTGATACCGATGACGGCATTTCTGATGCCTAAGTCCTCGAAATAATATTTCTCCCCTATCTCGAAGATTTTCATTCCCGAAACTTCCGCGCGCTTTACCTTGTAAATGAAGAAAGAGTTGCACAATGCCCTCAGATAGTTCAGGATGGTCTGTGCCGGAACCTGAATCTGTTGCGACTTCAGGTATTTACTAATGTTGTTAGAGGAGAAGAGCGAACCGACATTATCCGCCACATAGTGGACAAGATTTTCCAAGAATGAGACATTGCGTATGGATTCTCTTGCCACGACATCCTTAAGCAGGATGGAGGAATATACGTTGTACAGGTATTCATAGATAATGTCCTTTTTCCTGTCCAGATTGTGGATATAGGGCATTCCGCCGAGCGTAAGGTATGACATCAGTGAGTCGTCAGAGTTTTCCAGTTTATTGAACTCAAGATATTCGGCGTAGCTTAATGAATGGATATGAATCTCGATATACCTGCCGGCCAAATGTGTGGCTAATTCTCCGGAGAGCACTTTGGCGTTGCTGCCGGTACAGTAGATGTCGCATTTGTTTTCACTGAGCAGGCTGCGCAGGCACAGCTGGAAGTTGGCTATTTCCTGCACTTCGTCGATGAACAGATAGTTGGGATGCTCATGGACAAGATTTGCTTCCACATATTCATATAGCGATATATGGTCCTTTATGGCTATTGCGGACAGTTGTTCTTTGTCTACATGGATGATGTTGCTGTCAGGATTCCGTTTCCGGATTTCGTCCATCAGCTGTCTCATGATGCAGCTTTTGCCCACACGTCGCTGACCGGTGAGGACTTTTATCAGCTGCTTGTCAACAAACGGAGCCACCTTTTCCGCATATAAAGGGCGTGGTATATATTCCATATATCTTTCATTTATGATTGAAACTTTTGCAAAGGCACAAAAAACTTTCAATTATAATTGAAAGTTATGGCGGAATCGATAAATGTTTCTGTTATGAATGACATTTTTTGTATGTCGAAAGCGATTCGTCTTCACGACTATCAGGCTGAGATAAAGCTGCGCCTGATGGAGGCGTGGCGTACACACCGCAGCGTGATGCTGCAGATGCCTACCGGCACCGGCAAGACGCACGTGC
>CAZKOB010000155.1:0-6933 GCA_964554265.1 uncultured Bacteroides sp. | reverse complement strand
TTAAAACCATTTTCAAGGTGAACGAAATTTATTTCCGGCGTACTCTTTTTTCAGACGAGGCACGCACAAATGTAAATAAATGTATATTTTCAGAACACAAATTGCATTATTTTTACATTTAGACTTCAAGGACTGAAAACGGCCTCAGAATCGCACAAATGGAACTCCGGTAAGGTTCGGTCGATTTTATGCGATTCTGCGAAGCCCGGATTTTAACATTTCAAATTGTCAGGAAAAGTCCGTAATTTATGACAAGTAGATGGTGTGTGTGGCGGTATAGAAGCTCACGTTTGTATCCGCTTAGCTACATTGAAAGTGAACCGGAGAGGATACAGAAAATTGCAGACATTAAAATGAGCGTAGATAAAGTATCGGATCTTGCCCAAACCGGCATGACAATGCAGATACTGTTTCCGCAAAAACAAAAAAGTCATGAGCATTATCCTGCTCATGACTCATGAAAAGACATCAAAGAATAGCGAGAATCTTCGATGAGAATTTTTTGGTATGACACGATAACGAAGTCAGGAAAAGGGATACTGTATAGACAGATCCGTTCTTCAAAGCCGCTTCGGCAAACATGGTTCTTCTTCTGTTACAGGATGTAGCCTGCACTCTTTTGCATTCTGCAATTCTTTTCTATTCTACAAAGAAGATAACAACGACAGCAATCTTCTGACACAGAGTGACTACAAGTTTGTTTACATCAAAACACGGACGTCGGTACACACTCAACCTTTTATTGCACAATATCCTCCGTATCCGGTTGAATATCCGCTTCTTTCTCCGGAAAATGCCCCAACCAACGCATCTGTTTAAGTATCCAACTCTGACGCTTGTACATATATCTCGACGGTTTGCCACTATCATATTCCAGAGGATTCGGCAAAGATGCGGCAATAAGCGCACACTGATTGCGAGTCAATTCCTTTGCCGAACATCCGAAATGCTCCCTTGCAACAGCTTCGGCACCATAAATGCCGTTGCCCATCTCTATCGTATTAAGGTAAACTTCCATGATACGGTGTTTGTCCCATATCACCTCTATCAGCACTGTGAAATACACTTCAAACCCCTTTCTGACCCAACTCGATGTAGGCCACAGGAATACGTTCTTCGCTGTCTGCTGGCTAATGGTACTTGCTCCTCTGGTCCGCTTTCCTGATTTCTGTTCTTCAATGGCCTTCTCTATTTGGGTGAAGTCAAATCCATTATGGTTCATGAAATTTTGGTCCTCACTCGCCCATACAGCCAACGGCAAATCAGGAGATATAGAATCCAAAGGAACCCAATCATGCTTCAGCTTTATGCGTTCGCCATTCTTGACTTGCTGGAAGCACCGGATAAACATCAGTGGTGACACCGGCACCCGGACATACTTAAACAATATCACGGCTGAAATCGAAGAACCTAAGAATATAATTAAAGCCCATTTGACGAAATTGATAACCTTGTTCAGTAGTTTGCGCATAAAATAAAATGTTTATAGACACAAATATACGTTTGCTCTATATATAAAGATAGGGCGCGAATGAAGCAACTTCCATCCGCACCCTCTGAAAAACATGAAAAATTATTCTTACTTCAAAGTACCTGCATTTGCAGCGTTAATCATCTCCTGACTTGCATACAGATAAACTTCTACACGACGGTTCTGAGCACGTCCGGAAGCTGTACCGTTATCTGCTACAGGCTCTGTTGAACCCTTTCCTTCAACTGCTGCAATCTGGTTTGCAGGGACACCGCATGAACGCAAGTAGTTCTGAACCGACTGTGCACGCTTCTCAGAAAGAGGGTTATTGATGGCATCAGTACCGGTATTGTCGGTATGGCCGTAAATAGCTACGTCTGCATCGTTGTAAGTCTTGAGAACATTTGCAAAGTCGCTGAGACAAGTTTTGGCTGCAGCATTGAGGTCTGACTTGTTTGTAGCAAAAAGAATACCACTGTCGAAGGTAACCTTTACGGCAGAAAGACCATTGGCATCTGTAACGCTCTCAACCTGCGCGTTCTTGACAGCTTCGGCAGCAGCCTTAGCCTTATCCATCTTCTTTCCGATAAGGATACCGGCAGTAGTACCTATTGCAGTACCGGCAACAGCTCCAATCACAGTGCCCTTGCCATTACCACCAATAAGACGTCCGGCCAATGCACCTACAGCAGCACCGCTACCGGCACCGATAAGACCACCTTTTGTAGTGTTACTTGCATTGCATCCTGACAACAGCATCAATACACTGAGAACTGTTGCACTAAGTTTCAAATTCTTCATAAGATTTTTGTTTTTTAAGTTTGTAATATAATATTATAGATTGATTATCCCAAAACGACACACAATAATAATATTCACTCAATTTATTCGTTTGTGTCTCCTCACAAAAACAGTGCAAATATCGCCATAATAAACGAGAATTTTATTGCTTTAGCAGTACTTTTTCAGTATTAATACTTACTTTTGCATTAAAATTTCAAAAATGATATACAATCATGGCAAAAGAACTTAAAGATCTTACAAAGCGAAGCGTCAATTATTCTCAGTGGTATAACGAACTCGTTGTCAAAGCAGACCTTGCGGAGCAGTCGGACGTACGTGGCTGTATGGTCATCAAGCCATACGGATATGCTATTTGGGAAAAGATGCAACGTATTCTTGATGACAAATTCAAGGAGACAGGTGTACAGAATGCATATTTTCCTCTTCTTATTCCCAAATCTTTCCTCAGTCGCGAAGCTGAGCATGTAGAAGGATTTGCCAAAGAATGTGCGGTTGTCACTCATTATCGCCTCAAAGCCAATGAGAACCACAATGGAGTAGTGGTCGATCCTGCTGCAAAACTGGAAGAGGAACTGATAATCCGCCCTACATCCGAGACTATTATATGGAACACATATAAGAATTGGATAAAGTCATACAGAGATCTCCCTATCTTGTGCAACCAATGGTGCAATGTCATGCGTTGGGAAATGCGCACGCGTCTTTTCCTGCGTACATCCGAATTTCTCTGGCAGGAAGGCCATACAGCCCATGCCACACGCGAAGAAGCGGAAGAGCGTGCCAAACAAATGCTCCATGTCTATGCCGACTTTGCAGAGAAGTATATGGCTGTGCCTGTGATACAGGGAGTAAAAAGCGAGACCGAACGGTTTGCAGGTGCCCTCGACACCTATACAATAGAAGCCATGATGCAAGACGGAAAAGCGCTCCAGAGCGGAACATCGCATTTCCTCGGGCAGAACTTCGGTCGCGCATTCGATGTACAGTTCCTCAACAAAGAGAACAAGCCTGAATACGCATGGGCTACCTCATGGGGAGTATCTACACGTCTGATGGGGGCACTTATTATGACCCATTCCGACGACAACGGACTTGTACTTCCGCCTGCATTGGCTCCTATACAGGTTGTCATCATTCCTATATGGAAGACAGACGAGCAGTTGCAGCTGCTCAACGACAAGGCAGACGCAATATGCGCCAGACTACGTTTGCTCGGCATCAGCGTGAAGTATGACAATGCGGACAACAAGCGTCCGGGATTCAAATTCGCCGACTACGAACTGAAGGGAATACCGGTACGTCTTGTGATTGGAGCGCGAGACCTCGAAAACGGAACAGTGGAAGTGATGCGCCGCGACACTCTCGAAAAGGAAGCTTTGCAGCTTGAAGGCATAGAAGAACATGTCAAGAAGCTTCTCGATGACATACAGAGCAACATCTACAAAAAGGCAGTAGACTTCCGTGATGCGCATATCTATGAGTGCGATGATTACGAGGAGTTCAAGAACAAGGTAAAAGATGGTGGTTTCTTCCTTTGCCATTGGGACGGTACGACTGAGACCGAAGCACGAATAAAGGAAGAGACACAGGCTACAATTCGTTGTGTGCCGTTCGCATACGAACAGACTCCGGGTGTCGACATGGTAAGTGGAAAGCCTTCAAAATATCGTGTACTTATAGCTCGTTCGTATTAATTCGGACACTATAAGGAAACAATCTTCTATTTATAACATACACAGAGAATGCAGAGAGAGGAACTTGACTAACGATAGGCTCCGACTTGTATTCTCTGTGTTTTTTATGCCTGAACAAACATCATTACTTGACAGTTAATTTGTTGAATTGCATGACAACCCCCAAAGAACAGATAGAGCAACTCCGAGAAGAGTTGCATAGACACAACTATAATTATTATGTGCTGAATGCTCCTGTCATTTCCGACTACGACTTTGATATCATGATGAAACAGCTGCAAGAGCTGGAAGCGAAGTATCCTCAATATGCGGACGAGAACTCACCTACACAAAGAGTAGGAAGTGACATCAACCAATCTTTTACACAAGTGGCTCATAGATATCCGATGCTGTCACTGTCCAACACATACAATGCCTACGAAGTCCGTGATTTCTACGAACGAGTTAAAAACGGTCTTGAAGGCGAGGACTTCGAGATATGTGCAGAGATGAAGTACGATGGACTAAGTATTTCCCTGACCTATGTCGATGGTGTATTGACACGTGCCGTGACCCGTGGAGACGGTGTGCAGGGCGATGATGTAACAGTCAATGTGCGTACTATCAAAAGCATTCCGCTGAAACTCCGCAGTGGTTCCGGTTATCCGCATGAATTTGAGATAAGAGGCGAGATACTTATGCCGTGGACCTCATTTGAAGAACTCAATGCCGAACGCGAAGCCAAGGGAGAGCCATTGTTTGCCAACCCTCGCAATGCGGCTTCCGGAACATTGAAGTCGCAAAAATCAGAACTTGTGGCTTCCCGCAAACTGGATGCTTACCTTTACTATCTTCTTGGGGATGAAATTCCGGCAGACAGCGGGCATTACGAGAACCTGCAGGAAGCACGCAAATGGGGATTCAAAATATCTGAAGGCATGAAGAAATGCAAGAATGTTGAAGAGATTCTCTCCTTTATCAGCTATTGGGATACAGAACGCAAGAATCTTCCGGTTGCCACGGACGGTATTGTACTTAAAGTCAATTCTCTTCGTCAGCAGCGCCATTTGGGATACACCGCAAAAAGTCCACGTTGGGCCATCGCATACAAATTCAAGGCAGAGAGAGCATGCACAAGACTCAATGAGGTCACTTACCAAGTCGGCAGAATGGGTACGGTTACTCCTGTAGCCAATATGGACCCGGTGCAGCTTGCCGGAACTGTCGTCAGACGTGCATCGCTTCATAATGCTGATATCATTTCCGAACTTGACCTTCACATCGGTGACATGGTATATGTGGAAAAAGGAGGCGAAATCATCCCAAAAGTCGTTGGAGTAGAAAAAAGTCTGCGTACAGAAGGCATGAAGAAAGTGGAATTTATAACCACTTGTCCTGAATGTGGCACACGGCTGGTAAGATATGAGGGCGAAGCCGCCCATTATTGTCCGAACGATGTACTTTGTCCTCCTCAGATAAAGGGACGAATCGAGCACTTCATCTCTCGTAAAGCGATGAACATCGAAAGTCTTGGACCCGAGACCATAGATGAATATTACAACCGTGGACTCATACACGATGCGGCTGATCTATACAACATTAAGGTCAGCGACATAAGCGGAGCGAACGGAACGAAAGAAAAGTCTGCGCGAAAGATCGTCGAAGGTATCAAGGCTTCATGTAATGTGCCGTTTGAACGCGTTGTATTTGCTATCGGCATACGGTTTGTCGGTGAGACAACTGCCAAGCTGATTGCACGCAAGTTCAAGTCGATGGACTCGCTTGCTGCAGCCACTTTCGAACAACTTCTTGATGTGGACGGTGTCGGCACAGTGATAGCCCAGAGCATTATCCGGTATTTTGCTGACGAACGCAACATCGCCATTATCTCCCGTCTGCGCAAAGCCGGAGTTAGTATGCAGATTTCAGAAGAGACGACAACGGATGCAACAGACAAGCTGGCGGGCAAGAGCATTGTTATAAGCGGTGTCTTCAGCCGCCATTCTCGCGATGAGTACAAGGCGCTCATTGAAAAGCATGGAGGAAAGAACGTCGGAAGCATTTCTGCGAAGACTTCATTTATCCTTGCCGGCGACAACATGGGACCGGCTAAATTAGAAAAAGCTAAAAAACTTGGAGTTGCCATCTTGACAGAAGATGAATTTCTGGATATAATATTTTCCTGACAGACTTCGTCAATTGTGTCACCCTGCATTACTCAAAACTGATGTCTATATCCAATTTTTTTCGCTGATGTATTCACAGACTCATCTTGTGATTCTTATGGTTGTAAACTGTTGTATTCGCAGACTCCTCTTTGAGATATTTTCTCAATACTTTTTCTGAGTTGTTGTAAGTTGGTGTATTCGCAGACTCCTCCGTCGCTTCGCGCCACCTCCCCTAACTTAGGGGAGGAGCCTGGTTACCTGTTCGGTGTTAATGCTATTATATTAGTAGCCAACATGTTGACTCCCTATTGGCTTTCCAACGAGCAAGGTAACTAAGCTCCTCCCCTAAGTTAGGGGAGGTGGCGCGAAGCGACGGAGGAGTCTGTGAATACATCAGCAAAGGCAGCTGTCTTTCTCAGCGACATTTCTTCTTTCTTTTTGACACTAAGTCCACCCATAGCAAACGGAACTTTATTAACATAATTAATATTTGTTTACACTTGATTGTTTGTCAATTTTTTGAAGATTTATAGATAAACATTTGATTATCAATAAAATACTATTTCAGCAAAAACATGCAGTTTTAGATGCAAAAGGTATAGGTTGTGACAAAAATGGGATATGCTGATAATCAGCAAGTTATAAAAAACTTGTCCAAGATTCTTGTTTTTCACAGCCAAAATCCATCTTTGTTTTTCGCGACATTGAAAATCCGATTTCACTCTTTTTAAGAAATCAATTTTAGTCCACACCAGATTTCAGCCCGAAAAACAGACCTTCTCAAACTCGTTCACCTTGAAAATAAATTTCGTTCACC
>CAZKOB010000154.1:0-7078 GCA_964554265.1 uncultured Bacteroides sp. | reverse complement strand
CATAACATCTTTCAAAGATTTCAGCCTCCATTTTGACCTATACGCCTAAAATTATAAGAGGAGTCTGTGAAGACAACAGCAAAAACAGCTGATTTTCTTATAAGCATTTCTTCTTTCTTTTTGACACTAAGCCCATCCATGGCAAACGGAACTTTATTAACACAATTAAGGTTCGTTTACACATGAATAATCATTGAATTTTGGAAGTTTTATTGATAAAGGCTTGATAATCAGCAAAATACTATTTTGGCGAAACAGCGCAGTTTTAGGTACAAGAAGTACAGGTAAGAACAAAAATAGGATATACTGATAATCAACAAGTTATAAAGTTTCTTGTCCAAGATTCCTGTTTTTCATCGCCAAACCCCATCTTTGTTTTTCGTGGCATTGAAAAATCTGATTCAGACTTTTTAAGAAATCAATTTTGTGCAATACCCAATTTTACCCCGAAAAACGGATGTTTTCAAACTTGTTCACCTTGAAAATAAATTGGGTTCACCTTGAAAATTTTTTCACAAGGCACTTTAAAACCATTTCCAAGGTAAACGAAATTTATTTCCAGCGCACTTTTTTTTCAGGCGAGGCACACGCAAATGTGAATAAATGTATCTTTTTCAAACGCAAATTACATTATTTTTATATTTCAGATTCAAGCCTTGAAAACGGTCTTAGAATCGCGTAAATGAAACTTTGGTAAGGTTTGGCTGATTTTATGCGATTCTGCGGAGCCTGAATTTTAACATTTCGGATTGTCAAAGAAAATTTGAGTTTTATGACAAAAAGATGGTTTTGACGGCAAGAACAACCAAAATGATATATGAGGATGCCGGCCTTGTTGCTGTGTGACAGCCGGACCGGTAAACAAGGTGGATATCTGCACCAGACTTCGTCGCTTAAAAATTAACGAAAACATAATTATCTACGCGAGTCCGGTTTAAGAAAATCCTGTAAGAAGTGGGTGATTTTGCAAGTGTTTTGCGCCTTTATGGTTGATATTCAAATATATATATAAAAGAAAAGCAATGATTCCCCGTTTTTTACAGGATTTTCTTAAACCGAACTCGCATAAATGTTCTGTATAATACTTCGTATACTTCATGAAAAAATTACTAATTTTGCATGACAATAAAACAATGTAACTAATTGAAGATATTGATTATATATGAAAAGATTTTTAGTCCTGTCATTCTTCTCCTCTATCGTACTTTCCGGACATGCTGATCCTGTCAGTCTTACTGATGCCCGGAATATAGCCGATAAGGTGCTGAGTGGCAGTAGAGGTATTGCAGTCAAAGCAGTGCATGCTGATATGGGGAGTGAAGTCAAAACGCGTATGGCCGTAACTCCGGTTGCCGAACCGGCCTTCTATACATTCAATGCAAGTGATGGTAAAGGTTTTGTCATTGTTGCCGGTGATGACGATTTCCCCTCAGTCATAGGTTATTCTGATGAAGGATGCATATCTTCTGCTGTTGATATGCCTCCCGCACTCGTCTCTTATTTGGAGTCTTATAGTCGTTATGTGGCAGATGTAAGAAGCGGAATCGCTTCGCAGCCTGTATATGAGAAAATACGTCTTGGCGATACTTCGCCTGTGGTGGCTCCGTTGTGCAGCAGTGTTTGGGATCAGACAGACCCCTTCAATTACTATTGCCCGAAGTCTAATGGCAAGTCTACACCTGTCGGTTGTACCGCTACAGCGATGTCGCAGATAATGTATAAGTGGAAACATCCAGAAAGAGCAAAAGGGCTTGTCGTTTATAATTCAGGACTTGGAGTGATAAGTGAAGATTTGGGTGAAGACAAGCATATCTATCAATGGGATGCCATGAAATCGACTGCAGCTCAAAACCGATTGCCTTCGTCTCGCAATGCAGTGGCGCAGCTGTGCTATGACTGCGGAATTGCTGCCAAGATGCAGTACGAAGTCGATGGCAGTGGCGCTTATGATGAAGATGCCATGATTGCTTTTTATAAGAACTTCAGTTACAATGCGGAAACGATACGGCTGATTTACAGAGACTTTGTGGCTGATCAAGCAGAATGGAACACCATTTTGCGCGATGAACTCGATTCTGGACGTCCGGTTCTTTTCAGTGCCAGCTCTTCTGTCGGCTCAGGAGGCGATGCCGCAGGACATGCCTTTGTCATTGACGGC
Source organism: uncultured Bacteroides sp. (assembly GCA_964554265.1). GTDB lineage: Bacteria > Bacteroidota > Bacteroidia > Bacteroidales > Bacteroidaceae > RGIG8745. The sequence goes on along the minus strand of CAZKOB010000154.1, from coordinate 4,920 downwards.
TATGACTCTGATGGCTTTGTCCATGTCAACTGGGGATGGGGAGGCTACTGCGACGGCTATTTTGATGTGACCAAGCTGGATCCGGAGGTGGGTTATGCCTATACCGAATGGCAGTCTATGATTATAGGCATTATGCCCGGCACAGGCGAAGAGACGGAGCCTCAGACAAAACTTGTGATATATGATACCCCTATATGTCCGACCTCTTCTGTTGCTCTGAACTCTCCGTTCGATGTGACAATCACAAGCCTTTATAATTGGAGCCTTTATCGTCAGACATGGACCATCGGTGTCGGATTGTTCAGTGGGGACGGAAAATTTCTTGAGGTAATAAGTGCCGATAATAGCGACAACACGTTGACTCTGAAAGGAGGCTATGGATACGAGTCTTATTCTGAACCTATTTTATGTAAGATTCCGTCGTCTTATTCTGATGGTGACTATGTATTACGTTTCATGACTCGTCAGAAAGGGTTTGATGAATGGGTGCTCCCTGATGTGGTTGGCGGAGACAAGAAAAACCGGGTTCCGGCACATATTGTTTCTGGGATGGTTCGTTTTAATGAGGTTTCCGTGTCTGTTGACAAAGTGTCTGCGGATGATGTTTTGTCTCGGGCCTATTTTGATGTTGGTGGACGACAGATTGTGTCACCTGTCAAGGGGCAGACTGTAGTTGAAGTCGTTACATACCGTGATGGAAGTACACGCAGTGTGAAGCGTGTCTTCTAAGGGCTATGAAAACTTGCTCGGACGAAACCAACCGTGAGTTGGTAAGAATGCTGCGGAATATTGTAGTGAAACAGCGTCGCTATCGTGACATCGACTATTCCGCTGCTCTTCTGGCAAGGGATTTGGGTATTACTCCGGCCAGATTATCCTACGTCTTGCAACAGAATTTCGGAGAAAACTACTCTTCTTTGGTGAATCGTTATAGAATCAGAGATGCGAAGAAATATCTGCTTGATGCAAACAAGGCGGCATATACGGTAGACGATATAGCTGTTCTTGTAGGATTCGCCAACCGGCAGTCTTTCTATTCTGCTTTTCGGCGCTTTGTCGGAACTACTCCTGACAGATGGCGGAAAGATGGTGGCGAAGTGTTTGTGCCGGAAGATGAGAGTAAACAGATAATATAGATTGAAAATAGTATTATGAGGAATTTTATAAATAAATTAGTGATGGTTTCAGCATTAATGACTGTTTCTGCCGTGGCTGATGCTTCGGCGAAGACCGATGATTTTCAATATGCAGACGAGCGTTTTGCCGATTTGCAGATGTTGCGCTATAAGGTTGAAGGTTTTGAGAACCTTTCTCTCCGCCAGAAGACTTTTATATATTACTTGTCTGAAGCGGCATTGTGGGGCAGAGATATTCTCTTCGATCAGAATGGAAAGTATAATCTGCGCATACGTCGTACCCTTGAGGCTGTTTATACAGATTATTCCGGTAGCCGCGACACAGAGGAATTCAAGGCTATGGAAGTCTATCTGAAGCGTGTATGGTTCTCCAACGGTATACACCATCATTATGGTTGCGAGAAGTTTGTTCCCGGATTCACCGAGTCTTTTTTCCGTTCTGCGGTAAAGAGCGTAGATGCCGGTAAGCTCCCTCTCTCGGATGGACAGACGGTGGATGCATTGCTTGATGTCGTTTGTACTGTCATGTTCAACCCTGATATCATGTCCAAGCGCGTGAATCTTGCCGGAGGAACCGACCTGATAAAGACATCGGCAAGTAATTATTATGAAAATGTGAGTCAGGAAGAGGCCGAGGCATATTATGGTGATTTGAAGAATCCGGAAGATCCTCGTCCTGTTATGTTTGGCATGAACAGTCGTTTGGTGAAAACATCTGATGGCAGAATTGTCGAGAGAAGGTGGACGGCTGACGGACTCTATGGGGAAGCCATAAGGAAAATCATTGCTTGTCTGAAACAGGCGCGTCCATATGCTGAGGATGAGAATCAGAAGGCGGTCATCGACAAACTCGTGGAATATTATACGGCCGGTGACCTGAAGACTTTTGATGAGTATTCCATTCTTTGGGTCGAGAATACCGAACCTCTTGTCGATTTTGTCAACGGCTTCATCGAGTGCTATGGCGATCCCCTCGGATTGAAATGCTCATGGGAGTCCATTGTCAATTTCAAGGATATAGAGGCAACCAAGCGTACAGAGACTCTCAGTCGTAATGCACAATGGTTTGAAGAACATTCGCCTGTTGCCGATGAGTTCAAGAAAGACGAAGTCAAAGGTATCACGGCTAAAGTCATCAACGCTGCGATTCTCGGCGGAGATCTCTATCCGTCAACTGCCATTGGCATTAATCTGCCTAACTCTGATTGGGTCAGGAAAGAGCATGGGTCCAAGTCCGTGACAATAGGCAACCTGACAGAAGCTTACAGTCGTTCGGCTGTGGGCAACGGTTTCCGTGAGGAGTTCGCTTGGAGTAAGGAGGAGACGGATTTGATGGACAAGTATGCGGATATCACTGATGATTTGCATACCGACCTTCACGAGTGTCTCGGGCATGGCTCCGGTAAGCTTCTTCCGGGTGTCGACCCCGACAGCCTCAAGGCGTATGGTTCTACAATAGAGGAGGCTCGTGCCGATTTGTTTGCCTTGTATTATCTTGCCGACCCTAAGATGAGCGAACTTGGACTTATTCCCGACGCGGAAGCGTATAAGGCTCAGTATTATAGCTATATGATGAATGGACTGCTGACCCAGCTTGTACGTATTAATCTTGGCAATGACATTGAAGAGGCCCACATGCGCAACCGTGCGGTAATAGCTCGTTGGGCATTTGAGCATGGAAAGGAAGAACATGTCGTGGAACTTGTAAAGCGTGAAGGTAAGACCTTTGTCAAGGTCAACGACTATGCTAAGTTGCGCACATTGTTCGGACGTCTTCTTGCCGAAGTACAGCGTATCAAGAGTACCGGTGATTTCTCTGCGGCGCAAAGCCTTGTGGAAAATTATGGTGTGAAGATTGACCCGGAACTTCATGAGGAGGTGCTGGAGCGCTACCGCCATCTTGATCTTGCTCCATATAAGGGATTTATCAATCCTGTGTATACCGCTGTCAGGAACGAGGCTGGCGATATTGTAGATGTAAAGGTCGGGTATACAGAGGGATATGCTGAGCAGATGCTCCGCTATAGCTGCGATTATTCTGCTTTGCCTTCTGTAAACGAATGATTGGGTATGAAGGAAACGACAAAACAGCATATTCTTGAAATCAAGAAGGAACTTCGTGCCAATATGAACGGAGTGGCATCTGCCGCTATGCGTCAGGCCGGTATAGGCTATCGTGTCAACTTCGGCATTGAGATTCCGCGTATACATGCCATTGCATCTGAATTTGAGCCGGATCATGAGTTGGCTCAGGAATTATGGAAGGAAGATGTGAGGGAACTGAAGATTATGGCCACCATCCTTCAGCCGTTGGATTCATTTTTTCCGGAACTGGCAGATGTTTGGGTTGAAGGCATCCGCAATGTGGAGATTGCACAGATTGCCTGTTTGAATCTCTTCGGTCGCCTTCCTTATGCTTCTGATCTGGCTTTCAGATGGATGGCTTCGGAAAACGAGATGATTCAGATTTGCGGATATTATACGTTTTGTCATATTCTGCGTCGTGGTAAGCTCAGCGAGCGTTCCGCCAATGAGTTTGTAGATCAGGCGAATGCTGCAATGGCTTCCGAAAACCCTTCATTGCGTATGGCAGCCCGGCGCGCTATGAATCTTTTCAGCCGGGAATGAATGGGACAACCGTTCTCTCGCTTGAAGTCATTTACTGATTTGTTTCTTGTGCCAATCGGGTAAATTGAATCCATATTGTGTCTGATGTTTCCCTGTGAATCTGTTGCGACAGTAGCTTAGGATGAATCTCCTCTGATTCTTGGGCTTGCAGGGACCGGGCACAACTCTTTGTGGAATGCTTTGTTTGAAGAACATGTAGGGAGTCAATCTCTGCATGTTTTTTTTGACTTCATCATCGTGTCACCAAAACATTCTTATCGAAGGTTCCCGTTGTTCCTTGATTTCTTTTCATGAGTCCTGACGTTCTCATAAATCAGTCTGGTTATACCACCTTCACACTGTCTATTTGTCATAAAAATCGGGCTTTCTCTGATAATCTGAAATGTTAAAATTCAAGCTCCGCAGAATCGCATAAAATCGGCCGAACCTTACCGAAGTTCCGTTTACGCGATTCTAAGGCTGTTTTCAGGCCTTGAACCGTGAATGTAAAAATAATACAATTTGCATCCCGAAAAGATACATTTATTCACATTTGTGTGTGTCTCGCCTGAAAAAAGAGTACGCTGAAAATAAATTTTCAAGGTGAACCAAATTTGTTTAAAAGGCACTTTAAAAACATTTTCAAGGTGAACGAAATTTATTTTCAAGGTGAACGAGTTTGAAAAGGTCCGTTTTTCGGGCTGAAATTTGACATTGTCCAAATTAATTTCTTAAAAAATCAAAATCAGATTTTTCAATGCCACGAAAAACAAAGATGGGTTTTGGCGGCGAAAAACAAGGGTATTGGGCAAGAATTTTTGTAACTTATTGATTATCAGTATATCCTATTTTGCCACAGCTTGTACTTCTTGTAGCTAAAACTGTATCATTTTACTAAAATAGTATTTTCTTGGTTATCAATGATTTATCTGTAAAAAGTCAAAAAATCAGCAATTGGATATATGTGAATGAATCTTAATTATATTAATAAAGTTCCGTCAGTTAAAAGTGGACTTAGTGTCGAAAAGAAAGAAGAAATGTCACTTAAAAAGTCAGATGCTTTTGCAGGTGTATTCACAGACTCCTCCGTCGCTTCGCGCCACGCCCTCCGTCGCAAGCTCCCCCAATTGCTCCTATTCCGCAATTGCCCCTAACTTAGGGGAGGAGCCAGGTTACC
>CAZKOB010000153.1:0-7129 GCA_964554265.1 uncultured Bacteroides sp. | reverse complement strand
TTCACATTCATACGTGCTTCATCCGAAAAAAGAGTACGCTGGAAATAAATTTCGTACACCTTGAAAATTTGTTCAAAAGGCACTTTAAAAATATTTTCAAGGTGAACAAAATTTATTTTCAAGGTGAACAAAATCGAAAAGGACCGTTTTCGGGCTGAAATTTGATGCTGCACAAAATTGATTTCTTAAAAATATTGAAATCGGATTTTTCGATGTCACGAAAAACAAAGATGAGTTTTGGCGACGAAAAACAAGAATATTGGGTAAGAAATTTTATAACTCGTTGATTATCAGTATATCCTATTTTTGTCACAACCTGTACTTCTTGTACCTAAAACAGTACTGTTTTGCTAAAACGGTATTTTATTGATTATCAATTATTTATCTATAAATCTTCAGAAATTTGGCAATTATTCATATGTGAATGAATCTTAATTATGTTAATGAAGTTCCGTTTGCTATGGGTGGGATTTGTGTCAAAAAGAAAGGAAACATGTTTCTAAAAAATCAACTGCTTTTGCTTGTGTCTTCACAGACTCCTTATATGATTTTAAGCAGATGTCACCACAAGAGGAGGCTGTGGATACATCATCTTAACTCCATGTGTCCAACTTCAATCTGTAAATTTGTCATTCCTGAGTAACTGAGAAAAGACCATTTCTGAACTTCGTTTTGAGTCAGAAAATGGTCTTTTCTTAATACTGTGGCCTAAATCAGCAAGATTTTAAAAAAGGGGCACTTCCTTTTGATACACCTTCTTTTGGGAATATTATTTGAAAATTCTGGATTACTTACTCTTTCTTTCTTGATCGTGTGCGATTTTTACTTGCCTTAGAATGTCGGAAGCGAAGATGAAATCTTCAAGCTTTTTGTTGTCAGCTTCCATGATTTCAATATTTGAACCTTGCCATTCTGCACGTCCTTCACAAATGAAAGTGATGTTTTCACCTATGCCCATGACAGAATTCATGTCATGAGTATTTACAAGTGTAGTGATGTTGTCTTCATGAGTGATGCCATGTATAAGTTCGTCTATCACAATGGAAGTTTTGGGATCAAGTCCTGAGTTCGGTTCGTCGCAGAATAAGTACTTGGGTTGTAGGGAAATGGCGCGTGCAATGGCCACACGTTTCTGCATACCTCCGCTTATCTCGCCCGGATATTTGTTGTCTGCGTCGCTGAGGTTTACTCGTGACAGGCAGAAGCGTGCGCGTTTTACGCGGTCTTCGTATGGATCGTCAGAAAACATGTTGAGTGGGAACATCACATTTTCCAGCACAGTCATGGAGTCGAACAGAGCCGCATTCTGAAATATCATACCCATCTCGCGGCGCAGAAGAATCTTCTCTTTTTTCGTCAGGGTGCAGAAATCACGGTTGTCGTAGAATATGCTTCCGTTTGTTGGTGTAAGCAGTCCCACTACATTCTTCATCAATACGGTTTTTCCGCTTCCGCTCTGTCCGATAATGAGATTTACTTTTCCGTTGTCGAATGTGGCGTTTATGTCCTTCAACACTTCCCTGTCGTCAAACGACTTGTATAGATGTTTGAGCTGAATCATTTCTTTGTTTTTTTAGTATTTGTTCATGTCAGCAATTGGGTAAGGAATATGTCTGCAAAAAGTACGAGTATGCTGCTTGTTACTACAGCATCCGTACTTGCCTTGCCCACTTCTACCGAACCTCCTTCGACGGTGTAACCTTTGTATGCAGAAACGCTTGTGATGATGAAGGCATAGACAACGGCTTTTATGATTCCGCACCAGAAGAACCATTGGTTGAATTCATAACGGAAGCCTTCGGTCAGTTCAGATACCGTTGTCGTGCCCATGAAGGACGTTGCATACGCACCGATAATTCCGGCCGCTACACTGAAGGTTACAAGTATCGGCATGATGGTCATCAGTCCCATTATCTTGGGCAAAATGAGGTAGTTGGCTGAGTTTACCCCCATGATGTCGAGTGCGTCGATTTGTTGGGTTATGCGCATTGTGCCAAGTTCGGAAGCGATGTTGGACCCTACTTTCCCTGCAAGGATGAGGCACATGATGGAGGATGAGAATTCAAGAAGCATGATTTCGCGGGTAGTATATCCTGTGACCATGCGAGGCATCCAAGGACTTTGGATGTTTAGTTTTATCTGTAAACATATTACGGCACCGATGAAGAATGAAATGATGAGTACAATTCCTATTGAATTGTAGCCGAGCTGAAACATTTCGGTGACATACTGCTTATAGAACATGCGCATACGGTCCGGCTGTGCCACGACGCGTCCCATCAATCGGACATAGCGTCCCAAATGCGTCAAACTGTTTTTTAATGTCAGCATCTTTTGGATTTTATTTGTTTGAATCTCAAATTGAAAACAAATTCAATATGATATTTATTTGGCAAAAGTAAGAAAAAAAAGGCATTTGTGCTGCTTTTAACATTGTTTTTGTAATGGAGAGCGACTATTAGATAAGATATTTGTACTTTTGTTTAAGTTTTTGTGGCATTTCGTGTTATACCATAAAAACGCAGAACTTTAATAATGTTTATGGCAACAACAGAAGAAAATAACAGTCGAGTGATAATGAATGCCGGTGATGCGGAGATTCCGGAATTTTCTGAGGACAGAATGACGTTGTATACGCGCCATTTGGTGAAGACTTATGGAAAGCGTACAGTGGTGAATGATGTGTCCATTCATGTGCGTCAGGGGGAGATTGTCGGTTTGCTCGGACCTAATGGTGCGGGAAAGACTACATCTTTTTACATGACAACCGGACTTGTTGTGCCGAATGGAGGAAAGGCTTTTCTTAACGAACTGGAGATCACGAAGTATCCGGTGTCCAAACGAGCGAAATGTGGAATCGGTTATCTTGCACAAGAGGCTTCCGTGTTTCGCACCATGAGTGTGGAGGACAATATAATGTCTGTTCTTGAGATGACAGGACGTTCGCGTGAATACCAGCGCGAAAAGCTTGAGAGTCTTCTTGACGAATTCCGTCTGCAGAAAGTAAGGAAAAATAAAGGCAACCAGTTGTCGGGAGGTGAGAGGCGCAGATGTGAGATTGCGCGTTGTCTGGCAATAGACCCTAAGTTTATCATGCTCGACGAACCGTTTGCCGGTGTTGACCCGATTGCTGTTGAAGACATCCAGTTTATAGTATGGAAGTTGAAGGACCGTAATATCGGGATTTTGATAACCGATCATAATGTGCAGGAAACATTGTGCATCACCGACCGTGCATACTTGTTGTTTGAAGGACGCATACTCTTTAAAGGAACACCCACAGAGCTGGCTGAGAATCAGATCGTCAAGGAAAAGTATCTCGGCTCTAATTTTGTGCTTCGTCCGAAAGATTTCCAGCTTCTCAGTGAGAAAAAGCAGCGCGAGGCGGAAGAGGAGAACAATGCTCTTTGAGAGGTTGTGCGTGTGTGCCTGACGAAAAGAGAATGGCTGTACGTCGGATGTTTTGAATTCGTTTGGAGGTTGCAGAAGGATAGGGTTGCAGAATTGGCTACATATAGATAAGTGGCGTTTGCAACTCTGTTGTCTTTCAATTTTTTAATAATAAGTATATATGGATGTGATTGGCTACCATCGGGGTCGGATGGAGACGATAGAGAGAGAATTGGCATCTTTAAAGCGCAAGAGCAGAATTGCATTTGCTGTAAAAATAGTATCTTTTGTCGCGGCAGTTCTTGTTCTCATTTATTATTTTGGGGATACCGTATGGGGAATATATGTTCCGGTTCTTTGTGTGGCCTTTTATGTGGTAGCTTATGTGTGGGACAGCAGACTGATGGAACGGACCGGACGGATGAAAGAAAAGTTGACTGCTCATGAAAATGAGTTGAAAGCTTTGAAGGGAGACTTCACCGCTTTTGCTGATGGGGAATGTTTTGTCAATCCGGAGCATGAATATTCCTATGACCTTGATATCTTTGGAAAGAACTCTCTCTTCAACCGTATCTGCCGGACTGTGACGGGGCTTGGAAACGAGAAGCTTGCTGGTTTGTTGCAGAAACCGACGGATTGTGAGCTGGAACTGAAGGAGCGTCAGGAAGCTGTGAGCGAAATGGCCGGGAAGAAGGATTGGATGGTAGATTTCTTTTCAACGGAGTATACGGAGAGCCGTGTACGAGAGATTCTGTTGTCGGTGAATGATGGAGAAAAAGGCACTGGACATTTCCTTTCTCCTCTCTTCATATTGATATGGTGGGTTCCGCTTGGTTTGTTTTGGCTTTCATTGGCAGGCACTTTGCTGGGGATGATTCCGAATGTGGTCCCCGAACTGCTTTTTCTTTTCAATCTTATATATGTCGGTTTTTGGTCCGGGGTGCGACGTAAGCTTTTTGCCGAATCTGTATGTTTGAAAGGAGAATTTGACAAATATGATGTGTTGTTGCGGAAAATACGCAACGAGCATTTTGCCTCTGTTAAATTGAAATCGGCTAAAGAAAGGCTTTTCGATGAAAAGTCGGGTGCAGACATTGCTTTCAGGAGTATTTCGCGGATATTGTCCAATATAGAGTTGAGAGCCAACTTCGTGATGTTCCTCATATTAGAAGGATTGTTCCTGTCAGATATTGCAATGATACGCAAACTGCTTCTGTGGAAGCGTCGGTATTTGTCTTGCATCGGTCTGTGGGCTGATGCCATAGCTGACTTTGATGCTTTTGTATCGCTTGGGAATTATGCCTTCGCTCATCCGGACAATGTATATCCATGTATAGCTGATGACAAGACTATTGCGGTAGAAGCAGAAGGAGTTTTTCATCCGTTCCTGTGTCGTAGCAAAGCTGTTCCCAACGATTTTCTTGAATATAAAGGTGAAATGTTCATCGTGACAGGAGCCAACATGGCAGGCAAAAGTACACTTCTGCGTACTATTGGCATCAGTCTTGTGATGGCGAATGCCGGGTTGCCCGTATGCGCCTCACGCTTTGTCTTTTCACTGATGGGATTGTTTTCCAATATGCGTACAACGGATGATATAAACAGAGATATTTCTTACTTTAACGCGGAATTGATAAGGCTAACACAGCTTATGACATACTGCCGCAACCATCCTCATACCTTTATTGTGCTCGATGAAATCTTGCGCGGAACGAATTCTGCCGACAAGCTGCACGGATCGCGCATGTTTCTTGAACACATAATGCAGTATCCTGTAACGGGGGTTGTCGCTACACATGATCTTGAATTATCGAAGATGGAACGCGCCGGTTCGCCATATAAGAATTATTGTTTTGAGATTGACATGGCCGAACATATCACTTATTCCTATAAAATGAGCAGGGGAGTGGCCCGGAATATGAATGCCACTTATCTGTTGAGCAGAATCCTGAGAGAGAATGTAGACGAATGGAAGTGATGTTTGCGGAGTTTTTTTGATTTTCTATTGTTTGGAATGTGCGGATAATTCTTGCATGATAGAAAATGAGGAAACGAATAGGTGAACAAAAAGCGGTTTGCCTGTGTTTTTTGTCCATAACAGAAGCATATTGAAATGCATGTCGAACAGATGATATATATAAAACCAAACCGCTATGATTAAAAGATTTCTTTTTCCTTCGCAACCGTCATCGACACTCGTGTCCATACAGTTGCTTTCTGCGAGATTGATACTTGGCATGTTGTTTCTCAATCATGGAGTGGAGAAGTGGGCCTCATACAAGACACTTGTAGAGACTTTCCCTGACCCTTTGTATATTGGTAGTCACTTGTCTTTGATTCTCGTTATTTTTGCAGAACTGATTTGTTCTGTAGCATTCATGTTCGGGTTTCTCTATCGGATAGCCTTGATACCGATGATAATAAGTATGGCTGTAGCATTTTTCCTTGTTCACTCTGCAGATCCGATGTCAACAAAGGAACTGGCACTTATTTATTTGGTAAGTTTTGTGCTCATGTATATAGCCGGACCGGGACGCTATTCGGTTGACTATATGTTTTGTCGCAGATGTTCCCGTACTTCAGAAGGCACAGAGGGGGAGAGTTTGTGACGTTGCAGGCAAAAAGGTTTCACTGAGAACTGTAGAAGCGTCGATGAATATACTGTCAATGGACTGTTGCTGTCAAGGAACGACAGGGCGGTGGCGGATGGGACCGCTTGTGTTATAAAGGAATGAAGCGTATAAACAAAAAGGAGCAGGGAGTATGAATTTAAATTTTCATACTCCCTGTTCAAGACCATAGAATGCCGGTCCATAGACAGACATTCTTTCCAATAGATTAAGCTTCAGCAGGTGCTGCTTTTGCAGACTTCGTCATCGTGTCATCAAAACATTCCCGTCGAAGATTTTCGCGCTTTCTTTGATTTATTTTCATGGGCCTTGACGTCCTCATGAATCAGTTTGGTCATCTCCGCTCCATACCATCTATTTGTCATAAATCATGGGCTTTTCCTGACAATCTGAAATGTTAAAAATCAAGGCTCCGAGAATCGCGTAAAATCGGCCGAAGCTTACCGAAGTTCCATTTGCGCGATTGTAGGGCCATTTTCAAGCCTTGAATTCCAAATGTAAAAATAATACAATTTGTGCTTAGAAAAGATACATTTATTCACATTCGCGTGTGCATTGTCTGAAAAAAGAGTACGCTGGAAATATATTTCGTTCACCTTGAAAATAATTTCAAAGTGCCTTGTGAAAAATTTTTCAAGGTGAACGAAATTTATTTTCAAGGTGAACAAAATCGAGAAGGAGCGTTTTCGGGCTGAAATTTGATGCTGCACAAAATTGATTTCTTAAAAAGAGTGAAATCAGATTTTCAATGCCACGAAAAACAAAGACGGATTTTGGCGGCGGAAAACAGGAATCTTGGATAAGAAATTTTATAACTTACTGATTATCAGTATGTCCTATTTTTTTGTTGTTACCTGTACTTCTTGCACCTAAAACTGTGTAGTTTTGCTGAAATGATATTTTGTTGATTATCAGTTACTTATCAATGAAACTTCAAAAAATCGGTAACCCGTAGGATGTAAATGAATCTTAATTATGTTAATAAAGCTCCGTCTGACACGAGTGAATTTAGTGTCAAAAAGAAAGAAGAAATGTCTCTAGGAAAGACCGCTGCTTTTGCTTGTGTCTTCACAGACTCCTCCGTCGCTTCGCGCCACGCCCTCCGTCGC
>CAZKOB010000152.1:0-7164 GCA_964554265.1 uncultured Bacteroides sp. | reverse complement strand
AGTTAGGGGCAATTGCGGAATAGGAGCAATTGGGGAGCTTGCGACGGAGGGCGTAGCGCGAAGCGACGGAGGAGTCTGTGAATACACCAGCTTTAAATCATCAAAATCACAAGAGTAGTCTGTGAATACACCTGTTTACAACCATAAGAATTATAAGAGAAACCAGTGTATCCACCAGCAAAACAACTTGCAAGATTACCAATTTTTACAAGGCTTTCTTAATCCGAACTCGCGTAAGCTTTGGATATGTGTGAAGTTTTTTGTTTTGTTTCAGTCGGAATGTCAATAAATACAAGTAAATTTGCAGAATCTGTAAAAATAAGAAGTAATATGAATAAATTGGTCACAGGGATATTGGCAGCCTGCTGTATGATTGCTGTAAGCTGTAACGGACAGAAAAGTACCGGTGCCGAGAAGGAAACGGAAATCCTTCTTGAGACGAATCTCGGAGAAATCAGATTGAAACTATATAATGATACTCCGGGCCATAGGGACAACTTTATTAAAAATGTAAAGGAGGGACTTTATGATGGGGTGACCTTTCATAGAGTAATCCGAAATTTTATGATACAGACGGGAGATCCGGATACTCGTCCGGGATACACCAAAGACACGACAAAGGTTGCGCCCACCATTCCTGCTGAATTTGTATATCCGAAACATTTCCATAAGCGTGGGGTGGTGGCTGCCGCGCGTGAAGGAGATGAGGAAAATCCTGAAAAGGAGTCGGATATGTATCAGTTTTATATTGTCACCGGCAAGCATCAGACAGATGACAACTTAAATGGCTTTGAGAGTGTTAAGTATGACAACAAGGTAAACGATGTGTATAAGAAGAAAGCTGAGCACTACAGCAGTCGCCTTGAAAGCATGAGACTGAAACGTGACCGTGATGGAGTGAGCGATTTGCTTGATTCTCTGTTGACAGAGGCGAAGGCGGAGGTGGCCGACAATCCTCCTGCACCATTCACAAAAGAACAGCGGAAGGCATATAAGATTTATGGAGGTGCTCCTTGGCTTGATGGTGATTATACTGTGTTTGGTGAAGTGGTTGAAGGCATGAAAATAGTGCAGGATATAGAGAAAACGAAGACCGACGGTGAGGACAAACCGCTGAGGGATGTCAGAATAGTAAAGGCTACAGTGGTCAGCGAATAGATTTTTGTCGTATGGATATAAACAAGTATACTCTTGAGAATGGGTTGAGAATAGTGCATTATGAAAATACATCGACGCAGATGGTGACGTTGAATGTTTTTTATAATGTAGGTGCGAGGAATGAAGATGAGAATCATACCGGTTTTGCTCATTTGTTTGAACACTTGATGTTTGGAGGTTCTGTTAATATTCCGGATTATGATACCCCTCTGCAGATGGCCGGTGGCGACAATAATGCATTTACTACGAATGATTACACTAACTATTATCTGACACTTCCCGCATCGAATGTCGAAACCGGATTTTGGTTGGAGAGCGATCGTATGTTGTCACTTGCTTTTACTCCTGAATCGCTTGAAGTACAGCGACGTGTGGTTGTTGAAGAGTTCAGACAGCACTATATAAATCAGCCGTATGGGGATACTTTGCATATCTTGTCGGAGATGGCTTATAAGGTACATCCTTATCGCTGGCCCACTATAGGAATTAGACCGGAGCATATAGAGCAAGCAACAATGGACGATGTGAGAAACTTCTTTTTTAAGTTTTACACTCCTGAGAATGCTATATTGTCTGTTGTAGGGAATATATCATTTGAAGAGACTGTGCGTCTTTCAGAGAAATGGTTCGGATCTGTTCCCAAACGGAATACGAATTGGTCGCCTGTACCGCAGGAGCCTCCGCAGAAACGTCAAAGACGGAAAACTGTTTACAGGAATGTTCCTAATGATATTCTCTATATGTCGTTTCATATTTGTAGTCGTACAGATAAGGACTTTTATGCGTGTGACATGATATCTGATGTTCTTGCCAACGGACGTTCCTGTCGCTTGTATCATAATCTTGTGGAAAAGAAGCGCATGTTTACAAGTATAGACGCGTACATATCGCCCCGTACGGATACAGGACTTCTGCACATCATAGGTATGCCGGCTGATGGAGTAGGGATGAGAGAGGCTGAGGCTGCGGTATGGAAAGAATTGGATAGGCTTTGCCATGAACTTGTTCCGGATGCAGAACTTGATAAATTGAAAAACAAGTATGAGTTCAATGATTGTATGGAACGGATGGACAACCAAAACTTGGCTATGCAGTTGGCGCTTTTTGAAATGTACGGAGATGCTAATGATATAGATAAGGAAGTGGAGACATATAGGAGTGTCACGGCTGTACAATTGAGAACGGTGTGCAGAAAGGTTCTGACAAGAAAAAATTCCTGCATTTTGTCCTACAAAAAGAAGCAGAAAGAGTAAATGCTTTTCTGAGTGGATTGAGTGGATGTTTTTATAGGAACTGAACTTGTAGTCAAAGAAAAGGCCATATCATTGTCTGTATGCAAGACTTGATATGGCTTTTCTTTTGTCGTTAATGATGATGCTTCCGATACAGCTTGATTTGCTGCTGTCTATCGGAAATCAAATGTAAGATTGATGTGTAATCCTTCGTCACCCTGTTTGATGCGTATGTTTCCCGGCTGGCTGTTCGGTCCTTGTTGTTCGATAGGCTTGAACGAACAGATTGCAGGTATGTCAAGCAGGAAAGATATGTCGCCCTTAGGGAATGAAGGCATCGTCGATCTCAATCGTCCTTCCGGTTCCTGTGGGGTGAAAGCATGCATGAAGAGTCCGTCGGCTCTTGAATATACGGTGAATGGTGCCTTGACATTCTCTATAGTGGCCCAGTATATATTTGCATGATATCCTTTGAACTCAGGATAGACAAGGTTCTCATAGCTTTCTCCTGTAATGGTGTTGTTGTAATCTTTGTGCCATACAGCATAGTTCGTACCTGCAATTCTATTCTTCCATACTCTGTACGGACCTCTTCCAAGCCATTTCATGCCTGTACATTCTGTTTCAGGATATGAGAATGTCAATCCGAGATTCTTTACTTGGGTATCCATGAAAGCATCATCGAATCCTCCTCCTCCTGAAGCGCGATTGAGTAATATGGCATCCATACTTAGCAGGCCGCGTTCATCCAGTTTCCATACGATGGAGTCGGCTGCACCTTTGTATTTGGCACAGAAGACAGCGCAATTGTCTATTTCCTTTACATAGCTCAGTTCTGGTTCATAGCGCATCTTCATGCCTACAGCGACAGGACCGTCTTTGAGCGGAATTTCTACAAGTTCTCTTTCATTGCCGGAGAACTCTGTTTTGTTCTTCTTTTTATTGTCGTTGTTTGCTGCAACGGTTTTATAAGCTTTTATGCTGTTGATGGTTCCTGTTTCTGCATTGAACTCAACAATCACATCATGACTCTTCAGGGTTACGGTTGTTGCAGTTTTGGAAGCTGTAGGTGCAGGCAGCAATTGGAGTGTCGTAGGAGTTGCTGCAAATTGATGCTCATAATATTGGCGCGCCAAGCGTATAGGATAGCTCCATGTATTCATACTTTCGCCGTTTTTGTCAAAAGCCTCAATTTCAAGCACGTCACCTTCGCGGAAGTTATCAGGCAAGTTGAAGCATGCCTTACCGGTTTCTCCCGGAGCGATAGCCGGTAATTTTACAATGCCTTCAGCTATAACCGGATTTTCATCTTCTGAGAAATTCTTGCTGTTTTCTGCATATATTATATTGTCTGTGAGGTGGCGCATCGGGATGGCACATACACGTATCTTATACTTCATAGTACATGCTGACAATGAAGTGTAAGTATATTCGTTTGTGACAAAAAAAGAACCGTTGAAATGTTCGGTTATGACAAGCGGTTTGATTTGTATTGGTGACCACTGACTGCGTATGGCCCAGAAGCTTCCTTCTTTCTCACGACGAGGTCCGAGCACTCCGTCTGGAGCATTGCTCTTGTCGCTGTCGAGAATCCCTCCTTTGTCAGTTCGTTTCGGTGCTTCATCTGTGAATACCCAAATGAATCCTCCGGCAAACATTGGGTTGGTCTGCCATCTGTCCCAAAAGTCGCGCAGTCCGGCTCCACCTCCTTGGTCATACATTGCATGCATAAATTCTGTAGGCATAAACACTTTATATCCGTTAGTGAATCGTGCTACACCTGTCAGATATGCCGGATAATGGTGGGTGTCAAGATCGTTAAAGTCAGCCCACGGATGTACAACATGTCGACGTTGCAGTTTGTCATATTTAGCAAACAGATGGTCGAGATTTGTGTTCCATCCACCTTCATTTCCGTTGCTCCATATTATGATACATGGATGATTGACATCACGACGTATCATTTCTTCTACAAGTTTTTCGCCTATTTGAGTGTCGTATGCATTTTGCCATCCCGCAAGTTCATCCATGTACATGATACCGAGCGAATCGCACATGTCGAGGAAATGCTCATCTGGCGGATAGTGGGAACGTACTGCATTCATGTTCATCTGTTTTATGAGTTTTGCATCCTCACGGCTCATTGCCGCAGATGTGGCGCGTCCGCCGTCAACGGAGAAAGAATGTCTGTTGATGCCTTTAAGCACCTGACGGACACCGTTTATGTAAAGTCCGTCCTGTGGAAAAAACTCCACAGTACGGAAGCCTACACGTGCTTCTCTTGTTTGCACCACTTGACCCGACTCATCTTTTAGTTCTATTTTGGCAATATAAAGATTGGGGTCTTCTGTGCTCCATTTTGTGGCATTGGCCCATTTGCCTTTCAACAATTGTTCCTTGTTGCCGTTGTCAATTCTGATGGAAATATTAGGCCGGCCGTCAGTCGTGAGAAGTGCTTTCCCGTCTTTGAGCGAACGTATTGAAACGGACACTTCATGTCCTTTGGCATCTCCCTGCATATCAATGGAAGCAGAAAATGTTCCGTCTTGTTCTGCGCTGATCACATAATTGCAGATATGTACCTTTGGCAATACCTCAAGCCATACAGGACGATATATTCCTCCGTAGAGCCACCAATCGGCTTTACGTTCAGCAGCATTGACAAGTTTGTTTGCCGATTCTTTGGCCACTTTCACTTCAAGGGTATTCGTCTTGCCCGACTCTATCAAAGAAGTTATGTCATAACTGAAACGGTAAAAACCTCCTTGATGCATGTCGCCGGCTCTATGTCCGTTTACCAAGACTTCTGTGTCTGTCATTACACCGTCAAAAAATATTTTTACAGTCTGTCCGTCCCATGCCTTGTCCGCCTTGAACTTCATTCTGTAAGTGCCTGTTTCATCGCTTGCCTTTTGTCCTTTGACTGTGTAATATCTTCCATAAGTATATTCACCGAATCCTTGAAGTTCCCAGTTGCATGGGACTTCAATCTTTCTCCATTTTCCACTGTTTTGTCCGCCGGAGCAATAGAAATCCCATGTACGTGTGTCATCTATCCCTGTCCCCGAAAGATATATTCTTTCCGGGTGTGGAGCCTGCGCTCTTACTTGCACGCTTGTTGCTGAAAGTAGTCCGAACACAAGCAATCCCAATGATTTGTTTTTCATAAAGGTTGTTTATTACTAAATTACTTTTTGCAAAAATAAGGAAAAAACGTGAAATGGGAATAAAAAACAGTATCTTTGCCACAATTATAAATGCGTAAAGTCATAATTTAATTGTTATCAACTTAAGTAAAATCTATGAGACGTATAACTTTAGCCATGTTGCTGTTCCTCTCCGTTTCAGCATTCATGCATGGGCAGTATCGCAAATCAGTGTCCATTCTCGGAGATTCTTATTCTACCTTCGAAGGTTATCTTCAGCCTGACACCAATGCTGTATGGTATTGGAAGCAGCCTAAAAAGACAGATGTCAGCAATGTCACTCAAACTTGGTGGCATAAGTTTATTTGCCGTAATGGCTACAGATTGTGTGTCAACAACTCCTTTTCCGGAGCTACAATTTGTAATACCGGCTATCGTAAGGAAGATTACAGCGACCGTTCCTTCATTACTCGTATGGACAATCTTGGCTGTCCGGATATCATATTTGTTTTTGGAGCAACAAACGATTCATGGGCAAGGGTTCCGGTTGGCGAATACAAGTATGAAAACTGGACAAAGGATGAACTTTATCAGTTCCGACCGGCTATGGCATATTTGTTGTCAGACATGATTGAGCGTTATCCGAATGTCGAACTGCATTTTATACTGAATTGCGAGTTGAGTGATGCCATTACGGAATCTGTGAAAACTATCTGTGCTCATTATGGTGTTGATTGTATCGAACTTGAAGGTATTGACAAGCAGAACGGCCATCCTTCAATCAAGGGAATGGAGCAGATTGCCGAACAACTTGAAAAGCATTTGAACAGTTTCTAAGATTTTGAAAAACTTTTTTCTCGCGACCCTGTGTAACCACATTCTTTTTATATTGACTCGAAAAATCCGCTGACTCCAAAAACATAGAATGCATCTACAGGCTTTTTTCCCAGAAAAACGGTACCCGAAGCGAGACTCGAACTCGCACAGCCACAATGGCCAAGGGATTTTAAGTCCCTCGTGTCTACCATTCCACCATTCGGGCGACCTTACTTAATTTGAGCACAAAATTAGCGATTTACATTGAAATGCGAAAATTTAAGAAGAAAAAATTCTCTCATATCCACATTATTCTTCTTTTTCCACCTAAAACAAAAAATGATAGAAAAAAGTCTGTAGGTGCATTCTATGTTTTTGGAGTCAGCGGATTTTTCGGGTCAATGTAAAAAGAATGTGGTTAAATAGCCGGGAGAGCAGTTGGGGCTTCCCATCTCGCTGACGAGCTATGTCGCCCGGCACGCGTGGCCGGCATAGCCAAAAGCAAGAACATTCCTGTTTCCACCATAAGCGAGGCAATGGGCACGACTCTGAAACACCATACGTTATCTACCTTGCCTCTTTGGATATTGGTAATCTTGCAAGTTGTTTTGCCGGTGGATTCGTAGGTTCATTTTATGATTCTTATGGTTGTAAACAGGTGTATTCACAGACTACTCTTGTGATTTTGATGATTTAAAGCTGGTGTATTCACAGACTCCTCCGTCGCTTCGCGCCACGCCCTCCGTCGCAAGCTCCCCAATTGCGGAATAGGAGCAATTGGGGAGCTTGCGACGGAGGAGTCTGTGAAAACA
>CAZKOB010000151.1:0-7165 GCA_964554265.1 uncultured Bacteroides sp. | reverse complement strand
TTGACTTTCTTATTCACCGGGCGTAAAAAATCGCGATTTTTTATGTACCTTTGTAGTTGATATACCGTTGGATTACACTTTATGAAAAAAAAGACAATTCTGTTCTTTGCGTATTTTTCTTTGATGCATGTTTGTGTGATGGCTCAGGAGATGAAGACTGAGACAGGGCTTGCCACGTATTATTCGGCGCGCATGCATGGACATAGGATGAGTGATGGAAGCCGTTACGATAAGAATGGCTTTACTTGTGCGCACCGCACACTCCCTTTTGGTACAAGGCTTAAGATAACCAATAAGAAAAATGGGAAAACGACAATTGTCAGGGTGGCGGACAGAGGCCCTTTCGGAAAGCGTCTGGTTGTCGATATTTCCAATGCGGCTGCTGAGCAGATTGACATGTTGAGGGATGGTGTAGTACCTGTGGTGATAGAAGTTCTGCCGAGCATTGAAGAGGTGTGGGAAGAGCATCTCAAGATAAAGACTCCTGAATACATGAATGAATTTCAAATGGATTCTCCATCGGTAAGAATGGAATTGGAATGGGGCGACGGACCATTTGACACGTTGTATCAGGCACCTTTGAAGAAGAAATGACATCAAAATAATTAAATAGAAAGGATAATGAAAAATCTAGAAACATTGTGTGTGCAGGCCGGTTGGACTCCGGGAAAGGGTGAACCTCGTGTTCTGCCTATTTATCAGAGTACGACATTCAAATATGAGACGAGTGAGCAAATGGCGCGTCTGTTTGACCTTGAAGACGAAGGGTATTTTTACACAAGGCTTGCGAATCCGACAAACGATGCTGTTGCCGCCAAAATCAACGCTCTTGAAGGTGGTGTCGGATGTGTGCTTACTTCTTCCGGACAGGCTGCAAACTTCTATGCGGTGTTTAACATTTGTCAGGCTGGTGATCATTTCATCACTTCAAATACGATTTATGGAGGAACATTCAATCTTTTTGGAGTAACGATGAAAAAGCTTGGAATAGAGTGTACATTTGTCGATCCGGAATGGGATGATGACCGCATAGAAGCGGCATTTCGTGGAAATACCAAGTGCTTTTTCGGTGAGACAATCTCAAATCCCGGTGGCAATGTCTTTGACATAGAACGCTTTGCACGGATTGCACACAAGCATGGTGTGCCTTTGATCGTAGACAATACTTTTGCAACACCGATTAACTGTCGCCCATTTGAATGGGGCTGTGATATTGTGACGCATTCCACGACGAAGTACATGGATGGCCATGCTACACAGGTCGGAGGTGCAGTGGTGGACAGTGGAAACTTCGATTGGGAGGCTTATGCCGACAAGTTCCCTTGCTTGTGTACCCCAGACGACAGTTATCATGGATTGACTTATTCAAAGGCATTCGGGAAGAAGGCGTATATAACCAAGCTTGTGACTCAACTGATGCGTGACCTTGGTTCGATTCCCGCACCTCAGAACTCATTTCTTTTGAATCTGGGGCTTGAGACATTGCATTTGCGCATGCCGCGTCATTGTGAAAATGCGCAGACGGTGGCCGAATGGCTTGAAGAGAATTCCAAAGTGGCATGGGTGAACTATTGCGGCCTGAAGAGCAGCAAAAGTTATGAACTGGCGCAAAAATACCTGCCGAAAGGTTCGTGTGGAGTAATTGCTTTTGGTATCAAGGGAACTCGTGAAGATGCGATACGTTTTATGGACAATCTTGAATTTATCTGCATTGTGACCCATGTGGCAGACGCACGTACATGTGTCTTACATCCGGCAAGCCACACTCATCGTCAGCTATCGGACGAACAGCTACGTGAAGCCGGTGTAGCTCCTGACCTCATCAGACTCTCTGTTGGAATTGAGAATGTGAACGATATTATTGCAGACTTGGAGCAGGCTATGAATAAGATGTAACAACGGCTGTTGATTCTCATTAGAATAGGTATGTGATTCGGCGTCATTGTGCACCATTGTCATATTCCTCGATGATTCTGCCGTATGGAGATAGAAAAAATATGGGAAGCGGACTTGAATGTTCACTTCCCATATTCTTTTTGACAAGGACTCGCTTCACTTATCCTCTACTGCCGTAACTGTTGGCATCTGGATTGATGTTTCTGGTTGCAGCTCTCACTTCCTTGTCTGTCGGGTACTGCCCATCTGTTTTAACTTGCTGGATAGGTATTCCCGGGTTCATCCCATAGTCAGAGGGACATTCTTTCTTGGTGTCACCTTTCTCCATGTGATAATTTGTTTGTAAGGTTGTATATTCAGGATTATCTCTGTTAATGGCGAAAGGAGGGCCTGTTGGAATATGAAGATGCGTTGTCTGCCACTTTCTCAGCGCCTTCAGCCACCTTCTCCGCTGCTTTCTCTGTACCTTTGGCTACTTTTTCCGCCACTTCAGTACCGACTTCCATCGCTTTCTCTTTTGCGGAGTATAGTACATCCTCCGCCTTGTCACGCATCTTGTGGAGTTTACAACATGCTTTGTGTCTTAGTTGTTTTCCTCTTGCCGAAGAATAGAATCGTTGTACGAAAGCTCCTGCCACTGCACCGATAACGAGGCCGAGCATTAAATTTGATGATTTGCATTCCATAATTAAGGATTGTTTTTAGAGGTTAATAAATTTTTTTGTTGATGTTCCGCCTGTTATTCTTTGGAGCGGAGTATTTCTGCTGTAATTTATTTCAGGAAACGGATACGCAAAGGGAAGCTATTCCTTGTGTGTGCTGCTTTTCCTGAAAAGAGACAATATCCATAGAAGTAAAATTGCGCCTGCAACAGAAGTGATGAGGCTACCGAATATCCCTGCCATTGTGATTCCGAGCAAACCGAAGCACCAGCCTCCGAGCAGACCGCCTACAATACCTACAATCAGGTTGACGAAGATGCCGAATCCGCTTCCTCTCATGATTTTTCCGGCAATGAATCCGGAAACCATTCCTATTATAATGTACCAGATAAAACCCATATAATTCTTTGTTTAAGTTTGTAAATCAATTAATACATTTGTCATTGGCGATGCGCATCTGCCGTCCTTGACTGTTGACATAGAAGAAACATTACAGATTAAGAAAAGGTTCGCCGGGAGATAAAAATATATGGAATATTTTTGTAAATAGCCGTTGTACTAAGATGAGCTATGTGTTCATTCCACATGGCCTATTGCCTGATTTCGTTGAAGAAACATGAGTCCTCCCTACGAGAGTCTTTCCAAATATTCAAATCTTATAGTCAAAAGGAATTGCAAAAATTCCCTATAAGTTATATCTCTGCATATGGAACTTCAATTATCCACATCAGAACGCGAAGAACTGCGCAGGCTACAAAGAAACTTGTGTGGAAGTTCCGACCATGCCCGTGTTACATGCCTTCTGATGCTGGATAAGGGTTATTGGGGTATGCCTGACAGCAGTCAGCCTGTCGCTTTGCAGCAAGAATTTCGTACTCACATATACACAGACGCCAAAAGCGTGAAGGAACGGATTAAGTCGTCCTTTGGTGTTGAATATACATCACAGGGTGTTGTGTACTTACTCAATCGCCTGAGTTTCACTTATAAGAAGACTACGGAAGTCCCATGTGAAGCGGACGCTTCCCTGCGGAAAGCGTCTGTTGAAGAATTGACAGAAACCCTTGCACAGATGGAGGAGGGTTCCGTCGTCTATTATGCTGACGGAGTGCATCCGACACATGACAGTCGTTCTACATACGCATGGATTGAAACCGGAGTGACAGCAAAGGAAATATGAAATCACCTTTCTGAAAAATCAAATTCACCGTACTGTTTTCTTAAATCTGCACTGCTGATTGTAAAAACTGCACTGCTAATTGTATAATCTGCACTGTTGATTTTATAATCTGCACTGCTGATTACAAAAATAAGTACGGTAAAAACGACTTTGAAAGAGGTAGATTCAAGTCGGCATGTACGCAGATTCATATTGTGGTTGTAATGATTTTAAGCTGGTGTATTCACTGCGGAAACAACAGTTTGCAACCATAAGAATGATAAGAGGAACCTGTGGATATATCAGCAAAAGCAACTGATTTTACCTGATTCTTCATTTCATTTGAAATGGAAAATCAGATATATACATCCATTGGAATTATGCAGGGCGACGCAATGACGAAGTCAGGAAAACACACAAAGAAGTCAGGAAAACACACAAAACCGAAAACAAACAGAAAGCGTTCCTCTCACACATGCCCACTTTGCAGTCAAAACCTCAAACAAAAGTTATCTTGAATATTATTATGTAAAAAAAACTTATGTCAACATCACAAAGTGTCGCAATTATCGTACTTTTGCAAAACTTATTTATAATATATTATGGACATAGAGTGTATAGACGGTACAGCCCCCAGGCTTTATGAGTTAGTAGCTCCCCTTGTCATGAACCCGGCAGTATTAAGGCTCAACAACAATTATCCCTTCAAGACATCACGGCATCATGTGTGGTACATAGCCATAGAGAACAACCGGGTCACAGGCTTTATGCCCTTCAAGAAAGGTGAAGGCGGAATCTGCATCGACAACTATTATGTAGGGAACGACAACACTTCATTGATAGACACATTGCTTGAAAGAATCATCACCGATGTCTGCAAAGAAGGTCTAATAACGGCAACAGTACATAAAAGACATGTAAAGATTTTCGCAGGTCATGGGTTCAGGACATATAAAGAATGGAAGAACTATGACAAGATGGAGTATATACCGGAAAAGAAGAAATGATCAGACAACTTAATGTATACGACGCTGTCCAGATGAGACTGAAGATCATATTCGACTATTTCGATTATGTATATGTTTCGTTTTCCGGCGGCAAAGACAGCGGTGTACTACTGAACCTATGCATCGACTACATACGCAGGCATGCTCCGGAACGCAAGCTCGGAGTCTTCCACATGGACTACGAGGCGCAGTACAGGCAAACCACGGAGTATGTGGAGCAAACTATGTCAGAAAACAAAGACATTCTGGAAATATTCCATTGTTGCGTACCCTTCAAAGTACCCACATGCACCTCCATGCACCAGTCTTACTGGCGACCGTGGGAAAAGAAAGCGAAAAGCATCTGGGTGAGAGAAATGCCGGCGAACTGCTATACAGCCGAAGACTTCGACTTCTTCACCAACGAGCTATGGGACTATGAGTTCCAGTATCTGTTCGCTCCCTGGCTACGCAACAAGAAAAAGTGCCGGCGTATATGCTGCCTCGTCGGGATAAGGACACAAGAGAGCTTCAACAGGTGGACAGCCATACACAACAGCAGAAACTACAAACGATTCTCACACTATAAATGGACCCACAAACTTGCGGATCACGTATTCAATGCCTATCCACTCTATGACTGGAAGACATCGGACATCTGGACCGCCAACGGCAAATTCGGCTGGAGCTACAACCCTCTCTATGATCTCTATTTCCGTGCCGGCATCCCAATCGGCCGTCAGCGCGTAGCAAGCCCGTTCATCTCCCATGCCATCCCGACCCTTAGCGTATACCGCGCCATCGACCCGGACACGTGGGGACGAATGGTGAGCAGGGTGAACGGTGTCAACTTCGCCGGCATGTATGGGGCAACCACAGCGATGGGATGGCGAAAGATAAAATCGCCCGAGGGCTTCTCATGGAAGCAGTATATGTACTTCCTGCTTGACACGCTGCCGGAAAAGACGCGCTGCAACTATCTTGAAAAATTAGAGGTAAGCATGAAGTTCTGGCGGACAAAAGGCGGTTGTCTGAGTGACGAAACAATAGAGAAGCTGCGCAATGCGGGAATAAAATTCACCATAGGCACCTCGACGGCATACCGAACCGACAAGAAGCCGGTAAGGATGGAATACATCGACGATATAGACATCACGGAATTTCGTGAGATTCCCACATACAAGCGCATGTGTATCTGTATCTTAAGAAATGACCATGCATGCAAGTACATGGGGTTCGCCCTTACCAAGAAAGAAAGAGAAAAGAAAGAAAGAACAATGAGAAAATACAAATTTCTGGAATATGGAAGACTTTAAAAGCCCGGTATACAATGTAATTGCTGTGCCGATAGAAAAAGTGGTTGCCAACAACTACAACCCGAACACAGTGGCTCCTCCGGAAATGAAGCTTCTGGAATTGTCAATATGGGAAGACGGATACACCATGCCATGCGTGTGCTACTATCTCAAAGATGAAGACAAGTATGAAATCGTGGACGGTTTTCACAGATATATGGTAATGAAAACATCGAAACGTATTTATGAAAGAGAGCACGGCATGCTTCCTATTTCTGTCATCAACAAGGATATATCGTGCAGAATGGCCTCCACGATACGCCACAACAGGGCACGAGGCACACACGTGATAGAGCTGATGAGCAACATTGTTGCGGAGCTGACTTCGGCAGGCATGTCGGACGCATGGATAATGCGCAACATCGGCATGGACAAGGACGAGTTGCTCAGGCTCAAACAGGTGTCGGGACTCGCCGGACTGTTTGCCGACAAAGACTTCAGTCTGTCGGAAGACTGGAAGGAAGACTGAAAGAAGGGGGGCTTCATTTCCGGTCAACCTTTGCACTCTCTTTATTTTGAGTATCATCCCGGCTGCTTCAGCCAAAATCCGCCAGCCGCACAGCCTCATTCCACTATGAAGACAAGCGGAACAAATTCTCAAAATGTCACGGAAAAAAATCAAGGCAGCTGCTAAAAACATGATATATACAGGTTGCATTGAACTACAAAAAGGGGAGCACCCCTTCTTTTATAATGCAAGAATCGGTTTCCTTCCGACTTTGTTGAAAAACACGTCAAGATTTATAAGTAATGAAGTATCAATAGATTAAATCCCAATATTTGTGGTTTCAGGTGACACGCCAAAATCACTTCAAAAGTTAAGTCTGTGAATACACCGGCAAAAGCAGCGGTCTTTCTCAGGAACATTTCTCCTTTCTTTTTGACACTAAATCCATCCGTATCGGACGAAACTTTTTTAATACAATTAAGATTCGTTTGCATTCTCTTGTTTGTCGAAATTTTGATATTTTATAGATAAATAGTTGATAATCAGCAAAATACTATTTCTACAAGAACGATGCGGTTTCAGATGCATGGAGTATAGTTAGGGTAAAAATAGGATGTATTGATAATCAACAGGTTATAAAGTTTCTTGTCTGATATTCT
>CAZKOB010000150.1:0-7191 GCA_964554265.1 uncultured Bacteroides sp. | reverse complement strand
ACAAAGATAATAATTCTAATCGAATTTCTCAAACGATTTACTTTTGACTATAAAAGTTAAAAAATCAAGAGCCCATATCAAAAGGGTATTCCACATCAGCAAGGAACAAAGCATTCCCCGGCACACTCGACCCAGCCGCACATCTGTCCTTTTTTTCAACTATACGGCAAAATTCTCCTACGGACATGCGGCCTCTTCCCACCTCAAGCAGTGTTCCGACAATGGCACGTACCATGTTCCGCAGAAACCTGTCCGCCTTGATGGTGAACACCCACTCAATATCCGAAATCTGTGTCCATTCTGCCTTCATAATGCGGCAGTTGTTTGTCTTGACATCAGTATGCAATTTGGAAAAGCTGGTAAAATCCGTATAATCGAACAAACACTTTGCCGCTTCATTCATCAAAGAAAAGTCCAGCGGCTGCGGAAAGCGATAAGAATAATGACGGCAGAACGGCGATTTGTCCGTGGATATATAATAATTATATGTTCTGGAAATCGCATCAAACCGAGCATGTGCATCTGCCTTGACGGGGAAGACTTTATGTACTGCAATATCCGGAGGCAGAATCTTGTTCAGTTTTCTGATAAATGTCTTTGCCGCCGCGACAACAATCTCGCAGGAAAGTTCCTCCAAAGACAAAGCCGCACACTCCGGCTTATCCTGCATGACAACAACCGCAGCCTTCTCGGAACAGTCGAAATGGGCCACCATCGTCCTTGCATTCACACCCGTGTCTGTTCGCCCGGCTCCAACGATGCCTATCGTTTCCCGAAGCAATGTGGACAACGCATTCTGCACCACTTCCTGCACACTCACTCCATTCGGCTGTACCTGCCAACCATGATATTGAGCTCCATCGTACGACAAATAAACAAAAAAACGCATCTTTTCACCTAATTTGGGTGCAAAAGTACATAAAAATCATGAGATTTTCACACCGACAAGACAAAGAATCTATTTTTTCTTCAGAAGAAAGACTTATACGTGAGTTCGGTTTAGGAAAGTCCTATAAAAGCCGGTAATCCTGCAATTTTTTTGCCGATGAACGCGCGGTCTTTCTCGGAGGCATTTCTTCTTTCTTTTTGACACCAAGTCTACACGTAGCGGACGAAACTCTTTTAACACAATTAAGATTCGTTTACACTCTGTTGATTGCCTTTTTTTTGATATTTTACAGATAAACAATTGATAATCAATAGAATGCTATTTTAGCAGGACGATGCAGTTTTAGGTGCAAGGAGGACAGGTGGAAACAAAAATAGGATGCGCTGATAATCAGTAAGTTATAAAATTATTTCTCTAAACCCCTTGTTTTGCGCTGCCGGAATCCATCTTTGTTTTTCGTAGCATTGAAAAATCTGATTTTATTCTTTTTAAGAAAAGAACTTGGACAATAGCAAATTTCAGTCCGAAAAACGGACGTTCTCAAACTCGTTCACCTTGAAAATAAAATTCCTTCACCTTGAAAATATTTTTAAAGTGCCTTTTAAACAAATTTTGTTCACCCTGAAAAATTATTTCCAGCGTACTCTTTTTTCAGGCAAAGCATATACGAATGTGAATAAATGTATCTTTTGGAAATATAAATTATATTATTTTTACATTTGGGATTCAAGGCTTGAAAACGGCCTTAGAATCGCGCAAATGGAACTTTGGTAAGGTTAGGCCGATTTTATGCGATTCTGCGAAGACTTGATTTTAACATTTCAGATTGTCAAAGAAAACTTGGATTTTATGACAAATGAATATTTGGAAAGTCTCTCGCAAGGGCGGTTGTTGTGTTTTTGAAGCGATTTTTGCAGGTGTTTTCACAGAGTACTCTTGGGATTTTGAAGATTTAAAGCTGGTGTGTTCGCAGACTCCTCCGTCGCAGCCGCGCCACGCCCTCCGTCGCAAGCTCCCCAATTGCTCCTATTCCGCAATTGCCCCTAACTTAGGGGAGGAGCCTGTTTACCTGTTCGATGTAAATGCTATTATATTAGCGATCAACATATTAACTCACTATTGGTTTCTCAACGAGCAAGGTAACTTATGAATTGAAAAAGCTGCACACCCCATTATTATCACGATACTACGCTCCACAAACAAAGACTGTATCATATGTCTTCCTCCATAAACAGACATACGATACAGTCCACAACATTTACAAGCGTTTCTTATATCAAACAGCCTCGTCTTCTATATACTCACGCGCCAGACGTCGTCTGCTATAAATGCGACGTATCCTCTTGCCAAAATGCTTCCAATCAGGCATGAGGCGATTCGGGTATCTAAAAGACGTTTCAAGACAAAGAAAGACAAGAGCCACGACAATGGCGGCAATGGCACCCCATCCAAGCAACTGCTTTATGCTTATCACCTGAAGCGTCTCTACATATTCTCCCATAAACTCTCCGAAATGAAAAGAACGGCTACCAAAACTTTCACCCCCAAATGCAACATGTTGATTGGATGCTACCCTCACATTTGTCACATATTCCCCATATCTCTGCATATTATCCGCAATATAGTGATTCAGTCCGAACATATAGATGGCACATCCTGTTATAGCCCCTCCTACCGTGTGAAACACATTAAACAGCCCCAATGACTGGAAGAAAATCTTAAAGTTCATAGATGTTTCCAGCGTATAAAGCAATGTCGCGCTTATCACAGCATAGCTGAATCCTCTTACTGCCACCGGCAAATAAAGCAGCTCTATGTTTATGTAGTCAGCAATCCGAGTGTATAGCAGAATGTAGTATACGCATATACCAAGCATCCCGACCCCTATAAGCCGGACGTTTGTGAAATCCTTCACTTTCAGCCTGGCATATAGCGGAAAGCGCGGCATTATCCTCACGAAGCGAAGGCACACTATCTGCACCATCAGCATCAGCAGAAACATTCCACAAACAAAGAGATGCATATATTCCCAGCGTGCAATATAGGCAAAATATGCGGCAAGCCATCCCGAGACCTGTATGCTGACAAGGATAAATATATGAAGCAAAGGGAAAAACACCCTGAAATCACGCTTAGGAGTCATCCATAGCTGAATGTTCGACATACATTCAAAAGTCCCCTGTATCTTCGCACATCCTTCTATGAAGCACAGCAACCACATTAAAGGGAGGGAGTATGTGAATGGGACAAGCATGTTCGTTATGAGCACGACAAGAGCCGCCGATATCAGGAGTGTTTTGTGAGCACAACTGCCCCACACAGCCTCCCGTAAAGCACAGAAGACTGAACATTGTCTTTATCGTATTCATCTTTATCTGTTAAAAAATAATTCTATTGAACATATGAGTTCTGTTATCCTTTACCGCCATTACAGGTTGCACACGGAATATCCAACAAAAGAAAAATAATTCTTAATTTTTTGCAAAGTTCTGACTTTTTCCCCGAATTCAAGGAGACACTTTTGAGCACAAAATGGTTTTATTTTTACACAAAACAAAAAAAATAAATAGTATCTTTACAGCTTGAAACAACCGTAAACAAAGAAAAAAAAATACGATTCCGCGGTAAAGCAGTTCAACAACAACGAACTGATTTACAACGTATATAACTACAACATTTATCAGCCGAAGAGATACAAGAATCATGTTAGACATATTCACACACACATTCCACAAAGAAGACATAAAGGACTTTTTTGCTTCTCCCATCAATGCCGAACAACTGAACATTTCGTCCCATCACCTTACATTAATCATAAAAAAGGTCACCGGACAAAGCGTCTCCGAGCTTATATACGAAATGCTCTACAGCGAAGCGCGCTCACTGCTTCGCCATTCCAACCTGTCTGTACAGGAAATCTCCATGAACCTGCATTTTTCCGACCAGTCGGCCTTCCGGAAATTCTTCTTCAGAAGGTCCGGAGTCACCCCAAAAAGATTCAGGTGAAAGGTCATGCCTGAGCCTTGCCGACATGCCCACCGGAACATCAGTTCATATCGTGGTTCATCAACCTATATTCCGCCATCTTCTCATATTTCGTCCCCGGACGTCCATAATTGGCATAGGGATAGATTGAGATTCCGCCACGCGGAGTAAATACTCCCGTCACCTCTATATACTTGGGGTCCATGAGGCGAATCAGGTCTTTCATTATCTTGTTCACACAATCCTCATGAAAATCGCCATGATTGCGGAAACTGAACAGATAGAGTTTCAGACTTTTGCTTTCTACCATACGTTGGTCCGGCAAATAACTTATGCGTATCTCTGCAAAATCCGGCTGCCCCGTTATCGGACAGAGACTTGTAAACTCGGGGCAGTTGAAACGTACCCAATAATCATTCTCGGGATGTTTGTTCTGAAACGACTCAAGCACTTCCGGAGCATAGTCCTGCCTGTATTCCGTTTTTCTTCCAAGGCTTTTCAGGCCTTCATTTTCTCTTTCTGACATAGATTATAAGAATTAAAAGTTGAGAGGCAAAGCCGGACAGATGAAGCGACAGCGGTTGGGAAGGGAAGCCGCTGTCCCATCATTTGCCGACAATCATTCCGGCCGCATAACACCCTGATTCATCTCTCATGCAGGCTGTCGCGCTCCTCTTTCTGTTCACGAAAAGCCCCCAAAGGCTTAAAGAATGTCTGCGGCAACTTCATTACAGTCTCTCCAGACATGTACCGCACCTTACAAACCTCTTTTTTGCAGATATTTTTCCAAACCTTCACGACGGAGTTTGCACGACGGACAATGTCCACAGCCATCGCCGGGGATACCGTTATAACAGGTCAGTGTCTCACTTCGCACAAGGTCGAGCACACCAAGCTCGTCTGCCAGCGCCCACGTTTCGCACTTGTCAATCCACATCAACGGAGTGTGTATAACAAATTGCTCTTCCATTGCAAGATTCAACGTCACATTAAGACTCTTGATAAATGTGTCGCGACAGTCCGGATAACCGGAAAAGTCGGTCTGCGACACTCCCGTCACAATGTGACTGATGCCGTGTTCACGTGCATAGACCGCCGCTATGCTGAGAAAAAACAGATTACGGCCGGGAACAAATGTGTTGGGCACTCCCTCTTCCGGCTTCACCTTGTCCATCTCCACAGAAGAGTCCGTAAGCGAACATCCGCTGCTCAAACCGCTTATGAAACTCACATCCATCACATCAAACGGCACTTCCGCCTTTGTGGCTATATTTTGGGCAAGTTCCACTTCCTTCACATGTTTCTGCCCATATATGAAACTGAGTGCAAACACTTCCTTAAACTTTCTTTTTGCCCAAAACAGGCACGTGGTGCTGTCTTGTCCGCCGCTGAACACGACGAGAGCTTTACTATTATCCATCATATATCCCTTATCTTGAGTATGTTGTACGATATGTTCCGGTCGTAGACATCTTCGCCTTCCTTCTTCTTGACATAGTTGACCACCCTCACCGTCAGAGGCAAAGCAATAATCTCATACAAAGTCTTCGCCGCAACCTGCAATGCCATCAGCTTCAGAAGTTCGCCCACAGACATCAGTCCGCCGAAAGCCAACGGGAAGAAGATGAGCGAGTCGGCACTCTCCCCTACCAATGTGGAAGCTATGGCCCTCCACGAAAAATGACGTCCGTTGTCTGCAATCTTCATCTTGCTCATCACGAGAGCATTCAGAAATGAACCGACGAGGAATGCAGCAAGGCTTGCCGCCGCTATCCTCGGAGCAAGACCGAAAATAAATTCAAAGGCTTCTTCACCCTCCCAGAAGGGAGCGGCAGGCATGGCTACAGCTATACCCCCAAGTGCGACAACGAAGAAGTTCATAAGAAATCCCATCCATATAATCAGACGAGCCTTGCGAAAGCCCCATACTTCCGCTATACAGTCGTTTATTATATAAGATACAGGAAAAACAATAAAACCGGCAGTCATGGAAACAGGCCCAATCTGTACGACTTTGGTTTCAAGAAGATTAGATGCCACAAGGCAAACGCAAAAGAGTATCCCCATCAGCATGAAAGATACGCTCACAGTCTGATTTCGTTTCATTTGTTTCTTGTTTTTTACGTGGTGTTCAAGCACACGGCAGTATTTTGGCTCCAAATATTCCACCTCCATACAGCAATGCTTCCGCATATCTGCCGCAAAGTTAGCAGAAAAAGAAGAGACAAGAAAGCTTTCTCTGCCAAAAAGCGCAGACACTCCGCCTGATGGCCTCACATTTATGGAAAATGTGCATAAGACAGATTCTGCTTCACCGATACATATAAGAAATCCCTTATTATATACAGGAAACTGTTTTGTGCCCCATTGCAGATGTTTCCGTACAAAATGCTACATTTTTGGAGTGACTGCACCGGAAATATGAAATCACCCCTCTGACAAGTCAAAATCACTGCACTAATTTCTTAAAGTCATTGTGTCAAAAAGAAATTTCCATAGCATCTACTTATCATAAATTACGTTTTTTTTGTGACAATCTGAAATGTTAAAATTCAAGCCTTCGTAGAATCGCATAAAATCGGCCGAACCCGACTGAAGTTCCATTTACGCGATTCTAAGGCTGTTTTCAAGCCTCAACACTTAATTGTAAAAATAATACAATTTCCGCTTTAAAAAGATACATTTATTTACATTCGCGCGTACATTGTCTGAAAAAAGAGTACGCTGGAAATAAATTTCGTTCACCTTGAAAATGGTTTTAAAGTGCCTTGTAAAAAAACTTTCAAGGTGAACGAAATTTATTTTCAAGGTGAACGAGTTTGAGAAAGTCCGTTTTTCGGGCTGAAATCGGATATTGTTCCAATTTGTTTTCTTAAAAAATCATAATCGGATTTTTCTATGCCACGAAAAACAAAGATGGATTTTGTCTGCGAAAAACAGGAATCTCAGCCAGATATTTTCATAACTTACTGATTATCAGTATATCCTATTTTTGCTCTTACCTATGCTTCTCGTACCTAAAACTGCATCGTTCTGCTAAAATAGTATTTTATTGATTATCAATTGCTTATCAGTAAAACTTCAGAAATTCGGCAGTCAAGTAAATGTAAACGATTCTTAATTATGTTAATAAAACTCCGTCAGTTAAAAGTGGACTTAGTGTCAAAAAGACAGAAGATATGTTTTTGAGAAAAACTGCTGCTCTTGCTTGTGTATTCACAGACTCCTCCGTCGCTTCGCGCCACGCCCTCCGTCGCAAGCTCCCCAATTGCTCCTATTCCGCAATTGCCCCTAACTTAGGGGAGGAGCTTAGTTAC
>CAZKOB010000149.1:0-7230 GCA_964554265.1 uncultured Bacteroides sp. | reverse complement strand
AAATTTATTTTCAAGGTGAACGAGTTTGAGAAGGTCCGTTTTTCGGGCTGAAATTGGATATTGTCCCAATTGAATCCTTAAAAAATCTAAATCCAGATTTTCAATGTCACGAAAAAACAAGGACGGATTCCGATAGCGAAAAACAAGAGTTTTAGACAAATGTTTTTATAACTTGCTGATTATCAGTATTTCCTATTTTTGCCACAACTTGTACTTTTTGCATCTAAAACTGTATAGTTCTGCCAAAATAGCATTTTGTTGATTATCAATTGTTTATCAACAAAACTTCAAAAATTTGGCAATCTGTAAATCGTAAATAAACATTAATTATGTTAATAAAACTCCGTCCGTGATGGATGGACTTAGTGTCAAAAAGAAAGAATACATGCCACTAAGAAAGTCCGCTGCTTACAACCATAAGAATTATAGGATGCGTACTCTGATGTAACTCAAACTGATTGCTTAACTTTGTGAGATTGTCTGCTTATAAGCTTTAACATGTTTTTAATGCAGTCAGGGGAATGCTGTTTTGTTTTTCATTGATTGTTATGATTTGTAGTTCGCAACTTTTTCAGTACTTTTGTCATATAATTAGACAACGACATGGAAAAGATTGCGATAATATTGGTGTCGGCATCATCGCTGGCAATGGCGGAAACGATACGAAGAGAGGCCGACAAGTCGGAAGTGACGATATATTACAAGGGAGAATTGGAAGGATGCGAGCGTATTGTGTCAGTGTCCGATGCAGCGAAGGATTTGTTTGGTAAAGTCGATGCATTGGTTTTTGTCGGAGCTGTGGGAATTTGCGTCAGGAGTATAGCGCCGTTGGTCTGTGACAAGCGTGAAGATCCTGCCGTTGTGTGTGTGGACAGTACCGGACGTTATGCTGTTCCCATATTGTCTGGGCATATCGGCGGAGCGAATAAATTAGCTAAATTTGTAGCGTCTGTGACAGGAGGAGAAGCTGTTGTCACTACACAAAGCGACAATAATGGATTGTGGCCGCTTGATACTTTGGCGCATGAATATGGTTGGCGGACCGCCTTGTCGCATAGGCAGATGAATGAGGCGATCGCTTTATTTGTGAATGGGAATAAGACAGCAGTAGTTCTTGAATGTGCGGATAGAGGTACAAGGATGATGCTGGATACAAAACCGGAACATGTAGAAATATTCTATGACTATAAGGATTATTGTGCGTGCCGGCAGCATATCCGGAAGGAAGGACGAGAGGACTTTGCTCTGCTTGTGGTGGTATCACCTTATATCCACCCTTCTGACGATATTCCGTGTGTACAGTATTTTCCGCCTGTCCTTCATTTAGGGGTGGGGTGTCAGAAACTTGCTCCGAAGAGCATAGCACACCGGATTGTGGAGGAGTTGGCTGAAGCTGGTTATGCTCCGGAATCTGTTGCCACTGTGGGAACCATCCGGCTGAAGAAAGACGAACCGATGCTGGCAGAGCTGCTGCGATTGTGTGGAACCGCCCAATTATGCATATATACGGCAGAAGAACTGAATGAGGTTGAAATTCCGAATCCGTCAGAGAGAGTATATGCTGCAACGGGTGCGTATGGAGTTGCAGAAGCGTCCGCCTTGAAAGGGGCTGATGACGCGCGTCTTATAATAGAGAAGCGTAAAGGGGTGGATTGTATTGGCGCATCGCATTATACGTATGCGCTTGCCATTTCATCGGAATATAGACGGTGCGGACATATCGAAATTGTCGGTGCCGGTCCGGGAGACCCGGAGCTTGTCAGTGTGCGCGGAAGAAAGTTCTTGGAACGTGCGGATCTGATTCTGTATGCCGGAAGCCTTGTGCCTCGCGAACTTACCTATTGTGCAAAGAAGGGGGCCGTAGTGCGTTCGTCAGCTTCCATGAATCTTGAGGAACAATTTGAACTGATGAAGAGTTTTTATGACAAAGGCATGCTTGTTGTCCGTCTGCATACCGGCGATCCTTGTATATATGGTGCCATTCAGGAGCAGATGAACTTCTTTGATAAATATGGAATGGATTATCATATCACTCCCGGAATATCTTCATTTCAGGCTGCTGCTGCCGAGTTGCGTTCGCAGTTCACCATTCCTGAAAGAGTACAGACCATAATACTTACGCGCGGTGAGGGACGTACGCCTATGCCGGAAAAGGAGAAGCTCCGCCTGCTTGCTCGTTCGCAGTCGACCATGTGCATCTTTCTTAGTGCAAGTATTGTACGTCAGGTTCAGGCTGAGTTGTTGGAATGTTATCCGCCTGAAACCCCTGTCGCCGCATGTTACAAGTTGACATGGAAGGAACAGCGTATTTATCGCGGAAAACTTAGTGAACTTGTGACAATCGTGGAAGGCAACAAATTGGATATGACGACAATGATTGTGGTGGGTGATGCCATTGACAATCGTGGCGGACTGAGCAAACTTTATGACGGAGGGTTCACTCATTTATTCAGGAAGGCAGATAAATGAGAATGCAGTGTGGTTCATACTGAAAGACTATTTGGATGGCAGCTTGGTTCCCATTGGTAATAAACGGAGAGCCTGTCTTAAATTCTGTGCCGGTTCTATTTGGCTCAACAATCTCTTGTGTGTCAACGAACAGCGCAGATTTGCCGTTGGAGAGAGTGCTGTGATGAATTTATGCCGTGTAGACAGACAGGATGAGCGGACTTTCAATTAAAATTTTGAACACTGAACTATGCTATTGATTTTTGGCGGAACAACAGAAGGACGTCTTGCAGCCGAAGTTGCGGAAGAGTCTGGGAGGGAATTCTTTTATTCTACGAAAGGAGAGCAACAGCATATTGTATTGCATCATGGGAAGCGGCTTTCCGGAGTGATGACAAAAGATGATATTTCTGTTTTTTGCCGTGAAAACGATATTCGTTGTATGGTTGATGCTGCACATCCGTTTGCAGAGAATCTGCATCGGTCTGTGGCAGAGGCTTCATTACAGTGCGGCATACCGGTCATACGGCTGCAGAGACAATTTGGAGATAGAATAGAAGATGCGATATATTGTGATGGATATGACGATGCGGTGCAGAAACTTCTGCTTAATGATGTCAAGCGCTTGTTGGCTTTCAGTGGAGCCAACACCATTGCAAAGTTGAAAACTTTTTGGCAGGACGTTGAAACATTTTTCCGTATTCTTCCGAGAGAAGAGAGTGTGGAGTTGGCGAAGAAAAATGGATTTCCTGAATCCCACCTTATACATTATAAGGAATATACACCGGATTCAGCGCTTCCCACCGTGGAGGAGGAGATGGCTGTTATATCTTCGGTATGCCCTGATGCTGTCATAACCAAAGAAAGTGGCGACTCCGGGGGCTTTACAGCAAAGGTTGAAGCGGCGAGACGCATGGGAGTGAAGGTCTTTGTGGTGTCACATCCTCGTATCGAGGTGCCGGGATATAGTCCGGTGGTGGTTACCGGACGTCACGGTTTCAGAAGGGCGGTAGAACATCTTGTTCCTGATTTTTACCCTTTGCAGACTGGACTTACCACCGGAGCCTGCGCTACAGCTGCCGCGAAGGCCGCATGCCATGCTGTGTTGTATGGCGAGGAGCTTGCTGATGTTTCTTTTTCTCTTTCGGATGGTGAAATAATATCTGTTCCCGTGGAAACAACTCTCTTTGGTGATGGATATGCGGAATGTACAGTCGTAAAAGATGCCGGTGATGATCCGGATGTGACCAATGGCTGTAGGATTGTGGTTCGTGTAGAGCAGTGTCCGCAGGATTCTGCAGGTTTGATGACTGTAGATTTTGTTGGAGGCGAAGGTGTTGGTGTTGTCACTTTGCCCGGACTTGGGCTTGCTGTCGGTGAACCTGCCATAAATGTTGTCCCGAGAAAGATGATACTGACTGCATTGAAAGAGAAGATGAGAGAATATGCTTTTTCAGAACAGAACGCTCATTTCCGAGTAACAATCAGTGTTCCTGAAGGGAGAGAACTTGCGAAACGTACTTTCAATTCTAAGGTTGGGGTCATAGGGGGTATATCCATTATCGGAACTTCAGGGATTGTGCGTCCTTTTTCCAATGAAGCGTTTATAGAGAGCATTCATCGGGAAGTGGAAGTGGCGCGTGCCGTAGGTTGCAAGCATATAGTCATTAATTCCGGTGCGAAGAGTGAGCGTGTCTTGCGCGGAAAATTTGCGGAACTTCTGCCCCAGGCTTTTATTCACTATGGCAATTTCATCGGTGAGACACTTAAGGCCATACGTGAGGTATATGCAGATATAGGTTGTAAGGTTACATTGGGAGTTATGATTGGCAAAGCAGTAAAACTTGCGGAAGGGCATCTCGACACCCATAGTCACAAGGTGGCGATGAACAAAATCTTTCTGATTGAACTTGCCTTGAAGTCCGGCTGTTCTCGTTCTGCAATAGAGGCCATTGCTGATATAAAGCTTGCGCGTGAACTATGGAGTGTATTTCAGGAGGAAGACGCTTCTCTGTTTTTCAGAGAGATTATCTGTCGTTGCAAGGAAGTGTGTTCTTCTGTGTATCCCACTGATGAACTGGAAATTCTTATGGTTTCTGAATCCGGCACGGTGTTAAGCTGACCTTTCTGTAAAACGGACCTCAAGATATAATCTCGTAGATTGTGCTGATTGTATTTCCTGAGGATATCTCCGATGCATGATCATACTGTAAGCATATTGGTAATTGATTATATACAAATGGAATACATTTATTTGTCTCCTATTGGTGAATTGCATTTGATTTTCAGCGAACATTCTTTGTTAAGTGTTTTCTTTGGTACGGACAACCATGAAGATACGTTGGAATCTCAGCGGCGCATTCTTATTTCAGGAAAAGAAGCAGGCGAGTTTCCTCCTGTTGTTGAGGAAACCCGCCTGTGGTTCGACCTTTATTTTGATGGAGAAAAGCCCCGGTATGTTCCGAATATTCAGCTTGAAGGTTCCGATTTTCAGAAAACAGTCTGGAATATTCTCCTGACCATCCCATGCGGACAGATTACGACCTACAGAAGTATTGCAGTCGAAGTTGCCCGAAAGATGGGACGCAAAAGCATGTCAGCACAAGCTGTCGGTCAAGCTGTCGGACATAATCCTGTTGCCATTATCGTTCCTTGTCATAGGGTTGTCGGTTCGGACAGAACACTTACAGGATATGCTTGGGGAATTGACAGGAAGAAATGGCTGCTGAGGCATGAAGGCATCACTTTATCTGCAAAGTGATGATAGACATCTTAGGCATATCCACGACCAGTTCACCGTTTTTATTGATTTTTGCGCCTTTGAAATCAGCAGGGACAACATGTTGTGGCGCATCGAATGTGTTGTGGTCTTTCATGTCTTTCGATGTGAGAATATGTGCATTGGCAACTTTTCCCTTAATATTGCCAAGCTTTATTGTCACCTTGTTGGAATTGTCGAGATCTGAATTTACAAGGTTTACATTGACTGTACCGTCTGCCATCTTTGATGCCGAAGCACTGATGTAAGGGGCTGTGCGCGGTGTTGAGTTATGCTGTTCATTCTCTGCTGTGAAAGTATCGCAGTTTACTGTGACAGGGATGTTTGTTGCATCCATATTGTCTGCATACATGCGGAAAACATGGTAGGTGGGTGTAAGCACCATCTTGTCGCCTTTGGTGAGAACCATACTCTGCAGCACGTTGGCAACTTGTGCTATGTTAGTCATCTTTACACGCTTGGTATACTGGTGGAATGTGTTGAGCGAGATAGCAGCCACCATTGCATCGCGCATGGTATTCTGCTGGTAAAGATGCCCTCTGATGCTGCCGGGCTCCTCGTCCCACCATGTGCCCCATTCGTCTACGAGAAGAGCAACACGATTTCTTGGATCGTACTTGTCCATGATGGCAATCTGTTTCTGAAGAACTTCTTCTATCCCGACCCCACACTTGGCCACAGCCCAGTAATATTGGTCGCGTGTAAAGTCTGTAGCACTTCCCTTGCTCTTGGTCCATGAGTAGCATGTATAATAGTGAAGAGAAAGACCATTCATGCGGTGTCCCACATTCTTCATCATGACTTCTGTCCAGTTATAGTCGTAGTCGCTTGCTCCGCTGGCAATCTTGTAAAGTCTGTTTCCGTCATACTCGCGGCAGTATGTTGAATAACGGCGGAACAGGTCGCCATAGTATTCCGGACGCATGTTGCCTCCGCATCCCCAGCTTTCATTGCCTACACCGATGTAATACACTTTCCATGGACTCTCCCTTCCGTTCTGCTTTCTTAGTTTTGCCATAGGACCGTCTTTCGCAGTCATATATTCCACCCATTTGCCTGTTTCCTCAACGGTTCCGCTTCCTACATTCATGCTGACGTATGGCTCACATCCGAGAAGTTCGCATAGATTAAGAAACTCGTGCGTTCCGAAAGAATTGTCTTCCACTGTGCCTCCCCAGTTGTTGTTTACCATTCGCGGGCGGCTTTCCTGCGGACCTATACCGTCTTGCCAATGATATTCATCGGCAAAGCATCCTCCCGGCCAGCGCATGAGAGGGACGCGAATGTCTTTTAATGCCTGAAGCACATCATTCCGGTAGCCCTCCGTGTTGGGAATTTCAGAGTCTTTGCCTACCCATATTCCTCCATAGATGCAAGTTCCAAGATGTTCTGCGAACTGTCCGTAGATTTCCTTGTTGATTTTTTGTTTGGCTTCGTCCGTACACAAAGTGACATCCGATGTTTTCTGTGCCATTGAAGGTATGGCAAGCAGCATTGCCAATGCAATCATTGTCTTTCTCATGATACGAAAAGATTTTAATAAGTTATTAATAGTTTGGTCTTTCTCCGTATAAAGGGGTATCAAGCGGTTAAGGTAACAATGGAGAAATGACAATACATGTCAAGATGAATCCTAATAAATTCATTCTTCTTCCACCTTCTTGTTGCCAATGTTTAGTCTTTGAGTTGCTGTTGAACGTCTGACTGAGTCCAAAACCGGCAGTTGTACCATCTTGTGCTGTAAGGAGCATTTGTCCTCCTCCGTCACTATGCAAAGATACCATCTTTTTCTATTACAGAAAAAATATGAGTCATTGTTGTTTTGACATGCAGCATGTTTTGTACGGAACGATAGCGTTTTTTGCCATTTCCTTGTTTCTGACTTGCATGTATATAACGGATAATCCGTAATAAATGCATACCTTTCCTGACTTCTTCATCGTGTTATCAAAAAATTCTCATCGTATCTGCTTGTCATAAAATTACAAGTTTTTTTGACAATC
>CAZKOB010000148.1:0-7264 GCA_964554265.1 uncultured Bacteroides sp. | reverse complement strand
TCCTCAGAGTCGAGCGGCAGGTAATCCAACCGGTTGCTCATTGCCGAATACTCGCGCCACAGCCCGGTGGCAATGTCTCTCGCTTCGTCATACTTTGCTTCAAATGGTTTTAGGTGCTCTTTGAAGATGCCCTCAAAATCCACGGACTGCAATCCTGAAATATCTAATGACAGGAATTTTTCTGCCTCCGAAAAAAGGGAAAAGGAAATTTCATTCAGCTGTTCCGCATTGTATTGGAACATTGCAGCCGCCTCTTTCACTATTTGGTTTGTCTCATTGAAATCCTTATAGAACAGGGAGAACTGCAAAGCCTGTTCAAAGGTGATGCCGTCTTGCTTACAAGCGGCAAGCAGAGTGTTTACCTCTTGTAATCGTTGTGTTATCTGTTGTATCATCATAATTGTCAGGAATTAAACAAGTCATCCATTGTTATCTCGCTGTGGACGATGCTCTTGTGCTTTCCGTCAACCACGCCATAAGTAGTGATGAATGTATGCACCAACGCTTTTTTGTTTCCGGTAGCCATGTTGAAGATTCCGGCTCTTTCACGAAGTTTCATCTCATAGTCTTTCGTTATCGCATACTTGTTCTCACTGAATTTCATTTCACATAAATGGATAATACGATCCGCACGCTCTATTATCATGTCAATCTGTGCACCGGGCAATTCTTCATCGGTTTTTTTGTACCAAGTACAAACAGAAGTTGCCATCGAATCTATATGCAGTTTCTCTTTTATTTGCCGGTGATGCGTCATGCACACTTGCTCAAAAGCGTTTCCCATCCACGAGGAAATGCTGCGGGAGTCAATGTTGTTGCTCCACCAATGACCGTCTTTGAAATTATTCGGTTCAATGAACTTATAATAGAACATAGTATAAAAATCAATCATCCGGTATCGCGCTTCCCGTTTCTTGTTACCGTACTGCGCCCACTTTTCAATGAAATCACACCGCTCCAAATTCAGAAGTACACGTGTCAGTTTTCCGCCTTCTAATTTAATGGCCTTGGATATCTCCTTATAAGTAAGCCCTGTTTTATGCTCGCAAAGCAATTTTACCACTTCAATATACAAGTCCGCATTAGAAAATAACGCATGGTACAGTTCATCGAACTCCAGTCTCAAAACACTATCCTCCGAGAAAAAAAGGCGGTCTATGTTTTGTGCGAGACTGTCGGCCGGCTTTACAAGGCTGTAGTAAAATGGGATGCCGCCAAGCAGCATGTAAGATTGGAGTATCTGCATTCTGTCCCAATTCGCCCCGATGTCGTCCATATACTTCTCTACCTCATGCAAGGTAAATGGCATGACATGGATGCGTGAAGTTATTCGTCCATGAAGACCGCCTTTGTTGGCTACAAGTTTATCCATCATCCATGATGTGGCCGAACCTGTAGCCACAAACAGTATATTGCGCTGGCTTACAGCCCAACTGTTCCAAAAATATTCAAGGGCACTGACAAAATCAGATCTGAAACTGTCAACCCATGGCATCTCGTCGAAGAACACGACTTTCTTCCTATCTCCCGGAATGGTCTCCAAATAGTCCTCAAGGGCATAGAACGCATCAGACCAGCTGGAAAGAGTTTTGACATTCCGTGCGCCGTACTTTTTGAGTGTCCTTGTGAAATTAGCTAACTGTGTTCTGGTTGAAAGATTCCGCGCTCCCACAAACTTGAAGTCATATTTGTCATTGAAAAAACGTTCAATGAGGAATGTCTTTCCTACGCGGCGACGGCCATAGACTATTGCCAATTCTGAACGTCCAGAATCAAGGCATCGCTGCAATTCGGCACATTCTCGCTCTCTGGCTATAAAGGGTTCTGCCATCATGTATTGTTTTTGATGCAAAGTTATCTGTTTTTACGCTTTCCACAAAATATTATAGCACGAAAATGTACCTTATCATTGATTTTATCTTGGATAAAGTACGTTTTTGTGCTAATGTAGCCTGTGAAGTATGGTCGAATCTTTGATCAGTCAAACACACTATCCACCAGATTGACCGCTTCAACTTTCTTGCTGTCAACGATTTTAGCGTATATCTGCGTCGTTTTCACGTTGGAGTGGCCGAGCAACTTGCTTGTGGTATAAAGATCCGCACCCAGTGTCAGCATCATCGTTGCGAATGTGTGCCGGCTCGTGTGATAGGTGATTTTCTTGGTGATACCGGCAACTTTCGTCCACTTTGCCAGCACCTTGTTTATGTTGGGTTCGGCAATCAGACCGTCAAACACTTTGGCATCATCAGGAGCATTGCCGCGTTCCGGCAGCCATTTCATTGCCTGGCCGGAGAGTGGAAGAAAAATAGGGGTTGTGGTCTTCTTCATCACAACGGAGGCACGCCACTGTTCCCCGTCTTTTGAAAGGTCGCGCCAGCGGAGCGCATAAACATCGCTGAGTCTCAATCCGCAATAACAAGCAAACAGGTAGGCACGTTTCACATCCTCCCTCGGACACTCCGTAACAATAAGGGTCTTAATCTCGTCCACGGTCAGGAATTCCCGCTTGCTCTCCGGCACCTTTATACGCTCGGTCGGAGTGAGTGACATGAACGGATTTTCGGGAATAATGTCAGCCCTGACCGCAGCATTCAATGCCGTGCTGAAATAACCGACATAATCCGACATGCTTTTGGGACTCAGCGGATTGCCCCATGCGGTTCTGTACTCGGACTGGAGCCAGCGGATGAAAGCGATACAGAAATCCTTGTCGATGTCTCCCATTCGCACTTTGTTCTTACCTATATAAGTGGAAACAAGGTTAGACACCGTACCCAACAGTTTCACACCTCTTACGCCCCGGCGTTTCTGTCCCTCGTAGAATGTTCGCATCCAGTCCGACAGCAACATCTTTGACCTGCCGGACGTGTTCTTCAGCCCGGCCTTGTTGTTGGTCAGTTCGATTATCCGCTTTGACTTGATTGTCTCCACAGCCGCCAGCGTAGCCCGGTTCTGTTCCTTGACATGAGCATTGATTTCGGGCAGGCGATAGAGCTTCAGGAACTCGTACCGCCTCTTTCCGTCCACATAGATGTCAAGATAGTATGATTCGGAACCGTCCGTAAGTTTCTTGGTGCGTACTTTTACCGGTTCTTTCAGTTTTGTCTTTTTGCCGCTTGGTGCCATATAATATAAGGTATAAAAATTTATGATTTCAGAATACGGAATCCGCAAGGTTCACCGCCTCGTCCTTTTTACGGTCGATTATCCTTGCATATATCTGGGTGTGCCTGACCGAACTGTGCCCCAGCAGTTTTGATACGGTGTACAAATCCGCTCCGAGAGTGAGCATCATCGTTGCGAAGCTGTGGCGGCTCGTATGGTAGGAGACGTGTTTCCTGATTCCGGCTGCTGCCGCCCACTTTTTCAGGTTCTCGTTCACGTTGCCGTAATTGACAAGGCTGCCGAATACGTAATCACCGGATTCGCGTTCTCCTTTTTCGGGCATCCACTTCAATGCTTGCCTTGACAAGGGAATGAATAACGGCTTGGTTGTTTTCTTCATCACAACCGAAACGAATGTCTGCCCGTTCTCTTGATACACATCGCTCCATCTGAGGTTTTTGACGTCGCTGATGCGCAGGCCGGTAAAACAGGAGAACAGATAGGCTCTCTTTACAAGTTCGTTGGGGCAGTCGGTGGCAATCATTCTCCGTATCTCGTCAATGGTCAGGTATTCGCGCTTGCTCTCCGGCTTCTTTATCTTCTCGATGGTCTCAAGTCTGTTCCACGGATTCTTGTCCATAAGGCCGTCACGCACCGCCTCGTTGAGCATGGTTCGGAAAGTCTGGCAATAGGTGTCTGCTGTTCTCGCGCTGATGGGCTTCCCTGTCAGGCGATGCTTGTATGTGTTGCGGAACCAGTCTATCATGTCAAGACAGAACTGCCTGTCAATGTCCGAAAGGCGAGTGTCGGGACGGAACATATGCAAAGCCCTCTTCACGTTGCTTATGCTGCCCGTGTCTCTTGCCCCGCGCTTCTTGTGGTTGTCATGACAGGTCTGAAGCCAGTCGGAAAGAAGAATATCCTCACCTGTATCGCCTGACTGTTCATCGGCTTTGGCATTCAGTAAGGT
Source organism: uncultured Bacteroides sp. (assembly GCA_964554265.1). Taxonomy (GTDB): domain Bacteria; phylum Bacteroidota; class Bacteroidia; order Bacteroidales; family Bacteroidaceae; genus RGIG8745. The sequence goes on along the minus strand of CAZKOB010000148.1, from coordinate 3,186 downwards.
TTCCGTGCGTTCACGCAAGATGTCTTCCGCCTTGCGGATCGTCCGTACGTTTTCGCGTTTCGCTATAGAAGTGGTTTCAGGCTGGAGATAGAGTTGAAGAAACTCGTACTCGTGCCCGCCATCCACGCTGCGGTCAAGGAACAGGGACAGGCGCCCATCCGCCAGCTTACGGCGACGTAGCTTGAACGGGGATTTCTCCACCAATGATTTCTTTTTTCTTCCCATTGTCCTTCAGTTGTTTATATCTACTTGCAAAGATACGAAATTATCCGAAAACAAGTATCGTTTCAAGTAACAAAAATGAAGAAATATAGTGATTTTTAAGGAATGTACCAGAAATCATCATACTTACATAAATATCTAATAATCAGTAATTATATAGATTTTGTCTGCTTTTATTTTCCCTTCTTTTGCATACATTGGCTAATGGGCAATAACCGAAAGCCTCCCGGTTTCTTCGTCGGCACATTTTGCTTTCTCTTGACAGGTTGAACCAGCTTCTCCCTTTCTATCTTTTTCTGTAGGTATTCGTTCAAGTCCTTGCATCCGCTGTAGGTCTGCGAAGCGTCACGGATGTACAAGTCCCTACCGTATTCCATACGGATTTGTTGGAGTGCTTCCATCCCTGCACGGTCATTGTCAAAGAAACAATGGATTCGCTCGTAGTTTCCCAAAGGATAGAGGGCTTTGGAAACATTGGCTACGGAGTTCAGCACCATGTAATCTTGCCTGTCCAGTTCGGGATATTTCGGGCAATTCTCCAATCTCAAAGTAAGGAATGAAAGATAGTCCATAAATCCCTCGAACACATAACACGTTTCCCTTACTGTTCCTGGCTGTCTGATATGGGAAATCTCTTTCGGTGCGATGCAGCCTTTAAAATAGCGGTTGCGGATTTCATATCCGCCCAACACGTTGGGAAAGGCAATGGCGAAATAGCGTTTGCCATGATGGGTGAAATGCGCTTCACTGCATTCTTTTTTCGCCAGTGCAATGTTTATTCCCCTTTCCTGCAAATAGGTGAGCAGGGCAGGAGAAGAAAGCGATACAATCTCCAGCTGTTGGAAACTTGGCTCGGAAGATGATTGCTTGCCAAAAGAAAAAGACACGGGACGAATGCTGGGCGTCTGTTCTTTGATTCTTTGCAGGAAATATGGCACATGCTCGGAACAGTAGAGTTCCTGTGCCAGTGCGATGATGTTACCACCCTTGCCGAGTGCAAAATCATACCATTGATTGCGCTCGGTATTTACCTTGAACGAGGCTTCCGTTTCTTCCCTTAGAGGTGACTTATACCACAGGTTTATCCCCTGCTGTTTGACGGGAGAAAAGCCCAAACTGTGCAGATAATCTGCTATCTTGATTTGTTTCGCTGTCTGTATATCCATAAAACGATTGGTTTAATGATAATTGAATTGGTTTATTTCTCTTTTCGCCCGTACCTCTTTATGAAGTACGGTCTTTATAATCACTTCACTTTATTTTCGTATATATAGAGTACGGTAATAAAGTGAAGCGGTTTTGTCACATTCCGAACCACTTCGCTTTATTTCTAATATATAGACCCTCGGAATAAAGTGAAGCGATTGCAAGGTGTAGGCTAATAGTGGAAGTCGGGCATGAACGTGTACTTTCTGCCGTTCTCCTGCACTATCATCCGTTTGTTCCGAAGCATGGTGATAAGCGGTACCGCCTTTTGATGGTTCAGCTTTACACCTACTGACATATAGCTTTTGATTAAAGCATTTTCCAGTTCCTTGTAGCCGTATTCCTCTTTCAGTCCGAAAACAGCTTCCAATGCGATTCGGTGCTGCTGTTCGGTGATATGCCTGTAAGGGTCGAACTTTTCTTCTTCGGGTCTTCCCGGTTTCTTGGTTTCCGGCTTGTAACCTTCCAACAGTTCGGGCAGGGCATTGTCATTGATACGGAATGAAAAAGGCTCGAAGTCCATTGCCCGTATGTGCATGGCTGAAACATTGCTTATATCTCCATTGCTCTTGTCCTTTTCCACAAAGAGGACGGTTTCCGCCTTGTTGTTCAGTTCCGTGCCGATATGTCCCCTTGCGTTCTCATCGCCCTTGTTTTGGTGGAGTATCGTGTGGATATGTATCTGCCTGTCATCCGTCCACTGCATCAGCTTGGATATGATACGTGTCGATTCACCGGGACTGTTGATGTCATATACCATGTCACGTATGCCGTCTATGATTACAAGGGCTATGTCAGGCGTATTGTAGATAGCCTGTTCGACAATCCTGATACGCTGTTCGGGCGTGTATTTCCTCAAAGCGAGAAATTCAAGATTTTCATTGTCCCTGTCATCGGGAAGCCCCGCCATCCGTAAAATACGTTTCATGACTTTCAGACAATGATAAGGGCTTTGTTCCGTGTCCACATAAAGGATTTTCCGTTTGTCTTCCGGAAGTTCCGCCACATATCGTAATACGGTGCCGTTCTTCAATGCGGCGGCTACGATAGCCGACACATTGAACGTCTTTTTACTTTTGGCTTTGCCGATGGATGCGCTGAAATTGCCCAATGTCCCTATGACAGAACCATGTACTTTGAGAATCTCAGGTGCTTTCTCATAACATTTCGACAGGCTCAAACGTGAGACTTGCCAAAGGATTACCGCTTCTTCTGCCGATATTTCCTTAATCTCTTTCATATAATCCATAAGTACCCCTCCCGTTATTTTCGTCCTCCGGTTTTCTTTCCGGCCAGTTCAAGGGCAAGTTCCGCATCCACGATAATCTTGCGCCCTATTTGCGTGATGGCTTTATCTATCTTTCCGCTTTTCTTTATACGGTTGGCGGTGGGTAGACTGCACCCGAACAATTTGGCAATACCAAGTATTCCGTACACATATTTTCTTTCTGTGTCCGTGACGGGCTGCGGTTGCGCTTCCGTTTGGTTGGAAGCGTGTTTGCTTAGAAATATGAACTCTTCGCCTGTCATCTGCCAGACGGGTTTTAATAATAACTCTTGAAGATTTGTCATCGTCCAATCTATTTAGTCGTTAAACAATCAGCCCTGCGCACTGGCTGTTATTTCTGTTCTCGAACGATGCAAAATTAGGTATGGTTATAAGTGGTAAGGATGTGGATGATATAAATAGGATATTGCGCTATCTGTAAGCATTAACTGAAGTACAGGATGCATCTCCAAAATATGACAACATCGGCT
>CAZKOB010000147.1:0-7320 GCA_964554265.1 uncultured Bacteroides sp. | reverse complement strand
TGATTTTTTGAGCTTTTCAGCCTCCCATTTGACCTATAGGTCTAATTTTATAACTCGCTGATTATCAAGATATCCCATTTTTATTACAACCTGTACTCTTTGCATCTAAAACTGTATTGTTTTGCTGAAATAGTATTTTATTGATTATCAATCGCTTATCAATAAAAATTTAAAAATTCGATAGTCAGGAAAATGTGAATGAGTTTTAAATATGTTAATAAAGTTCCGTTTGCTATGGGTGGAGTTAGTATCAAAAAGAAAGGAGAAATGCCGCTTAAATAGTCAGCAGTCTGTGAAAACATCAACTTACAACCATAAGATTTATAAGATAAATCTGTGAATACACCAGCTTCCAACCATAAGAATCACAAGAAACGTATTCTTCGACGAAGTCAGGAGAAAGTCCGGAAACGGTTCTTGTTATTCCTTTCATCACATTCCTGACAACTTTTTTCCACCTATTTATATTATATATAGTGATATACACCTGCCTAAAAACATTAAAACCACAGGACAAGAAGAGTCCGTGAATACATCAGCTTCAATCAATTTCACCGCACTATTTTCTTAAACCAGCAGTGCTGATTATAAAAAGCAATGCGGTGAAAATGATTATTCAGTGGGCAAAATTAATTTTTACGAGTTGTAATACAATGAGTTCCAATAGTCTGCAGAAACGTATCAGCTTGTGCGGAAATACAAGCCTGTTCAAATAAAAAAACAATAGATTTCAGGTGGGGAATAACAGCAAAACAGGTCCGGCAGATAAGGTTTGCCGTGAGATGCGAGAAGCCGTGGTTTTTGAAGGATCTTGCATGTCCTGAAGAAAGGATGTCTATCTCACCGAAAACAACCACACAAACAGGCCGGAAAACGGAAAAGAACGGAAAAGAAATCATAATGCAGAAAAAAAACGAGGCAAAGTAATGCCCAATCAATTTTCTTTATTAATTTTGCAGAATTATAACAAACCTAAATTTGTCATGGTATTTACAGCACAACAGATAGCATCTTTTACAGGCGGAACAGTTGAAGGAGATGAGAATGCTTCAGTCAGCACTTTTGCCAAGATAGAAGAAGGAGTGCACAATGCGCTGTCTTTTCTTGCGAATCCGCAATACGAACATTATATATACAGCACAAAATCAAGTGTGGTACTCGTCAATCGCGATTTCACACCCTCACACCCCATCAGCACGACCCTCGTAAGAGTTGACAATGCCTACGAGGCTGTAGCCAGGCTGCTGGCCCTCTACCAGAGTATGCAGGAAAGGAAAACCGGCATAAGCGAAAAGGCTTATGTATCGCCTTCGGCCACCATCGGCGAGGACTGCTATATCGCCCCATTCGCATATATCGGCGACAATGTGACTGTCGGGCGCGGAACATCCATATATCCGAACGCAGTGATAGGCGACGGGGCCTGTGTGGGAGAAGAATGTACCGTCTACCCCAATGCGACCATCTACCACGGATGCAAGCTCGGCAACAGAGTCATACTCCATGCCGGGGCGGTGATAGGTGCGGACGGATTCGGGTTCGCCCCTACCGCAGAGGGATATGAAAAGATACCTCAGATAGGTATAGTCACCATTGAGGATGACGTGGAAATAGGTGCAAACACATGTATAGACCGTTCGACAATGGGAAGCACCTATATCCGTCGCGGCGTGAAGCTCGACAACCTTGTGCAGATAGCCCACAACGTGGAGATAGGCAGCCATACGGTCATGTCTTCCCAAACGGGAGTGGCAGGAAGCGCCAAAGTCGGCGAATGGTGTATGTTCGGAGGCCAAGTCGGCATCGCAGGACATATAAAGGTGGGCGACCGTACCCATGTCGGAGCACAGTCGGGCGTGCCCGGAGGCAACGCTGCTCGTCGCGGAGGAGAGACACTCATGGGTTATCCGGCTGTAGACCACAGATTGTTCGCGCGCCAGTCGGCAGCTCTGAAAAATCTTCCGGACGCACTTGCGGAGATAGCCCGGTTGAAACGTGAGATAGAAGAACTGAAAAAAAAGATTTAAGTTTCCAAGCGCACAATCAAGACTGTCCGGAAAACGAAAATGCCACAAAGCAACGTGTTCCGGCACCGCCGGAGGCTGATTGTGCAATGCCATGCAGACCGTTTTCCGTTCAGAGAGGCGGGCACATGGCCCATCTTAGAAAAAACGATATATATGCAGAAGCAACTTACACTGAAAGACTGTTTCACATTAAAAGGCAAAGGTCTTCATACGGGCCGGTTCATAACTGCCACATTCAATCCCGCGCCGGAAAATCACGGATACAAGATACAGCGCACAGACATAGAGGGAGAGCCGATCATCGACTGCATTGCAGAAAATGTCGGTGATACCCGGAGAGGCACGGTACTCGTCAAAGGAGACGTGAAAATAAGCACAATAGAACATGCAATGGCTGCACTGTATGCTTCGGGAATAGACAACTGCCTTATCCGGCTCGACGGTCCTGAAATGCCGATACTCGACGGCAGTGCGGTTCTGTTCATGCAGGAGATTGAAAAAGCGGGAATAACAGAACAAAATGCGAACAAGGATTTCTATGTGGTCAAGCACAAGATGGAAATACACGGCGAGAACGGAGAGCATCTGATTCTCGTTCCGGACAACGAGTTTTGTGTGAATACCATGATTTCCTTCCAGTCGAAGATATTGGCAAGCCAGTTTGCCACACTGAACAGCATCGGCGATTTCTCGTCGGAGATAGCATCGGCACGCACATTCGTCTTTGTCCGTGAGATAGAGCCGCTGTTGCAGGCCGGACTAATCAAGGGCGGCGACCTCGACAATGCCATTGTCATCTATGAGAACGAGCTGCCACAGGAGCGCTTCGACCATCTTGCGGACACAATAGGCATCCCTCACAAAGACGCTTCGCAGCTCGGATACATCAACAACAAACCTTTGACATGGCCTAATGAGGCGGCACGCCACAAGCTTCTCGACATCATAGGCGACCTTGCGCTTGTGGGCAAGCCTATCAAAGGAAGGGTTATCGCCACCAAGCCGGGACATACCATCAACAACAAGTTCGCGCGCGAGATAAGAAAGGACATCCGCAAGCATGAGGTACAGTGTCCTGCTTACGATCCGAACGAAGAACCGGTCATGGATGTCAACCGCATACGCGAACTTCTTCCTCACCGTTACCCGATGCAGCTTGTCGACAAGATTATCGCCATTGACGAGAACTACATTGTGGGAGTAAAAAACGTCACTTCAAACGAACCGTTCTTCATGGGACACTTCCCTCAGGAACCTGTCATGCCGGGCGTACTGCTTGTCGAGGCAATGGCACAAGCCGGCGGTCTGCTGGTATTGAACACACTGCCGGATCCGGAAAGATATTCCACATACTTCATGAAAATAGACAATGTGAAATTCCGCCACAAGGTTGTTCCGGGAGACACTTTAATATTCAAAGTAAAGCTGCTCACTCCGGTAAGGCGTGGCATATCGTCTATGAGAGGCCTGATTTTTGTCGGAGACACGGTTGTTGCCGAAGCTGAATTTACGGCCCAAATCGTGAAGAACAAATAAGGACCGTAACAACAGAGCAAGTCTCAAAGGATTGTCAGAGCAGAAACAAAGAATAAAAACCAAAAATTAAGATAATGTCAAAAATAAGTCCATTAGCATTCATAGATCCGGAAGCTCAAATAGGCGAGAATTGTGAAATAGGTCCTTTTTGCTTCATCGACAAGAATGTAACCATTGGCGACAACAACGTACTGATGAACAGTGTCACTCTGCTTTCAGGCACACGCGCAGGCAACGGAAACACGTTTTTTCCGGGTGCTGTAATCGGAGCTATCCCTCAGGACCTGAAATTCAGAGGAGAAGAAACCACAGCAGAAATCGGCAACAACAACAAGATAAGAGAAAATGTAACGATTCACCGAGGTACGGCATCCAAAGGAAAGACTATTGTCGGAAGCAACAATCTGATTATGGAAAATGCTCATGTTGCGCATGACTGCATACTTGGCAACGGCATCATCATGGGCAATTCCACCAAACTGGCAGGTGAGGTTGTCATCGATGACAATGCCATTCTCAGCGGAGTGGTGCTCGTACACCAGTTCTGCCATATAGGAGGATATACAATGGTGCAAGGTGGAAGCCGGACCAGCAAGGACATCCCTCCATTCATCATCGGTGGCAAGGAGCCTATCGCCTATGCCGGACTTAATATCGTGGGGCTTCGCCGACGCGGATTCAGCGCAGAACTGATTGAGAACATCCACAATGCCTATCGTCTTATATATAACAGCAATATGACTACTTCGGAGGCTCTGGAACAGATAAAGAAGGACATTCCAATGAGCAAGGAAATAGAATATATTGTTGATTTCATCAGTTCTTCACAAAGAGGAATCATAAGATAGATAACACACACGTTCAGGCCTGTGTCGAAACCCACTTCTCACAGGCCATGGGTTGTTCAGGCCGCATAATTGCCACACACAGCTATTAGTGTCGCTCCGGGAATCACAGACGGTCTGTGGTTTCAACAAATACCTCAGAACGAAGCAGTATATTTGAGTATTACCTACACTTAAATCATAGGATATGGTTTATAGATTTACCATCATTTCAGACGAAGCAGACGATTTCGTGCGTGAAATAAAAATTGATTCAGATGCAAAATTCCTTGAACTGCACAAACTCATACTCAGTTCGTGCGGATACAAGGACGACCAGCTTACGTCTTTCACCATCTGCGAAAACGGTTGGGAGAAAGGACAGGAAATAACGCTGGAAGAGATGGATACGGATTCTGACGTCGATTCATACACGATGGCGGATACAGAGCTTGGCGAATTCCTTGAAGAGGAGAAACAGCATCTGCTGTATACCTTCGACCCTCTTGCAGACCGCTGCTTTTTCATTGAGTTGTCGGAAATCATCACGGGCAAGAATCTTGCCAAAGGCAAAGTGACCCGCAGCGAAGGCAATGCTCCGGAACAGACAGTAGACTTCGACGCATTGTTTGCAAAGGCACCTGTCACGACAAGCGTAGATGAAGATGATGACCTTTTCGGAAGCGACATCTCTGACGAAGAACTTAATCTCGAAGGTCTTGACATCAGTGAGGGGGAACCATACTGAATCCGCCTCTTCCCGAAAAAGACTTTATCTGTAAGCAGTGCAACTGTTGCGTTTCAATCTTATACAGATATTCACTCTCCACTGTCGCAACACGTTTCCGCCGTCCCTAAGTTTCCGGACCTCTTACGGCCCGATAGAGAAGAAACTTTAGGACGGCGGAAATGGCAACAGCGAAGATTCTTCCTCGTGGCAACAACGAGTGTCCCGGCTACGGAAACATACCTAAACAAATCTCTTTTCCAACAGACATCGATATAAAACATTCTATGTGCCAGTCTCAAAGCCACGACAACCCTACGCTTGTCGTACTTGTAGGTCCGACCGGTGTCGGAAAAACGGAACTCAGTCTTTCCTTGGCAAAACGTCTGAAATCTCCTATATTATCAGCCGATTCCAGACAGATTTACAACACTTTACGTATAGGAACCGCCGCACCGACAGAAGAAGAACTGTCGCTGGCCAGACATTATTTTATCGGAACACTCGGACTGGAAGAATACTATAGTGCGGCGCAATACGAAGAAGACGTGATGGAGCTGCTGAGAACGCTGTTCCAAACTCACAACAAGATATTACTGACAGGAGGAAGCATGATGTATATAGATGCCATAACAAAGGGAATCGACGAGATTCCTACTGTAGACAATCAGACTCGTGAGCTGATGATGCGGAGATTGGAAACCGAAGGACTTGAAAGGCTTACGGACGAGCTTCGCATTTTGGACCCTGAATACTACAGTATTGTAGACCTGAAAAACCACAAACGCATTGTGCACGCTTTGGAGATATGCCATATGACAGGAAAGACATACACCTCTTTCCGCACACATACACACAAACAAAGACCGTTCAGAATAGTCAAGGTCGGACTCCAACGGGAAAGGGAGCGTCTCTTTTCAAGAATAAACCGCCGGGTAGACACAATGATGGCCGAAGGACTGTTGGAAGAAGCCAAATCTGTATATCATCTTCGTCATCACAATTCACTCAACACTGTCGGCTACAAGGAACTGTTCAGATACTTAGATGGGGAATGGTCTATAGAAACGGCGGTAGAACGCATAAAGAAAAACACACGTGTTTATGCAAAAAAACAAATGACCTGGTTCAAGCATGACCCGGAAATCCATTGGCTGGATGCGGACAATATGACCAAAGAAGAGATGACAGACATCATAGTCAGGCTATGAGGAGATTGCCGTGTATTCAAGACACTTTAGTTGTTGCCGCAACACCTCCCCTAATGAAGTTCCCCCCAAAGTCAGACAGGTAAAAAAGCACCTCTATAGAAAAATATCTCCTGACTTATGCTGTTTTCTGGCTTCGTCACCGCGTCACCCTAAAAATGCTCATCGCAGAAATTCGCTATTCTCCGATGTCTTTTCATGAGCCCTAATGTCATCATAAATCAGCTTGGTTGTTCCCACGTCACACCATCTGATTGTCATAAATTGCAGGCTTTTTTTGACAATCTGAAATGTTAAAATTCAAGGCTCGCAGAATCGCGTAAAATCGGCCGAACCCGACCAAAGTTCCATTTGTGCGATTCTAAGGCCATTTTCAAGCCTTGAACCTCAGATGTAAAAATAATATAATTTTCTTTCTAAAAAGATATATTTATTCACATTCACACGTGCTTCATCCGAAAAAAGAGTACGCTGGAAATAAATTTCGTTCACCTTGAAAATGTTTTTAAAGTGCCTTGTGAAAAAATTTTCAAGGTGAACAAAATTTATTTTCAAGGTGAACAAAATCGAGAAGGACCGTTTTCGGGCTGAAATTTGATGCTGTACAAAATTGATTTCTTAAAAAATCAAAATCTGATTTTTCAATGTCACGAAAAACAAAGATGGGTTTTGGTGGCGAAAAACAGGAATATCGGGCAAGTAATTTTATAACTTACTGATTATCAATACTTCCTATTTTGGTCACAACCTGTACATCTTGTACCTAAAACTGCACTGTTTTACTAAAATAGTATCTTATTGATTATCAATTGTTTATCAATAAATCTTCAGAAATTCAACGATAGTAAAATGTAAATGAATCTTAATTATGTTAATAAGGTTCCGTTTGCTATGGGTGGGATTTGTGTCAAAAAGAAAGAAGAAATGTCACTAAAAAAACTGTTGCTTTTGCTTGTGTCTTCACAGACTCCTCCGTCGCTTCGCGCCACGCCCTCCGT
>CAZKOB010000146.1:0-7468 GCA_964554265.1 uncultured Bacteroides sp. | reverse complement strand
TTTGACACAAATCCCACCCATAGCAAACGGAACTTTATTAACATAATTAAGATTCATTTACATAAAACCGACTGCTGAATTTTTGGTGTTTTATAGATAAACAATTGATAATCAGTAAACTGCTATTTTGACAAAACAATGCAGTTTTAGGTACAAGAAGTACAGCTTGTGACAAAAATAGGAAGTATTGATAATCAGTAAGTTATAAAATTACTTGCCCTATATTCCTGTTTTTCGCCGCCAAACCCCATCTTTGTTTTTCGTGACATTGAAAAATCTGATTTTGATTTTTTAAGAAATCAATTTTGTGCAGCATCAAATTTCAGCCCGAAAACGGTCCTTCTCGATTTTGTTCACCTTGAAAATAAATTTTGTTCACCTTGAAAAATTTTTCACAAGGCACTTTAAAAACATTTTCAAGGTGAACGAAATTTATTTCCAGCGTACTCTTTTTTCGGATGAAGCACGTATGAATGTGAATAAATGTATCTTTTGGGGATGCGAATTATATTATTTTTACATCTGAGGTTCAAGGCCTGAAAACGGCCTTAGAATCGCACAGATGGAACCTCGGTAAGATTCGGCCGATTTTATGCGATTCTGCGAGCCTTGAATTTTAACATTTCAGATTGTCAGAAAAAGCCTGTAATTTATGACAAATAGATGGCATGGAGTGGAGATAACCAAACTGATTTATGATGACATTAGGGCTTATGAAAAGACATCAGGGAATAGCGAAACTCTCCGATGAGCATTTTTAAGGTGACACGATGACGAAGTCAGGTGCTGATTACTTATATATCCAAGTGGGTTCAGGCAGATGTCTTCACAGACTCTTCTTATGGTTTTGAAGGTTTTAAGCAGAAGTCAGTGAACACATCAGATTAAAACCTTCTTTTTTGAGGAGGAGAAATGCTGGGTGATGCAATAACGAAGTCAGGACATGAAGAACCCTACGCTTCTCCAATGTATAAGCGTATTGCAATAAAAAAGGAAAGACTATACGGTTTTCACCATTCAAACAAACTCAGTTGTTTGCATTCCGGCTTTTTCTTGGCTTGTTTGAGTTGTATGCCATCATACTCCCAGTCGTCAAAGCACAGTTCCAACTGCTTGATAAAACTTTTTTTAAGTCTATAGACTCCCCATTTCCCATTCACCCTTGTAAATGGAGATTCCTTTTGTTTGCTTTGAGACCACAGAAATTGTCTGACACCGCAATATATACGTTTGTACAAATTGTTGTCCTCAAACAGGTTGCAATTGCAATTATATATATACTTTACAATATTGCATAATTTCATACCTTCCGTTTTGTAGGCCAGAAGTTCTACTATTTGATTGTAATATATATTGTTCATCGTTTGCAACTGTTTGAAAAACCGGACGCTAATATACGCTACATTTTTCAAAAAAAGCATACTTGTGGCATAAAAGTCGCGATAATGTAGTATTTTTGTGTAAAAATGAAATCCGGACTAAGTGAAAACTGTTATACATCTGATATATGCATCAGTTCTTCTGATAGTATTTTCCATACTGTCGTCATGTGACGGCAGTAGTATGGCAGACATCAGAATGCACGTCGATTCTCTTAACATGATTGCATACAGTTGCCGTTACCGTTCGCTCGATTCGACCGAGACGAAAGCGAAACAGGCATTGTCTATGGCATGTGGATATGCAGACGGACGCGATGAGGCGCTCTGTAATCTTGCCTTTGTCAGGCTGATGCGTATGGACTATGCAGGGGCGCGACAGTTGTTTTCCGATGTGCTTGAAGAGTCGGAGAACGAACTGATGATGCTTGTTGCAGATGTAGGCATGATGAAGATTTGTCAGCGCATATCCGCCAACAAGGATTTCTATGATTATCACAACAGCGCCATCAAGCGTATGGAACGTATACGCAGGGAAGAAGCGTATATGAACCCTCACCAGAAGAGGCTGTGGTGCTATGCCCGGAGTGAATTTCATATTGTTTCTTCTGTGTATTATTACTATCTGAGGCAGGATAGGCTGGCAGCGGAAGAGATAGACTGTATAACGGAAAACTTTCAGATTGTAGAAGACGATTCGGCTCAGCTTGCATACTATTATTACATGATAGGTTCGGGAGGAATCCTTGACGGTATGGACGGTGATGATGTGGTCGGAGAAGAGGAGGAGCGCATGCTTGTACGTGCCCTTGCTCTGGGCAGACAGTCCGGGATGATCTTGTTTGAGGGAATGGCACTGCAAGGACTTGCCGACAGTTTCATCCGTGCGGATACACTGAACCGTGGGAGGATGATGTTCATAAGAGGTATGCTTGATGCTGATACGGTGAGGCTGCATGACATGCCGTTGTTCATGGCCGAGCGTTCGCTGGATTTATGTGGCAGGTACGGCAGTATGCTCTATATGTCGGCCGCCTATATCACCATTTCGGAGTGGTATCTGTCGAAGCAATGTTATGACCTGTCGTTCGCCTCTGTGGTGAAAGCGCTGGAATGTGTCAATGCGCACCACAGAAAGTATTGCAGAAATCATGGGGAGGGAGTGACCGATGGCGGTGAGGAGGATTCTGTTTGGATGGCCGACGACACACTTTACCCTTACCGTGAATACGGAGACAGTGTCTCTACGGAGATGAACTGGATTGCAGATGTCGATATTGTTGCCGTGCCGGAATGGATGGCAAGCATACGCGAGCATCTGAGCAAGGTGTATAGTGCTATGGGTATGAAGAGAGAATCGGACTACAATCGTAACATTTATCTTGACATTCTTGATGTGACCCGGCAGGACATGAGGATGCAGCAGCGCTTTGAGACTCTGGAACTTGAGGAAAAGAAGATCAATGCCCTGCTTGTGCTTGTCGGAGTATTGATAGTCATTCTTGTATCGGTGATGGCAGGGCTTGGCAAGCGTCTTAAGCGGCGTAGTGAATGTCAGGCGGAGAAACTGTCTGGAGTTATAGAACTGTGTCGCAAACTTACGGCTCAGGTAGCAGCGGATGCGGCAGACAGTGGAAGCATTGTGTCGGCTTTGCATGCCGCTGTGGACAATGACATGGAAACACTCTTTCCTTGTGCAGGCAGAAACTGGGAGGTAGACGACTGCGGACTTAAGGGGTATGACCTTGAGTTGCTGAATATCGTCAGAGTGTTTTTCCGTTGGGCTGTCAAGAATGGAGAGACATTCGTCTTGCTTGGTGATGAAGGGAGAAACATTGAAGAGGAGCACTGTATGTATGAGATGAATATCGCCAACAATAAGCGTGCGAATATCGACAAGCGTACATGCCTGTCCATTGTCTACGGCATAGCTCCGTTCCTCGACCGTGTGGTGAATGAAGTGGGCAAACTGATCGGCTGTGCCGATAGAGGCGTGGTGAAGGAAAGGCTTTTGTATATCAGTGAACTTATAAGTAAAATCAACGAATATAATGATGTGCTGACACATTGGGTGAAGGTGAAACAGGGGACTGTAAGCCTGAATGTGGAAACATTTTGTCTTGGCACATTGTTTGATACACTGAACAAGATGCGTGGCGCATTCGACAACAAGCATATATCGCTGGAGATAAAACCCTCGTCGGCTATAGTAAAGGCAGACAAGCCTCTGACCCTGTTTATGATGAACACATTGCTCGACAATGCGAGGAAGTACACTCCCGAAGGTGGCAGTGTGTGCCTTGAAGCTGAAGAGACGGCGGAGTATGTGGAGATTTCCGTGAAGGACACGGGGCGGGGATTGTCGGCTGAGGACGTAGCGCTGATATGCGGAGAGAAAGTGTATGATTCTGCGCGCATAGGTGATGTGGATAATGATGCGGAGTTGAGGAGCAGCAAAGGATATGGTTTTGGATTGATGAACTGTAAGGGCATCATTGAGAAATATCGCAAGACGAGCAAGGTGTTTGCAGTGTGTACTTTCGGTATTGACAGTAAACTTGGGCATGGAAGCCGTTTTTTCTTCCGGCTTCCAAAGGGAGTCGTACATGTTCTGTGTTTAATGTCAACTTTGTCGGCTTGTTTGGGCATGTTCTCATGTCGCGATGCTGTTTCCGGAAGCGGTTCAGGAGAAGAATATGAATGGACTTCCGATGATTCATTGTTGCGCAAGGCCTCCGTTTATGCCGATTCGGCATATTATGCCAATGTGGAAGGTGCTTACCGTAATGCCTTGCTTTATGCCGACTCGGCACGTATGTCGTTGAATGCGTATTACCGGAAGATGGTGCCTGAGGGAGAGGAGCTTATGACAATGTACGGAGGTTCGTATATGCCGGAAATAGAACTGTGGAACAGAGGGTTCGATACAGACTATCATGTGATTCTCGATATAAGGAATGAGGCGGCTATTGCGGCGCTTGCACTTAACGACTGGCATCTGTATGTGTACAACAACGAAATTTATACGCGGCTTTACAAGCTAATGGCTCAGGACAAGAGGCTTGAGGACTATTGTAATGCTATCCAGCAGACGAACATAAACAAACAGACCGTACTGATACTGGTGGTGCTGCTTGTGGTGTGTGGACTGTTGGTGTATTACCTTATATACTATCGTCACAACGTGTTGCCCGTGTTTAATATGCGGCAGCTCATGCAGTTCAACGGACGGCTGTTTGCTACGAAGAAAGGCGATGAGGCGGAAGTGCTGTTGCATGGAGTTAGCGATATACGCATGGCCGATGGGGTGGGGTTGTGTATTGTGGATGATGCAGGACAGAAACTGCGTTGCGACTTTTCGCGTTCCTGTCCGGACAAGGATATAGTGGAGGAGATTATGAACTTGTGTATCAGGGAATCGGCACCGGTAGTGAAGGCCGGGGGGCGTCTTCGTGCTTATCCTCTGACAATGGAGGATGAAGAGGGTGCTGTTACTCTCGGAGCTATGGCTATGGTCCTGCACGACTCCTCCTTGTCGGAAGATGAAGAGCTTGTCTTCCTTCTTGTGGCTCAGTTTACGGCTATACATTTCTATTATTCTTCGATAAAGGTAAGTACGAGAATGTTGGACATTGAACTTCTTGAGGATGAGAGGAACCGTGCGGAACTTGAGGCGAACAACTTGCATGTGCAGAACATGGTGCTCGACAATTGTCTTTCCACCATAAAGCATGAGACGATGTACTATCCCAACAAGATAAAGCAGATTGCCGACAGCATGAACCGTGAAGAATCCGGTGGGGAGATGTTTACAGACAGATTATACGGCATGTCAGAGTTGGTAAACTACTATAAGGAGACTTTCACTCTGCTCTCTTCGTGTGCTTTGAGGCAGCTGGGGAAGGTTGTGTTCAGACGGAAGACTGTTGATGTGGCTGCATTGGCGGAGTACATGGAACGCAGCGTGGCGAAGCTCAACAGGAAGCATCACATGCAGCTTGAGCTGTGTGTGGATTGTATGGACGGCCTGTCGGTTACGGGCGATGTGCTTATGCTTGAATACATGATTGACAATCTTCTGTCTTTTTCGTTTGAACATGAAGGGGAGGGAAGGCTCTCGTTTGTATGCAGGCATGCAGGCGGATTTGTTGTCTTTGCCTATTCAGACAGCAGGCTTCCGTATGATGCCGCTGAGCCACAACGTATATTCTATGCGGACAATATCAGGTATGATGCCGATTCAGACAGATTGCAGGGCGCGCAGTATCTTGTTTGCAAGCAGATTATACGTGAACATGACGAATATGTGGGGCATCGAGGGTGCAGGATATATGCGGAACAGCATGCCGGTGATGGTTGTCTCTCCGTGGTTTTCACTGTTCCGGAGAGGAAACGCACATTGGCATAGGATGAACATGGATGGATGTGAGGCTGTGCTGTAGCCCTCCTGTGTATGTATAAAAGAAAGACTATAAATAAATCAGATATGGACAAATTCAAAGTAATAATAGTAGAGGATGTAAAGCTGGAGCTGAAAGGCACGGAGGAAATATTCCGCAATGAGATTCCTCAGGCTGAAGTGATAGGAGCGGCAATGAGCGAGAAGGATTTATGGGAACTGCTGAAAGTTCATGTTCCCGATCTTGTTCTTCTTGATTTGGGGCTTGGAGGTTCTACAACGGTAGGTGTGGATATATGCCGTGAGTTGCGCCGGAAGTACAATCATGTGCATGTGCTTATATTCACGGGAGAGGTGTTGAATGAAAAGCTCTGGGTCGATGCGCTTGATGCCGGGGCAGACGGCATTATCCTCAAAAGTGGCGAACTGCTTACGAAAGGTGACGTGCAGAGTGTGATGGATGGCAAACGTATGGTCTTCAACCAGCCCATACTTGAGAAGATTATCAGCCGTTTCCGTCGGTCAGTCCTTAACGAGAGCCGCAGACAGGATGCGATGATTGACTATGATATAGACGAATATGATGAGCGTCTGTTGAGGCATCTTGCTCTGGGCTATACAAAAGAGATGATAACCAATCTGAAAGGGATGCCTTTCGGGGTGAAGTCGCTTGAAAAGAGGCAGAACGACCTTGTGTCCCGTTTGTTCTCTCCTGCTGAACGTGCTTCGGGAGGGATAAATGCAACGCGGCTTGTGACGAGAGCTTTGGAACTTCGTATTCTCGATATCGACAATCTTGAACCGGATGATGAGTAAGGCGGTTGTGGCGGTGGTGCTCTACCGCATCCCTTGTGTGCTGATATGTTTGATTGTGCTTCTTTCTCTGTGGTCGTGGGTAGGCAGTGTGTATGGCATGGGTATGGAGAATCTTCTTTGTGCCGACGGAATACGCTGGGCAGTAGTGAATGTGGTGCCGAATTTTGTATCAGTGCCCACTGCGGAGGTACTGCTTCTGATGATGGGGCTTAGTGTAATCATCGAATCAGGACTTCCGACGGCTTGCTTCTTTGTTTCATCGTTGAAACAGAAGCGGGCATTACTTTTTACACTCACTCTTCTCTTTGTTTTTTGCCTGCTGGTGCTGGCCCTTGTAGCGTGGCCCGGAGCGGTGTTGCTCAATGCTTTCGGAACATTACACAATTCTCCTTTCAGCAAGAGTGTGCCCGGACTGCTGTTTGTCTTGGCATTGATAGCAGGGAACGGATACGGATACACTTCCGGAAGATTTGTCACGATGCGCGACATAGTAGCCGCCCATACGCGGCTGATAAGTTTGTCTTCCGGTTATTTCGTCATGCTGTTCGTTGCTTCGCAGTTCATCGCGTGTGCAAGATATACCCACGTTTTTGCCGCATGGGGCGATGAAACCTGTGTGTTGGATGTACTTTCGTGGATTCTATACTATGGCATGCTTGTTCCGTATATCTGGGTAGAATATGGTGAAAGAAGATAGACGGTGGAAGAAGTTCAGGCAGACGCGAGTTCGGTTTAAGAAAGTCTTGTAAGAAGTTGGGGAGCTTGCAAGTTTTTTTGTTGATGTATCCACAGACTCCTCTTGCGATTTTAAGCAGGTGGCTTCACAGACTCCTCCGTCGCTTCGCGCCACGCCCTCCGTCGCAAGCTCCCCAAT
>CAZKOB010000145.1:0-7578 GCA_964554265.1 uncultured Bacteroides sp. | reverse complement strand
GATTTTACGCGATTCTGCGAGACCTTGATTTTAACATTTCAGATTGTCAGAAAAAGCCCGTAATTTATGACAAACAGATAACTGGAAGTGAATAAGCAAGCCGGTCTGTGAGGACATCAGGACTCATGAAAAGCCATCAAAGAATAGTCAAACTTTACGATGAGAATTTTTGGGGACACGATGACGAAGTCAAGAAAAAAATCACAAAAATCTTACGAAACGTAATTTTCATGCTTTTTTATTTGTCTATATGAAAGAATTTATGTTATTTTGCACTCGTTATGAAAAAGAACATGAATACATATTGGCGTTGGCATAGCTTAAGACACAAAAAGTCGTAAGTCAACCCAGACTGCTCCTTTATGAAATGCGTTCAAAACAGAAAAGCATATACAAAGAAAGCCTGTCGTACTTGCGACAGGCTTTTCTTTTGGGATTCATCCATATTTGACAAAACAAATAAAAATATACACAGAAAAAAAATAAAAAGACTATGAATTTTCAAGTAGATTCAAATGGGTTCTATGGCGAATACGGCGGTGCCTACATTCCGGAAATCCTTTACAAGACAGTGGAAGACCTGAAAAAAGCATATCTGCCCATAATAGAAAGCGAAGAGTTCAAGAAAGAATATCACCATCTTCTGAAAGATTATGTCGGCCGCCCTTCCCCACTCTATTTTGCAAACAGAATGAGTAAGAAATACGGGTGCCGACTGTATCTGAAAAGAGAAGACCTGAACCATACGGGTGCACACAAAATAAACAATGCCCTCGGACAGATTCTTATAGCCAAGAAGATGGGGAAGAAGCGCATCATTGCAGAAACAGGTGCTGGACAGCACGGTGTGGCAACAGCAACAGTATGCGCCCTGATGAACATGCCTTGCGTGGTCTACATGGGAGCCACAGATGTAGAGCGCCAACACGTGAATGTAGAACGCATGAAGATGCTCGGAGCGGAAGTGTTGCCCGTAACAAGCGGAAACAAGACGCTGAAAGATGCAACCAACGAAGCCATCCGCGACTGGTGTTGCCATCCGGCCGATACATTCTATATCATAGGCTCCACGGTAGGTCCGCATCCTTATCCGGACATGGTTGCACGTCTGCAAAGCGTCATATCCGAAGAAATCAGATGGCAACTTGAAGAGAAAATCGGACGCGACTACCCGGATTATCTCATGGCATGTGTGGGCGGAGGCTCCAATGCAGCGGGAACAATATACCATTATATAAACGACGCAAGAGTGAAAATCGTGCTCTCAGAAGCCGGAGGTCTCGGCATGGACACCGACATGACAGCTGCATCTATGCAGATAGGCAGCGACGGCATTCTCCACGGTTCACGAATAAAACTTATGCAGACTGAAGACGGACAAATCATAGAGCCTTATTCCATTTCGGCAGGATTGGATTATCCGGGAACGGGACCACTGCACTGCAATCTTTACAAGCAAGGACGCGCGCAAGTGGTAGCTGTAAACGACAATGAAGCTTTGGAAGCCGCCTTTGAACTTACAAGATTGGAAGGTATCATCCCGGCGCTTGAAAGTGCGCATGCCCTCGGTGCTCTGCCCAAAATGCGCTTCAAGAGCGACGATGTGGTGGTACTCACAGTGAGCGGACGAGGAGACAAGGATATAGACACTTATCTGAAACATTTCAAATAGACAATTATGGGAAAATTCATATATCATACAGCATCAAAGAAGGTTCTCGGCGACTTGAACACTCCGGTGAGCACTTACATGAAAGTGCGTGACGCTTATCCGCAAAGCGCATTGATGGAAAGTTCCGACTATCACGGAGGGGAGAACAGCCGTTCCTTTATCGGGATCCACCCCATTGCTTCCATAAGTATGGAACATGGAAAAGCCATCGGGAAATTTCCGGACGGCAGCAAAACAGAAAGAAGCATTTCCGAAGCATACCGATCGGACACGGCTATCAATGATTTTCTGAATAAATTCACCATCTCAGGCGACAATTCGGAGTATTGCGGTCTGTATGGATACACATCGTTCAATGCGGTAAGATATTTTGAAAACATCAATGTAAAAGATGAAACAAGAGCAAAGAATGACGCTCCGGATATGCTGTACATATTATATAAGGACGTCATCGTGTTCGACCACTTTCGCAACGAGATGATTTTAATAGAGCTGCTCAGCGAAGAAGAAGAGGACGACTTGGAACAACTCGAACATGATGTCCTTCACAGAACTTTCCAAACCTACGAGTTTCATCCAATAGGCGAAGTAAGCAGTACGCTCACAGACGAAGAACACAAGGCAAACATACGAAAGGGAATACAACACTGTATGCGTGGGGACGTCTTTCAGATTGTATTGTCACGACGATTTATTCAAAGATACAAAGGTGATGACTTCAAACTCTACCGTGCACTACGGAGCATAAACCCTTCTCCTTATCTGTTCTACTTCGATTTCGGAGGGTTCAGAATCTTCGGTTCTTCACCGGAAACACACTGCCGCATAGAAAACGGGAGAGCATATATTGACCCGATTGCCGGAACCACCAAACGTACGGGAAATCCGGAACAAGACAGGCAGAATGCCCTATACCTGCAGAATGATCCGAAAGAGAATGCGGAACATGTCATGCTCGTAGACCTTGCCAGAAACGACTTGAGCAGAAACTGCCACAATGTGAAGGTGGACTTTTATAAAGACATGCAATACTATAGTCATGTGATACATCTCGTAAGCCGTGTGAGCGGAGAACTTGACAAGGATGCAGACCCTATAAAAACATTCATCGACACCTTTCCGGCCGGCACCCTTTCCGGAGCCCCCAAAGTGCGTGCCATGCAATTAATCAGCGAATATGAGCCACACAATCGCGGTGCGTATGGCGGATGTATAGGTTTCATCGGATTCAACGGTAACCTTAATCAGGCAATCACAATACGTACCTTCGTAAGCAGAAACAACGAACTATGGTTTCAGGCAGGGGGAGGTATCGTGGCAAAGAGCAACGAAGAATATGAGCTTCAGGAAGTAAACAACAAACTCGGAGCACTACGCAGGGCTATCGATATTGCCACGGAATTGTAAATTGACAGGATATGACATGAGTCCAATCAGCCGCTGTCCAAAGGTGTAGCGACAACTCAATCAAACATAAAAGACACATCAACAAAGACGCAAGTCTTAAAGCACATATATATGAATAAGATGAAAATTGTAATCATAGACAACTACGATTCATTTACATATAATTTAAGCCATCTTGTAAAAGAACTCGGGACAGATGTCACAGTCCTTAGAAACGACAAGTTCCACCTCGAAGATATTGAGGAGTTTGACAAGATAATCTTATCCCCCGGACCCGGTATACCGGAAGAGGCAGGTCTGTTGCTGGATGTCATTAAAGAATACAAAGGCAGGAAGAGCATTCTCGGTGTATGCCTCGGACATCAGGCTATAGGCGAAGCCTTCGGAGGTACACTGACAAACCTCAGCAGTGTGTTCCACGGTGTAGCCACCCCGGCAAACATAACAGTCGACGATTATATATTTGACAGTCTGCCGAGAAATATAGAGGTGGGAAGATATCATTCATGGGTCATCGACAACAATACGTTGCCGGACTGCATAGAAGTGACAGGTGTGAGTGACGAAGGGTATATCATGTCCATCCGTCACAAAGAATACGATATACGAGGCATACAATACCATCCGGAAAGCGTACTCACCCCACAAGGAAAACGTATTATAGAAAATTGGCTGAAACATTAAACCTAAAAAACCAGTAGACAATGAAGCAAATACTCACATCACTTATAGACGGCAAACATCTCACAAGAAAGCAGACACATGAACTGATGCTACACATAGTCGAAAATAAATATGACGAACGACAAATAGCGGCCTTCCTCATGGCAATACAGATGAGGGGAATTACAGTGGATGAACTGCTTGGACTACGAGACGGTCTTCTTGCCACAGGACTCTCCATAGACCTATCTCCATATCAGACTATCGACATCGTAGGAACAGGTGGAGATGGAAAAAACACTTTCAATATCTCAACCTGCTCGGCATTCGTAATCGGAGGAGCCGGATACAAGGTAAGCAAACATGGCAACTATGGTGCCACATCTGTAAGCGGTGCAAGTAATGTGATAGAAGAACACGGGGTCATATTTACCAACAATCCAGACAAGCTGAAACATTCTCTTGAAGAATCCGGAGTAGCTTACTTACATGCCCCTCTTTTCGCTTATGGGATGAAGTTTGTGGCACCAATACGCAAAGCACTGCAAATACCAACATGTTTCAACCTTCTCGGCCCCCTCGCCAATCCATGCAGGCCGACATACAACTTTCTCGGAGTAGCCAACTTAAACCAGATGCGTCTTTATACCAACGCTCTGCAAAAGCTTGGAGTAGGCTTTGGCGTTGCATGCAGCTATGACGGTTATGACGAGATTTCACTTACGAGTGAATTTAAGGTAACAACCAACTATATGGAAAAAGTGATGAAGGCTGAAGATCTGGGGTTTAACGAGGTAAAACAAGAAGAACTGTACGGAGGAAAAACAAAGGAAGAGGCAAAAGCCATATTCGACAGTGTGCTTGAAGGAACATCGACAGAAGCCCAGAGAAATGTAGTCATAGCAAATTCCGCCTTTGCCATAAATATCATAGAAAAAAACAAGACAATAGAAGAATGCGTCAACATTGCACGCGAATCGCTTGAAAGCGGCAGAGCTTTGAAATGCCTGAAAAAATTCATCGAGATAAACAGTTAGCGTATGAGAGATGTACTTGAAGAAATTATAGCATGGAAACGGATTGAGGTGGAAATGCAGAAGAAGGACATTGCTCCCACCATGTTGTATAAGACGGTGGAAAACATAATGGCGAATGACGTGTCCGCCAAACGCTCAATGAGCAATGCACTGCTCAAATCTTCATCGGGAATCATCGCCGAATTTAAACGGAAATCTCCATCCAAAGGCTGGATAAAAGAAGCCGGAAAACCAGAAATCATTCCGGACGGATATGCCAAGAACGGTGCTGCGGCATTGTCGATTCTGACAGACGAAAAATATTTTGGCGGAAAGATGGACTTCATACGGATAGCGCGGAAAACCGTAGAAACACCCATTCTCAGAAAAGATTTCATCATAGATGAATATCTATTATTTCAAGCTCGCGAAATTGGCGCTGATGCGGTATTGCTTATCGCCGCCGGACTGAAGAAAGAAGAATGCAAGATGCTTGCAAAAACAGCGCACGGACTTGGCTTGGAAACTCTGCTTGAGGTACATACGGAAAAAGAACTCGACTATGTAGGAGAAAACATAGATATGGTAGGGGTGAACAACCGTAATCTCGGAACGTTTCATACCGATGTAGAGAACTCCTACAAACTCGCTTCCGCTCTTCCACCGGAATATATACGTGTCTCGGAAAGTGGCATATCCGACCCCAAAACGGTTGTGGATTTACGTAAAGCCGGATTCCGCGGATTTCTTATAGGAGAGACTTTCATGAAAGAAGAAAAACCGGCTGAAGCACTCAAAATATTTATAGACAAGATATTGTCATTAAAAGGAGAGTAACAAATGATTGTCAAAGTATGCGGTTTATGTGATGCAGCCAATATACGCAAGGTGGAAGCACTCGGAGTTGATTGGATGGGATTCATATTCTATCCCCATTCACCTCGGAATGTGCACAGCAAGCCTTCATATCTGCCAGAACATGCAAAAAAAGCCGGAGTGTTTGTAAATGCAACTGAAGAATTCATCAAACAGAAAGTTTCCGAATATGGACTTGATATTGTCCAACTGCATGGGCATGAAACTCCGAACTTTTGCCGGAATCTGAAAAGCAGTCTTCCTGAACAAACAAGAATAATGAAGTCTATCCCAATAGAACAGATGGAAGATATAAAAGGATGTGAGGACTATGAGAATGCAACAGACTATATTCTGCTGGAAACCAGATGCAGCACGTATGGAGGAAGTGGCAGACAATTCGACTGGAATCTGCTGCAATATTACAAAAGTGCACGACCATTCATACTTAGTGGCGGCATTCGTCCGGAAGATGTACAAACAATAAAGCAACTGCAACATCCTAATTTCTTGGGAATAGACCTCAACAGTCGTTTTGAAATATCGCCAGGAGTTAAAAATATCGAAGTTCTTGAAAGTTTTCTGCATGAACTACGAGGATGAGTATATATCAGGCAACTTATACATTAACTATTAACCCCCAAAATATGAACAGAATAAACAATTTGTTTCAGACCAAGAAACAAGGAATATTATCAATATATTTCTGTGCCGGACATCCAACTCTTGAAGGAACGGCGGACACCATAAAGACACTCGAAAAAAATGGTGTAGACATGATAGAAGTGGGAATTCCTTTCAGCGACCCTATGGCAGACGGAGTTGTGATTCAAAATGCAGCAACCCAGTCGCTAAGAAACGGAATGTCCCTGCGCTTATTGTTTTCGCAACTGCATGACATACGCAAAGAGGTTCAGATACCGCTTATTCTTATGGGATACCTTAACCCTATCATGAAGTTCGGTTTTGAAAATTTTTGTACAAAATGCGTTGAATGCGGAATAGACGGAATTATCATTCCGGATCTTCCGTTCAAAGATTATCAGGAAATATACAAGCCTATAGCAGACCTATACGATATCAGAATTATCATGCTCATCACACCGGAAACGAGTGAAGAGCGCATACGTTTCATTGATGAGCATACAGACGGCTTCATTTATATGGTATCTTCGGCGGCAACAACAGGAGCACAAAAAGAATTTAACCAAGCTAAACAGGAATATTTCAGCCGTATTGCCAGTATGAATCTTCACAATCCGAGAATGATCGGTTTTGGCATATCCAACAAACAAACGTTGGAATCTGCAATGAAAAATGCAGCCGGAGCTATCATCGGAAGCAAATTTGTCACTCTGTACGAAGAAACAGGAAATGCAGAAAAAGCTATAAACAAACTCTACGAGGCCCTGAAAAATTAAGTAGGGATACTCAGTAAATCCTATAAAATTAGCCAACTAATTCATACTTAAACTATTGCAAATTAGCTGGCTTTTTCGTATATTTGGGTATTCCCCCTAAATATAATCCGCAAATCCGGATTTGCGGATTATACATTGGCCGAGGCCGCCGGATATGGCAAAGGGAAACTGATACTTCTACGCGAGTCTGGTTTAAGAAAGCCCTGTAAAAAGTGGGTAATCATTGCTTGTCTTTTTTGTAAGTGTTTGAATATTAACTTTAAAGATACAAAAAGTTTGCAGGATTACCCACTTTTTACAGGACTTTCTTAAATCGGCCCGCGTTGACAATTAGATTTCTGTTGTTTTTTAAGTGACGAAGTCGGGTACAGATATGTATCTTGTCTACCGGTCCCGGCTGTCACACTGCAACAAGGCCGACGTACTCATAAACCGGCTTGGTTATTCCTACCGTAATACCATCTTTTTGTCATAAATTACGGACTTTTCCTGACAATCTGAAATGTTAAAATCAAGGCCTCGCAGAATCGCATAAAATCGTCCG
>CAZKOB010000144.1:0-7742 GCA_964554265.1 uncultured Bacteroides sp. | reverse complement strand
AATATCAATGATAGGTTAATGCATTTACATCAGCAATCATACTAAGCTCCTCCCCCTAACTTAGGGGAGGTGGCGCGAAGCGACGGAGGAGTCTGTGAAAACACAAGCAATAGCAACAATCTTTCTTATAGACGTTTCTTCTTTCTTTTTGACATAAAATCCACCCATAGCAAACGGAACTTTATTAACATAATTAAGATTCGTTTACATATGATTAACGAACTATTTTTTAAAGTTTTACTAATAAGTAATTGATAATCAGCAAAATATTGTTTCAGTAAAACGGTGCAGTTTTAGGTGCAAAGAGCACAGGCAAAGATAAAAATAGGATGTGTTGATAATCTGTGAGTTATAAAATTTCTTGCCTAAGACTCTTGTTTTTCACCACCAAAATCTATCTTTGTTTTTCGTGTCACAGAAAAATCAGATTCAGACTTTTTAAGAAATAAATTTGTGCAACACCGGATTTCAGCCCGAAAAACGGTCGTTCTCGATTTTGTTCACCTTGAAAATAAATTTTGTTCACCTTGAAAATATTTTTTAAGTGCCTTTTGAATAAATTTTCAAGGTGAACGAAATTTATTTCCAGCGTACTCTTTTTTCGGATGAAGCACACGCAAATGTAAATAAATGTATCTTTTTAAAACGCAATTTATATTATTTTTACATTCTGGGATTAAGGCCCGAAAACGGCCTTAGAATCGCGCAAATGAAACTTCGGCCGGGTTCGGCCGATTTTACGCGATTCTCAGAGCCTTGAATTTTAACATTTCAGATTGTCAGAAAAAGCCGGAATTTTATGACAAGTGGACGGTGCGAAGGTAGGATAACCAAACTAATTGATGAGGACGTCAGTCCCATGAAAAGACATCAGAGAACAGCGGGAATCTTCGGTTAGCATGTTTTGGCGACACGACGATGAAGCCAGGAGAGATGTTTTCTGTATTCACCGCCTCTTTCATGTTTTGTCCGGCATCGTTTTCTCTCTGCATACAGGTTGTTTCTTAGCATATTTGCGTCAAAAAATGACATTTGCATCAAATTTACATTACGATGACACGATTTTTCCTTCAGGTTATCGACTATCCATATACTTTTGTCGTTCAAAAAGCAAGAAACAGTATCAACAAATCTAAAACTTTGAAACAAAATGAAGATCAAAACAAAGACAGGCCTTTGCCTTACTATGGTAACAGCGATGTTTGCATGCTCCTGCGGCCATACGGCAGACAAGGATGCACGAACAGCAGACAAGCCAGACTTGGTGATGTGGTATAGACAACCTGCAGAGAAGTGGATGGAGAGTCTGCCTGTTGGTAACGGACGCCTTGGCGCAATGGTGTACGGAGGGACAACAGAAGAAACTCTCGCACTTAATGAATCGACTCTTTGGTCCGGAGAGTACGACAGCAACCAGCACAAACCTTTCGGAAAGGAACGTATGGATGATTTGCGCAAGCTTTTCTTTGAAGGCAAGGTGGTTGAAGGCAACCGGATTGCAGGAAATGAGCTTGTCGGAACTCCTCATTCTTTTGGTACCCACCTGCCGGTTGGTGACATCAAACTTCGTTTTTCCGATATCGAAGGGGAGGTAAATGATTATCGGCGCACGCTCGACTTGAATACCGCTGTAAGTACAGTTTCTTTTAAATCAGGTGATGTTACTTATTATAGAGAATATTTTGCATCGAACCCCGACAATGTGCTTGTTGTGCGTCTTTCGGCCGACAAGAAGAAAAGTATATCCTTTGAGCTTTCTCTGGATTTGTTACGGCAGTCTGATTATCGTATAGAGAACAACCGGCTGGTGTTCTTTGGTCAGGCTCTGTTCCCTATGCACGGAACCGGAGGTGTACACTATGAAGGAAGAATAGCCGTGGCGAATGATGGAGGGACAGTCGTTTCCGGTGATAGTATTCTGAAGGTGGAACACGCTGACGATGTGGTTCTCATCGTAGATTTCCGTACCGATTTCAAGAACCCGGAATACAAGTCTGCATGCAAGTCAGCTGTGGATAATGCGCTTGCAGAAACTTATTCAGACTTGAAACGCAGACACATAGATGATTATTCCCGGCTGTTCTCCAGAGTTGATGTACAGCTCGGCCGGATAGACCGTAATGATGTGCCGACAGATGTACGGCGCCTTGAAGCTCAGAACGGAGTGGAAGACCCTTCGCTGGACGCTCTGTTTTTCCAGTTCGGACGTTATCTCACCATAGCCTCTTCCCGAAAGAACTCTCCGCTTCCTATCGCTTTGCAGGGATTCTTTAACGACAACAAGGCATGTACAATGCCGTGGACCAATGACTACCATCTTGATATGAACACGCAACAGAACTATTGGGTTGCTAATGTGGGTAATCTGGCAGAATGTAATATACCTCTTTTCAATTATATTGCCGATCTTGCACACTATGGCGAAGAAACGGCCCGGGTTGTCTACGGGTGCAGGGGATGGACTGCGCATACAACCGCCAATGTCTGGGGATTCACAGCCCCATCGTATAGTATTCTTTGGGGACTCTTTCCTACCGCTTCGTCATGGATTGCCGCCCATCTTTGGACTGAATATGAATACACCCAGGACAAGGATTTCCTTCGCCATACAGCCTATCCGCTGCTCAAAGGAAATGCAGAGTTTTTGCTCGACTATATGACGGAGGATCCACGTAGCGGTTATCTTGTGACAGGGCCGAGCATCTCACCTGAAAACGGGTTCGGATATGACGGACAGTATTGCTGTGCCTCTATGATGCCGACATGTGACCGTACTTTTGCCTATGAAGTTCTGTCTGCCTGTCTGCAATCAACAGAAATACTCGGTATAGACTCTGGTTTTGCCGACAGCCTGCGTACCGCCATTGCAAAGTTCCCTCCTTACCGTATCGGAAAAGACGGAGGAATAATGGAATGGTCTGAAGATTTTGAAGTTGTGAATCCTAACCATCGACACACATCGCACATCATGGGATTCTATCCTTACTCACAAATCACTTTGAAGAGAGATCCGGAACTGTCCGCTGCTGTCCGCAAAACAATGGAACTTCGTCTTGCAGCTCCTGATTGGGAAGATACAGAATGGAGCCGTGCCAACATGATCTGTTTTTATGCGCGTTTGAAAGATGCCGCGAAAGCCTACGAAAGTGTCAAGACCCTTGAAGGCAACCTTTCGCGCGCTAATCTGATGACAGTTTCGCCGGGTGGAATTGCCGGGGCCGAGAACGACATCTATGCTTTCGATGGTAATCCGGGAGGCTCTGCAGGAATAGCGGAAATGCTGTTGCAGACTCAGGAGGGCTATCTTGAGTTGCTTCCGGCACTTCCGGCAGAATGGAGCAACGGAAGTTTCAGTGGGCTTTGCATACGAGGAGGTGCGGAAGTGGCTGTATCATGGAGTAATTCGATTGTAGACAAGTTTACGCTCACTGCCACGGCGGACAACGAATTTTCTGTTAAAATACCGACCGGCAAAAAATATACTCTGACATTGAACAGACGAAAAATTGATTCTGAAAAAGAAATTGTAAAAGTGAAGATGAAGAAAGGCGATGTACTTTCTGCAAACTGATCGCTTTCCATACAGAGGGAATGCAGGTATGCCTGTGTTCCCTCTTGTATGGAT
Source organism: uncultured Bacteroides sp. (assembly GCA_964554265.1). Taxonomy (GTDB): domain Bacteria; phylum Bacteroidota; class Bacteroidia; order Bacteroidales; family Bacteroidaceae; genus RGIG8745. The sequence goes on along the minus strand of CAZKOB010000144.1, from coordinate 4,117 downwards.
TTCTATACTTTGGCAAATGGATGCCCTCTAAGAAAGACCATGGTTTTATTTTCATCTGCCGTTTTTATCTCGTAACCCGACAGTTCTTTCATTATTGTATATCAAAATTCATATTCTTTACACTTCCTGTAAATTTTTCCTTATTTTTGTAACCTCTTTTCTTTCCTGCTTGGTGTTTGGGACAGTAAAGGAAACTGTATTCAGAATTTTGCTCATATACAAGATGAAAGCATTCATTCCAATATTTCTATATCTGTTGATTTCTTCTGCAACGTTTGCTGCAGACAAGGCCTGTACACATCGGCATTTCACGTGTTTCATGACAGGCGACGGCCTGTCGGACAATAATGTAAAAGCAATTGCACAGGATGATGACGGATTTATATGGTTCGGAACAAAAAGGGGATTGGATAGATATGACGGCAGCATGTTCACAACAAAAGAATGCCGTGACCATGTGAGTGGCTTTTCTGCCTCTGACATTTCCGCACTCTTTGCCGACCATGATCACCATAAAATATGGATTGGAACAGAAAAAGGAGTCTTTGTGTACGACACCCGGACCGACGAATTCAATTATCTTGGCATAGCTGCGCAAAATGGTGCGCGCATGAAAAATTGGGTACTTACAGTTTGTGGAGATAATGGCGGAAATGTATGGATTGTCATTCCGGAGCAGGGAGTTTTCAGATATAAAGATGACAGGCTGCATTTCTATGATGTGAGAAATGCATCTTCGGACAGACATCTGATGCCGAGCCACTTGTTTGTTGACACTCAGGGACGTGTGTGGCTTTCCACATGGGGAAGCGGTATCCTGCAATATGACTCTTCGTCCGATACCTTCCGTTGTCCGCTTTCGGAAACCGCTTCTGCCAAACTCAAGGGAAAGAAGATTTCCATGCTCTGTGAGTCCGGACAACAAATAATAATGGCTGTTCAGGAGGGAGAATTGTTGGCCCTGTCTCCTGCTGACTTGTCTGTAGGCAAACTCGATATTCCGGATATTTCTCAGACGATGATACGAAACATATACAGTTTCGGCGAACAGCTTTGGATTGGAACTTTCAATGGAATATACCTGTATGACTGCATTGCCCGAACTACAACTCATATATATGGAGAGAAGTTTGTTCGCACAAGCCTCTCAGACAATGTAATATATTCCATGTATTGCGACAACAGTGGCGGTATGTGGGTCGGGACATTTTCAGGCGGTGTGTGTTATATGCCGCCTTCCGGTATTTGTGTTGAAAATATTTCTTTTTCTTCTGATACGGGCATCGGCTCTTCTGTCCGCATACGCGAGATGGTTTGTGACAACAGAGGCCGTATATGGGTGGGTACGGAAAACAAAGGCCTTGGCTTTATTGCTCCTGAAAGCAATTATATCACGGAATTTCCCCTTCCCGAAGGCAATCATAGAAATGTTCTTTCTCTTGCTCTGTGTGGCAATGATACACTGCTGTGCGGCATGTTCCAATATGGAATTTATGTTGTCCATACACGAAACAATACAATCACTCACTACACATCACGGCAACTTGGCATAGGAGACGGATGCATTTATTCAATCTTGTACGACAGCAAGGGGCGGTTGTGGATAGGCACTGATGTGGGGCTGTTCGAGGCGGACAAGCGCAGCATGACTTGCAGGCCTATAGAAAATATGAGACAAAAGTGGGTTTACGACATGACAGAAGACCATGAAGGCAGAATATGGATGGCTACTGTTGGCGATGGGGTGTGGCGGTATGCCGGAAACGGAACGTGGAAGAATCTGAGGCATGATGCAGCCCATACCCATTCGTTGAGCAACAATACCGTGAGCTGTGTGGTGTGCAGCGATAGCGGGCGCATAATTGTCGGTACCGACGGAGGCGGACTCTGTATATACCGTAGCAAGACTGACGATTTCGAATGTATATCATCTTGCAACTTCTTTCCCGATAATATCATTTACAGTGTGATAGATGACTGTAATGGAAACATTTGGGCCGGAACCGGCAAAGGACTTGTGTGCTTTCGTGAGAAAGATTATTCGTGTACCTTATATACTCAGACAGACGGTCTTCCGGCGAACGGATTCAACCGCAAGGCCATGCTTAAGTTGCCTGATGGAAGGTTTCTTCTCGGATGTATGGATGGCCTGGTAACATTCAGCCCTTATGGCCGTGCTCATGGAATGCCGAAGAGCCGTATCTACATCACTGATATAAAGACAGGAAATCGTGATGCCGTTGTTGGTTGTTCAGGCATTTCGTTCCGTGGGGCTGTCCGTCATACAGAGAAGATCGTGCTCAAAAATGATTTTCCCGGCATCTCTTTGCATTTTGCCATACCTGAACATCCTTCTGCCGCGGTATACAACTGTTTTTTTAGAATGAGACCAATGGAGACGGAGTGGAAACGAGTTGGTGCCCGGTGGGTTGTGGATTATCCCAATTTGCCCCACGGAAATTACATTCTGGAAATAAAGGCGACGTATGGCAACCATGATGTAGCTATAAAACGGTTGCATGTTACTGTGCTTCCTGCATGGTGGCAGACAAATGCCGCACTCATCCTGTATGCGTTTGCCGCATTGCTTATAGCTTTTATAGCAGTCAAGTTGTATAAGCGCAGAAAGCAGAAAAAACTCAAACTCATGCAGCTCATGCACGATGCCGATAGGCGCAAAAAGAAGGAGGAGGCGAAGGCCGATATGTTTGAGGCCCTTACACAAGGGATACGGATCAGACAGGATTGTTGGTCATCTGCACCGAACAATCAGTTTGTAACCGATAATACTGATGATGAGTTCCGCCAGAAAGTCATAGCCGTGATCTGTGCTAATGTCACAGACGAGAATTTCAATGTTGAGCGCATGGCGGAACTGATGCTTATGAGCCGTTCCACGCTGCTCCGACGTATGAAAAGCACATTTGAAGAGTCGCCGGCCGACATCATACGGATGATGAGGTTACGCAAGGCGGCGGAACTCATAAAGAGCGGAAATTACAGGATTGGAGAAATCTGTTTCATGGTGGGCTTCAGTTCTTCTTCCTATTTCAGCAAACTTTTCTACAGACAATTCGGAATGTCACCGACCGAGTATGAGAAATATTGTAAAAACACCCGGCCGCCTGCCTCAACGAGGTAGATTTAAGCATTAAACCGAACTTGCGTAGATAATTATATTTTTGTTAGTTGTGCAGATACATACTATATTTGTCTGTCCGGCTGTCACGCTGCAACCAAGCTGATATTCCCATAAATCAGTTTGGTTGTCCTCACCTTTACACCATCTACTTATCATAAATTTCAAGCCTTTTTTGTGACAATTTGAAATGTTAAAATTCAAAACTCCGAGAATTGCGTAAAATCGGCTGAACCCGACCGAAGTTCCATTTGCGCGATTCTAAGGCCGTTTTCTGGGCTTGAACTGCGAATGTAAAAATAATATAATTTGCGTTTCCAAAAGATACATTTGTTCACATTCGTGTGTGCTTTGTCTGAAAAAAGAGTACGCTGAAAATAAATTTCGTTCACCTTGAAAATTTGTTTAAAAGGCACTTTAAAAATTTTTTCAAGGTGAACGAAATTTATTTTCAAGGTGAACGAGTTTGAGAATGTCCGTTTTTCGGGCTGAAATCTGGTGTTGACTAAATTCAAATTCTTAAAAAATATAAATCTGATTTTTCAGTGCCACGAAAAACAAAGATGGATTTTGGTGGCGAAAAACAGGCATATTGGACAAGAAATTTTATAACTTGCTGATTATCAGAATATCCTATTTTAATCCCTACTTGTGCTTCTTGCACCTAAAACTGCATTATCTTGCTAAAATAGTATTTTATTGATTATCAATTGCTTATCTACAAATCATCAAAAATTCAGCAATTATTCATACGTGAACGAATCTTAATTATGTTAATAAGAATCCATACGCGATAGATGGACTTAGTGTCAAAAAGAAAGAAGAAATACTCCTGAGAAAGTCAGCATGTTTTGCTGTTGTCTTCACAGACTCCTCCGTCGCTTCGCGCCACGCCCTCCGTCGCAAGCTCCCCAATTGCTCCTATTCCGCAATTGCCCCTAACTTAGGGGAGGAGCTTAGTTACCTTGCTCGTTGAAA
>CAZKOB010000143.1:0-7795 GCA_964554265.1 uncultured Bacteroides sp. | reverse complement strand
GATGTTGTCATATTTTGGAGATGCATCCTGTACTTCAGTTAATGCTTACTTTTCACAGATTCCTTATGTAAGTGGTATGCAGGCATAAATCATAGTTTTGTCAACAAACCTGTGGCAAAGGTCAGCCTGATTCGGACGCATATGAAAAGGAGGCATATCAGTAGTCCTGATACACCTCCTTTTCTTATTTATTGTCAATCTATGCAAACCACATAGACCGCATCATGTCATTCTTATTTTACAAGAACCTTCTTTGCTGTGTTGCCGAGACGTACAACATATACACCGGCCGGTACTTTTGAACCGTTGGCTACACGTACACCGCTGAGGTTGTATATTACACCGTTAGATACGATTGCACCATTCTCTACACGTACAACAATAGCATCATTCTCTTCGTTCTCTACACCTGTGATACCTGTTGCAGGGTTCCATCCGGTATTGTCACCGGCTGAAATCTGTGTAAGAGTGAAGTTGTCACAAGACATCCATGTTCCTGAGAATGGAACACAATCATTACCGTCTGTATCCTTATAGCCAAGAGTGAAAGTAGAGTCTGTAGTCACACCGATTATAAGGGTGTGGTTCTTCACCTCAATCTGAAGTGTATTGTAGAACCAACCACGTCCCATGCCATTGTTTGTTTCAACTATATCAGCTTCAACAGTACCTTCTTCAACATCTATACCACCGTTAGTAGCTTTATATGCTTCAGCGAAGATTGAACCATAAGAATCAGAAACATATGCAATAGAGTCCGCACCTGATTCTGTAGAAGGACCACCCAACTCTGTAATATTCATCCGTTCCTGATGGATTGCCTTGAATACAGCATTTACAGAATCGTTATCAGCAATAGCATAAGTATATACACCTTCTGCACCGACTGTACCACTAGCACGGTTCATAGTCTTGAGCTCATACACACCGTTAGGAATGTTTTCGATTGTCTGGTAAGCAGTGTAACGAAGTTTTCCAGGAGTACCATTCCAAGAATCAAGGTAGTTGCTGCTTGAATCGTCGAAGCTCTGACCTGAACCTACATTAGTGTTACCCTCTATTCTGTTGAATGTCCATCCTGTTTCACCCTCAATAGTAGGGTTAACAATCAAAGCAGTGTAATCTGTGCCACCGGCAGCGATAAGGTCAGAAACCTTGCAAACCTTAACAGCATTATTGATGATGTCAATATGCTCATCGAGAACAGCAGTACCAGGAATTGTATCTACAGCTGTAAGTGCATTCACTTCGTCAGCGAGAGTACCTTCCATTGCAACCTTAGCAACAGCATCTATTACTTCAAGATTTTCAGCTGATTCAAATACAGGCACATAGCTGTCACGATAGTAACGGAGCTTTGTTGTCATGGCATCCATTGTCGTATATGTAGCATCAGCAGCAGTCATTTCAGCCGTTGCAAGGTCTACAGCCTTCTTCACAATCTGAGCAGCCTTCTCGCTGTATGCGTTCCGGATTGAATCCTGAAGACCGGCATACGTACCGGCAACAACCTCAGCATATTTGGTTTCTGAAGCAGTAGCTGTAACCTGAGCCTCATTTATCGCTGCAAGAGCTGCAGCCACACCGTCTACAGATGTTACACCTGCATTAGCCTTTATCACAGCCTCATACGCAGCCTTGTCACCAGCAAAGTGCATGATGTCAGCCTGTGCCTGTACCTCAGTCAATTTTGCATTATAAGCGGCAAGGATATCTTCATCAGAAAGTGGTCCATAATAATGAAGTTTGAAGTTTGTAACACAGAACCAACCCTGACGGTAGTCAGAATAACCAGAAGGCACAACATCTGTACCTGTACCAATAGCACCAATAGTCAGTTTACCATCTACAACAGTTACTTTAGCTGTAGTAAGATTCTCCCATTCATAAGAATCCATAGATCCTGTATTGTTAAGACCTACACCCCATCCATCAATTGTCATAACAGGTGAAACAGCTATAGCAGTCGAAGACTTTGCAAGAAGATGCTGATCATGGATACAGCCTGATTGTGTCAACATGTCTGCAGATAAAGTATAATAACCATTTGGCAATTCTGTAAGATCTTGATAAACTGCTACATTATCAAAGTTAGCTGTATTTCTCCAAGCATTCCAACAAGTACGTTCACCTACAGTATTCAATCTTTGGTCACCACCGCTTGAGCCAATATACCAAGGTCCCTGTGCATCAAACGACGGATTAGAAATCAAGAAAGTGTAGTCAGCAGGCGTATCCTCTGAAGGAATCTGAGAGTATAGATAATCCCTAATAGCCTTTCTCAAATAAGCCAAAGATTCAGCTATTTCCACAGCAGAACCATATCCGTTGCTGGCAAAATCAGAAACAGTCAGATATGCTTCATCAAACTCATCCCAACCAGCATACTGTTCTTCCATATTATAATACTTCTCAGCATCAACAATCAAAGAATTAAGAGTATCTATTCTTGCAACAGCTACACCCACCTCATTCAGAAGCAAATCCATTTTATCATTAAAAGCAACATACTCTTCTTCTGTCGCACCATCCATAGGTTCTTCCATCATCAAATCGCTGACTTCATCCATCAATTTGTATAAACCTTCGTCATTAAGCGAGTTAACGAGTTCTTCTCCATCCTCTATCAAAGCAGCAGATGTAATTTTCAAAAGTTCAATACGTGGAGTTGTTTCTACATCATACAACTTTGACAAATAAAAATCATCAAAAGAAACAGCAGTTGTTATCCAGCGTGCATTATACTGTAAGAAACGCGCTTCAAGACCATCACCCAAGTTCGGATCTGAAGAATCAAACATAATGGAAGTCATAGCCCATGAGCCATCAGCATTCCACTTAGAGAAGCCATAAGAAGTTTCACTTGGGTCATCACCGTTCTTTCCCAACAAAGTTTTCCCATGATGAACATTTTTTGATGTATCTGTGCCCATCAACTCATTTTGACCACCAGCAGTTGATTCCATATCGGTAATAGAAACCACTGGGACATACTGGTTATCACTCGTCAAACCTTTTGTCCAATAGCTGAAATAATATTTTTCATTAGGCTCTATTGTCCAACGAGTCACAATCGAATTTACCCCATCAGCACCTGTATTACCTTTACCTTTTATACAAGCACGACCATCATGTCCACCAGTCTGCTGCCACTCAAAATTTGCAGTGGTCATTTGACTGTACCCCTTAGTAGTCCATCCCTCTATAGCATCACCTGTTTCAGATGAAGCTGGGTCTAAAGAAAAAGAAGGGTTTGCGATAAGATTCGCACCCACATAATACTTCTTTCCTTCCCATTCAACAATGTCACCAGCTCTTAATGTCTTGTTAAGCATTTGTGCATTTGCCACAAATGCAGCCGAAGCCATCAAAGTTAAAGTTAATAGTTTTTTCATTTTGAAGATTAGTTTTAATTAATAAGTTATGCGAATCAGGAGTTGAAAAATATCTTCTGATTCCTGATTTAAAAGTTTATAATTCAGTTAATTATCTCATTATTTCATTTTGTAATCTCCTTGAAAATCAGTATATTAGAACAATAATTCCAGTTATTTTCTAATTATGATTCCCAAGGAGAAAAAGTTCAAACTAATAGGTCTGTATATGTATATCTGTGATCTCTATAAGTCTTCTCTGCACTTCTACTGTCAGAGATTCAGCAAGAACGTTCATTCTTTGCGCAAATGTAATTTAAAATTTCAAATAAAAAAAATGTAGGAAAATATTTTGTTGTTATCATATATATATTATATTATTTTAGCGTTCATATAAGGATATCAGTAGCCCTTATGGCATTTTGCAGACAGGTGTCAGCTGAGACTAATATCCCCAGACTTCATCATTACATTACTCCCAATTGATATATATCCGATTTTCACTTCAAAAAAAGACAAGGCCAGCAAAAAAGCGACAGACTTTTCGTCATTGCATCATCCTGCGTTATTCTAAATCCACAATAGACACAAAAATCTTGGACAGACCGATACAGGTCCATCCAAGATTCTTATTTGAACCGAATGCGAAGTTGTCGCAAACAGATTTTTATCTCACCATCACCTTAGCGGTTTTCTTTCCGGCACGCACCACATAGATGCCCGGTTCCTGTGTTGCATTTGCGGCAACCTTCGTACCACTGACAGTATATACCTCAAAATTATCAACTCCGTCAACATAGATGCAACGGTTGATGACCTCTACAGCGAGAGGATTCTCGCTCTTCGCCATAACCACATCCTCAATACCCACCTCATCATCTGCCGCACTCAAGGCAATCCATCCGAAAGTGTCGGCCGTAGCCTTAGTATCCTTGACCGAAGTCGGAGCACTCTTGTCTACAATTCTTCTCAAACGTATGCCTGTCACATACTCCTTGCCATCGACATCGACAGTTATATCACGCTGATTGCGCAAGATAGTTCCGGCATTCACATTATAAGTCTGCAAGCTTCCGAAGATATAAGGATTGTCAAGCCTGAGCGTATCGAGACGCATGGAATCGCCTTCCTGATCGTACACCTCACGCGTAAAAGTCTCTGCCTTATAAGTCGAACCATATGCAGGATTCTCACCGAGTCCGGCACTTATCATGATGCCATCGCCTATATTCTCCTGTCCCGGAGTGACAGCCATGTACGACATGTTCTGTGCAACACGTATATTTGTGCCTGCGCCCACCTCATACATGATAGTAGCCTTGAAGCCGGTATTGGTGACATCCCAAGCCTTCATCATGATAGGAGAAGTCTTCAAAGTCGGTTTCAGTTCTGTAATGACCACAGGAACCACCCCTTCAGGGAACGGCTTGTTGAATACCACATCCAAGGTATCGCTCTTCACCTTCACCGTTCCGACCTCAATGTCCATGCTTCCATAAGTATAGTTGCCAGCAGGAATAGCCATGAAAGCTATCTGCTCGTTGTTCGCAAGTGTCTGAGTACCAGAATGACTCCAAGGGAACAGCTTGTAGCCGAACTTCGTCTTTGCCACAGATGTAATAAGATTACAAGGGTATACAGTAGCATTGCTGTTTGTAACAAGTCCCATGAACACGGAAGGTGTTTCCGTATAAGTCGCTGCAAAGTCCGTAGACACTTCGTCCAGATTGGATATGGTGAGACGTCCGTACTGGAAAATCTCATTGCCCATAGCACTTCCGACTGTCACAGCCACCTCTCCCGACACACGCTGCCTGCCGTCAGAGTCATAATCCTTGATACGGTATGTAACAAGCCCCGACTTGCCCACCAGCGTATCCGTATAAGTCATAGTCTTCAAGCTTGTCATAGTCTTCTTGGTTATAGCCACGAAATCAGCATCCACACCCTCAATCTTGCGCTCTACAAAAATAGAGTCCGTCTGCTTGCCGTTCCAGTGCTTCCAGGAAAGCGTAGCCCTCTTTGTCGTATTCTTATACGTAAGCGCGAGATCCTGCGGAGCCCAATAATTCCATCTAGGAATATATCCGCCGCCATTCGTATATGCAGGTTTAGACTTCACGGAGGCATAATATTCTCCACCCTTGGTCAGTTTGCTGTCAAGATATACCGCACGCGCATCCTGCACCCAGTTGTAGATGGCATAACGCTCACAATTGTCATTCGGTTCCAATCCGTTCGACAGAATATCCTGCAAGGCATTCTTCAAGGTCGTCTGGTTGGCATCAGAAGCCGACATGTCAGGGTTAGGCCAGCTCTCACCCGACGTAGTCCAGTTGGCTCCATAGTTCCACTCCGTTATCCATGTCGGACGTCCTCCGTAAGTGCTCGCATTCGCATTGACATTCCAAGAATAGTTTCCGCCGTTGTTATGCACATAATAATGGTCACAGATAAAGTCTACACGGCAGTTGTACTTCTCGGCAAGCGACATGAAAGTGGTAAGCCATGAAGAGCGGCTGTTGCCGGATGTCATGGCAGGCGATCCTATACGGAATCCTCCGCTATATGCCCCAGTCTGCCAAGAACCGTTTTCTCCGAAGAATGTGGATTCGATGTCCTCCACCTTTATATACTGCTCCTTGTCGTCAGACTGGTTGTTCGGTTCATTGTTGCCAAGCACAGTGTTGACATCGTTTCTTCCGTTGATGCTCGTCCATGCAGGCCAGCCTTCATGGTGATGATGAGGAATGTACTCATAGTCACGGCTCGACGGTGTTGTGTTGTTCCAGTCATAATACCATGTCACCTTCAAAGCCGCAAGCTGTCCCGGGTCACCTCCTGCATTACCTTTCTTCGTCACCTTGTTCCACGGGAATACTCTGATGAAGCCGATACGGTTTCTGAGGTACATTCCGTTTTTCTCCACAGAGAGATCGACATCGAGATCCTCATCCTGCGCAATAAAAACACGGCTGTAACCGGTTCCGTCCGTATTGCATGCCATCGTAACCATATATCCTCTCTTCAGTTTGAAAGACTCGATATTGTCCGTAAACTCTCCCAGGCTGATATATTTAGTATACGGAATGAATCCCTGTCTCGACTCTCCGGCAAACCCGGCATCGGTATATACCGTAAGAGCCTCCTCGTATGCAGTATCCGGATGAGGGTATACAATACAACCATTCTCATATATTCCTACACGGCAGTTTGTCTTATCGACAGCCTTTTCGCCATTAATAGAGATATATGACAAGCACGAGCTGAGCACCTGTGAAGGCCTGAGCCCATCAAAAATAAGTACAGCTTCCGGATTTGTGATGTCGACGCTTCCTGAGACTGCAAAAGGTTCAGAACCACTGATATGATAATCCACCGCCTCACTTATCGTTACGGCTGATTCGACCTGAGGTACCGTTTTCACCGGATTTGCAGCATAACCGGCAGACATTGAAGCTAATGCGAAAGCAAGCATCAATTGTCTTAGTTTGAATGGTATCTTATTCATTTCTATATTAAGTTAGTTGTTATAGGCTATCAAGTTAAGTTAACACAAAGTATACACTTTATGTATAGACAGACAATTTATTTTACAAAAATAATGATTTTGCCTGAAAAAATCTGTCTGAAGGAATTAAAACAACAGGGGTTTAGATATTTTTAACACAGCGTCAGAGGATATTCAGACTGTCATCCCAACTGTGTCTGCCGAAGATTGCAACACAACAAAGGGAAGAGCGGAGAAAGTCCGGAAATGGCTCTTAGTATTCCTTTCATCACATTCCTGACAACTTTTCCAGACTTCGTCACGTGTCACGCAAATATTCTCATCGAAGATTCTCGCTGTTCTCCTGATATCTTTTCATGAGCCTTGACGTCCTCATAAATCAGCTTGGTTATTTATTTTTATGCTATCTATTTGTCATAAATTATGGGTTTTTCCTGACAATCTGAAATGTTAAAAATCAAGACTTGCAGAATCGCATAAAATCGGCCGGACCTTACCGAAGTTCCATTTGTGCGATTCTGAGGCTGTTTTCGGACCTTGAATCTCAAATGTAAAATAATACAATTTATATTATGAAAATATGAATTTATTCACATTTGCGTGTGCTTTGCTTGAAAAAAGAGTACGCTGAAAATAAATTTTCAAGGTGAACAAAATTTGTTTAAAAGGCACTTTAAAAACATTTTCAAGATGAACGAAATTTATTTTCAAGGTGAACGAGTTTGAGGAGGGCTGTTTTTCGGACCGAAATCTAGTGTGATTAGAATTGATTTCTTAAAAAGTCTAAATCGTATTTTTTAATGCCACGAAAAACAAAGATGCGTTTTGGCGGTGGAAAACAAGGGTTCTGGATGAATAATTTTAGGCGTATAGGTCAAAATGGAGGCTGAAATCTTTGAAAGATGTTATG
>CAZKOB010000142.1:0-8285 GCA_964554265.1 uncultured Bacteroides sp. | reverse complement strand
GCTTGCGACGGAGGGCGTGGCGCGAAGCGACGGAGGAGTCTGTGAAAACATCAACTTGCAACCACAAGAATCACAAGAGGAGTCTGTGAAAACATCAACTTATAACCATAAGAATTACAAGAAGAGTCTGTGAAAACATCAACTTACAATCATAAAATTTCTTGCCGGACTTTCTTAAACCGAACTCGCGTATAATTACAAAAAGAAACACGATAAAATCAAAACAGTTACTAAATTTGCAAACAAAATCAAGTTAGCAGACATGAAACCAATCTATTGCGCCCCGGTGCAGGGATACACGGACGATGCCTACAGAAGGATACACGCAGAGATGGCCGGAGGCATAGACACCTACTTCACACCCTTTGTACGTATCGAACATGGAAAGTTCCGCAGCAAAGACCTGCGCGATCTGAACCCGGAGTACAACAAAGGCATCAACGTCATTCCACAAATCCTATGCAATTCGGCAAAGGAATTTGAAATCCTCACCGACAAAATCACCGGCATGGGATATACCAGCATAGACATCAACATGGGATGTCCGTTCACGCTACAGACAAGACACGGCAAAGGGGCCGGAATACTGCAACATCCCGACCTCGTGGCGGAAATCATGAAGGCCGTAGAGAAACGGAGCGGAACCGTCTTTTCCGTCAAGATGCGTCTCGGACAGGAATGTGCCGACGAATGCCTTTCGCTGATGCCGCTGCTCAATGACACTCCCCTGTCGCATGTCACAGTCCATCCGCGCTTAGGCATACAACAATACAAGGGAAGCACAGACATGGACGCATTCCGCAGGTTCTACGAAGCATGCCGGCATCCGATAGTATTCAACGGTGACTTGCATACCATAGAGGACATACAAAAGACGGAAGAGGAATTTCCCGGCCTCAAGGCCGTCATGCTCGGACGCGGAATACTCGCCCGCCCGTCCATCGCCTCGGAATATGCAGAAGGCCAAGAGTGGAGAGGCGGAAAGCGGATGGCACTCATCAAGGACATGCATTCAAAGTTGCTTGAACACTATTCTTCTGTCATCCCCGGCGAAATGCAACTTCTGGCCAAAATGCGCACCTTCTGGGACTTCATGGAGACGGAAATAGGACGCAAGCAACTGAAGAAGGTACAGAAAGCCGGAAACATGAAAAATTATCTGAAGGAAGTAAACGGACTCTCGCCTCAATGAAGTACGGACAGCAGCAGAGCACTCGCCGGAACGAAGAACCTCCGGACAAGCTTCCATCGCAATAATATCAAAGAAAATCAAAGCATATTCTTAGTTATTGTCAAAAAAGCCGTAAATTTGAGGTCATAAAAAACAAACCATGAAATGGAAACTAAAGAAAACATAATGACGGAAGAGTGTATCAAAGAAGACCTCCGGTATCTGCAGCTGCTTGCACAAAGCTATCCGACCATAGCAGACGCAAGCTGCGAAATCATCAATCTTGAGGCAATACTCAACCTGCCCAAGCCTACGGAACATTTCATAAGCGACCCGCACGGAGAAAGCGCCGCATTCAACCACGTGTTGCGAAATGCATCGGGATATGTAAAGAGAAAAGTAGAGGAAATATTCGGCAACACCCTGCGCAAAGCGGAAAAGAACGAACTGTGCACTCTTATTTATTATCCGGAGCAGAAACTGCAACTGATAAAAACCACGGAAAGCAATCTGACCGACTTCTATGTCATCACCCTCAACCAGCTGATAAAGGTGTGCAGGGAGGTGTCGTCAAAATATACACGTTCAAAAATAAGGAAAGAGCTTCCCAAGGAGTTCGGATATATCATCGAAGAGCTTCTACATGGGTCGGACGGCAGCTATTTCGACAAGAAATACCAATATTATAATGTCATAATAAGCAGCATCATAGAAACCCAGCGCGCCGACGACTTCATCATCGCGATATGCAACCTGATACAAAGGCTCGCCATCGACAGGCTGCACCTGCTCGGCGACATTTTCGACCGAGGACAGGGTGCGCACCTCATCATGGAGACACTGTGCGACTACAACCACTTCGACATCGTATGGGGCAACCACGACATCGAATGGTTCGGTGCGGCAGCCGGCAACCGCGCATGCATAGCCAACGTGCTGCGACTATCCCTGCGCTACGGCAACCTTGCCACTCTTGAAGACGGATACGGCATCAACCTGCTCCCTCTCGCCACATTCGCCATGGAGGCATACAAGGATGATCCGTGCACTCTGTTCAGAGTGAAGAGTATGAGCAAGGAGACTACTCACGATGAAAAAACGGAACGCCTTATCGCACAAATGCACAAAGCCATCACCATCATACAGTTCAAGGAAGAAGCGCGCATCATCGATCGTCGTCCGGAATTTGGCATGGAAGACCGCAAGCTGCTCCATTGCATAGACAAGCAAAAAGGCACATGCACTATTGGCGGCAAGGAATATGACATGCAGGACACCCATTTCCCGACCGTGAATCCCGAAGACGCTTATGCACTGACCGGCGAAGAAGAAACGCTGATGGAAAAACTCAGGCATTCGTTCCGCACAAGTGACAAACTGAAACGCCATATAGACTGCCTGCTTGCACACGGCTGCATGTATTCCATATCCAACTCCAACCTGATGTTCCACGCCTCCGTTCCTCTCAACGAAGACGGAACCCTGAAGGAGGTGGACATAAAGGGCAAGAAATACAAAGGCGTGGAACTGATGAAGAAAACAGGATATATCGTCAGGGAAGCATTCAACAGCGACAGTACGGAGGAGGAAAAACTTTTCGCTGTCGATTACATCTGGTATCTGTGGTGCGGAAAAGATTCTCCATTGTTCGACAAAGACAAAATGACCACATTCGAGCGATACTTCATAAAGGACACATCGGCACACACTGAGAAAAAGGGATATTATTACCAATATAATGACAATGAACAGGTTGTGGATATGATTCTCGACAGCTTCGGGGTGCAGGGAGAACACAGACACATCATCAACGGACATGTACCGGTAAAGACCATCAAGGGAGAGACTCCGATAAAGGCCAACGGCAAGCTGTTAGTCATAGACGGCGGATTCTCCAAAGCTTATCAGCCCGAAACGGGAATAGCGGGATACACGCTCACCTTCCATTCACGAGGCCTGGACCTTGTGCAGCACCAGCCTTTCCTCTCCGCAGAAGAAGCGGTACGCACAGGAAGCGACATCAAAAGTTCCACCCAGATTGTTGAGATGAACTCCAAACGGATGCTCGTAAAGGATACGGACAAAGGCCGGGTATTGCTCACCAAGATAAGCGATCTGAAGAAGTTGCTCTATGCATACCGCAACGGATTCATAAAGGAATTGTCCAAATAAAATCCATGCCGACATTCAAAGAATACTTCATATTCGTATTCTCTGTTTTTTTGCCGGAGTCTTCTTTTTCCTGACTTCATCGAAAAATACGTTAAAAAGCACAAGCGATTAAATGTCAACAGGTTATAATTCTAATGTTTGCGGTTTCAGGCGACACGCGAAAATCGCTTCAAAAGTTAAATCTGTTGTTTCTTTTGCTGGTGGATTCGCAGAGTATTTTCATAAATATTATGGTTGTAAGCAGTTGTATTCACAGACTCCTCTTGTAATTCTTATAGTTGCTTTTTGGATGTATTCACAGACTCCTCCGTCGCTTCGCGCCACCTCCCCTAACTTAGGGGAGGAGCCTGGTTACTCAGCAGATGTAAATACTATCATATTATCAACCAGAATGTTAACTTGCTGTTGGCTTTCCAACGAGCAAGGTAACTAAGCTCCTCCCCTAAGTTAGGGGAGGTGGCGCGAAGCGACGGAGGAGTCTGTGAAAACAACAGCAAAGACTGTTGACCATTTAACTGACATTTCTTCTTTCTTTTTGACACTAAATCCACTCATTGCAGACGGAATTTTATTAACATAATTAAGATTCGTTTACACCTGACCAATTGTCGAATTTTTGAAGTTTTATAGATAAGCAATTGATAATCAGTAAAATACTATTTTAGCAAGATAATACAGTTTTAGGTACAAAAAGTACAAGTTGTGACCAAAATAGGATATTCTGATAATCAGCAAGTTATAAAATTTCTTGTCCAATATTCCTGTTTTTCGCTGCCAAAACCCATCTTTGTTTTTCGCGGCATTGAAAAATCTGATTTAGACTTTTTAAGAATTTAATTTGTACAACACCAGATTTCAGCCTGAAAAACGGACCTTCTCAAACTCGTTCACCTTGAAAATAAATTTCGTTCACCTTGAAATTTTTTTCACAAGGCACTTTAAAAACATTTTCAAGGTGAACGAAATTTATTTCCAGCGTACTCTTTTTTCGGATGAAGCACGTATGAATGTGAATAAATGTATCTTTTTAGGATACGAATTATATTATTTTCACATCTGAGGTTCAAGGCCTGCAAATGGCCTTAGAATCGCACAAATGGAACTTTGGTAGGGTTCGGCCGATTTTACGCGATTCTGCGAGCCTTGAATTTTAACATTTCAGATTGTCATAAAAAGCCTGCAATTTATGACTATCAGACGGTGTGACGTGGGAACAACCAAGCTGATTTATGATGACATTAGGGCTTATGAAAAGACATCGGAGAATAGCGAAACTCTTCGATGAGCATTTTTAGGATGACACAATGACGAAATCAGGGAAAAAATCCAAAACGGCCTATCACAAGCCTAAAACATTACATTTCTTCTATAAAAAATTGTCATGTAAAAAAAAGATTGTATCTTTGCATTGGGATGATAATTTTTTAGAACAAAAACATTTAGATCTACAAAACATGAACAATCCAAGTGATATCAACAAAGAAAGCGGTTATGGTGAAAACTATGCATCGAGAAGCAATGAAGAAGAATCAGATTTTGACATCCGCATATTGTGGATACTATTTTTGCGATATAAATATTGGGTACTTGCATCTGTGATTGTATGTCTGGTATCGGCTTTAGTATATTTACGCTACGCCACACCTGTATACAACATAACATCCAAAGTCCTAATCAAGGATCAGGACAGGCGTTCATATTCGTCTGGAATAAATGCCACATTTCAGGAACTCGGTTTTATGAACAATAGCGATGGATTCGATAACGAAATAGAGGTGCTCAGCACAAAGACACTCAACAAGAAGGTGGTGCGTGAGCTTAAGTTGTATACTTCTTATTTCTATGATGGAAATATCAAGGACAAAGAAATCTACAGCAAATACAGTCCGTTCCTTCTCGACTATGAAGAAAACGGAAGCATAGATTCGCTGCATAGTGCTATTGAAGTAAGAATGTCGAAAAAAGACGACAACTATATGGTATTCATAAAGTACCAAGAAGCGGAACTGAAGAAGCTGATAACCGGTTTTCCGGCTCACATAACCACCACGTTCGGTAAAATATCCATAGAGCGCAATCCTCTCCTTGAAATAAAAATGGCAGAATCAAGCAACATCGCTGATGCTCAGGAAGGGGAGGACGGCGATGACCAATCATTTGAACGTGACTTGATAGTGTACATCTACCCTATCGACCCTATTGCCTTTGCATACGCAGAGAAAGTAACTGTGGAGGCTACATCAAAGACAACGACCGTTGCCGAATTGTCCATCAAAGACAATATACCTGAAAGAGGTGCAGACTATCTCAACAAACTGATAGAGATATACAACGACGAGGCCAGTATAGACAACAATCAGGAAGCACGCAGAACGGCTGACTTTATCGACACCCGACTGGGCATCATCAGCAAAGAGCTTAACATGACGGAGGCCGAACTCGAACAATACAAGAAGATTTCAGGAATAACCGACTACGAAAGCGATGCTAAGGTTGACATGTCGCAAAATATTCAATACGAGACTCAGATTGTGGATGTTTCAACCCAGTTGAACCTCGTGGAATACTTGCTGGAATATGCCAACGACAACCACAACTATCTACAGGTGATACCGGCCAACGTAGGTCTTAAGGACAATTCATTGTCTCAGGTCATCACCAAGTACAACGAGGTTGTCATGGAACGCAACAGACTGCTTCGTGTATCATCGGAGAACAGTCCAACTGTAACAGCACTGACCAATGAGGCTGAAGGCTATCTGACAGGCATAAAAGCATCCCTCAACAGCGCGAAGCGCCAGTTGTCCATCCAACGCAAAGACCTTGTAGGACAGCTGAACAAATACAACAGCCGAATATCATCGGCACCGACAAGGGAGCGTGCGCTTGCAGACATCACACGACAGCAGACGGTGAAGGCCGGACTGTACCTGATGCTCCTCCAGAAAAGAGAGGAGAATGCCATCACTCTTGCATCGACAGCATACAAGGGCAAGACGATAGAAGAGCCTATCATCAACAAGCATCCTATATCACCGAAGAGAAACATTATTCTCATGATTGCCTTGATCATCGGTATTGCACTTCCGTTCGCCTATCATTATATATGCAACTTCTTCCGTTACAGAATAGAAGGAACGGATGATCTCTCCAAACTGACCAATGTGCCTCTGCTGGGAACCGTTCCATACGTGAAAGCTTTGGCAAAGGGCAACAGAACAGTAGTAGTACAGGAGAACCGCAACAGCGTAATGGTGGAAGTATACAGAATACTGCGTTCGAATCTCCCGTTCGTATTGAACCCGGACCAGAACGTCATACTGTTCACTTCTACTGTGGCAGGAGAAGGCAAAACGTCAATAGTATCGAATCTTGGTACAAGTATAGCCTTTGTGGGAAAGAAAGTACTGATAATAGGACTTGACATACGCAAACCGCGACTGGTCAAACTGTTCAAACTCAGCGATGAGAATGTGGGCATATCCAACTTCTTCACGAGAAGAAGCGATGATTATGAGTATTTGGATTCATTGATACAAAATTCCGGTATCAGTCCGAATCTTGACATTCTGCCTGCCGGCCCTACACCTCCAAACCCAGCTGAGCTTCTTGAAAAAGAGAACCTGAAGTCTGCCATAGATTATCTCAAGAAAAAATATGACTATGTCCTGCTTGACACAGCTCCTATCGGATTGGTATCGGATACGCTGACAATAGGACGATATGCAGATCTCACCCTATTTGTGGTACGTGCAAACTACACACTCAAGGCAGACATAAACCTTGTAAACACTTTGGCAGCAGAGAAACGTCTTCCGAATATAAACATTATCCTCAACGGCGTTGCTACAACCAACAACAATTACAGCTACAGACGTTATAGCGGATATGTATACGGAAAAGGATACGGATACAGCTACGGCTATGGTTACGGATACGGAAAAGACGCAGACAAAAAACTTGAAGAAGTTTAAGAAAGAGGAAAAAATAAATAAAAAAGTATAGCGAAAAGACATGGTTATAGGGGTAGACTTTGACGGAACAATAGTGGAGCACCGTTATCCGGAAATAGGTGAAGAAAAACCTTTTGCCACAGAAATACTGAAAATGCTGATAGCAGACCG
This sequence comes from uncultured Bacteroides sp., assembly GCA_964554265.1. GTDB lineage: Bacteria > Bacteroidota > Bacteroidia > Bacteroidales > Bacteroidaceae > RGIG8745. Next base: position 818 of record CAZKOB010000142.1, on the reverse strand, counting down.
CCACAAACTTATATTGTGGACAATGCGCAACGGCAAACTGCTTGATGAGGCAGTGCAATGGTGCGCTGAAAGGGGGGTCACTTTTTATGCAGTCAATAGCAATTCCCCGGACATGTTCAAAGAAGAAAATCCAGACTACTTGTCTTGCAAACTGAATGCAGATGTGTTTATAGACGATTGTAATGTGGGAGGATTGCCAGACTGGCCTACCATATACAAAATAATATCGAGCAAAGCATCATACGCACAGCTGCTCTACAAAAAGTTTGAGGAAGAACAGGACGAAGAACAAGAGCCGCCTGCACCCAAATGGATGTTTTGGAAATCGAACAGACGATAACCCGACGAATTGTGCGTCGCCCGTTTACACGAAACAAATCCGCGTCGTCATGTCATTGACAACGCGGATTTATTATAGAAGGACACTTGCCACACATACAGCGTAACCATGAGAAAGATTAAGCCGGAGTATATCGGATGACTACCGGACATCACAATATGAATTTCTATAGATTTTGTTTATTGTAAATAATTGAAAATCAACAAATATATTGTGTTTTTGCAGGTGTTTTCACAGACTGCTCTTATGATTGTAAGCAGGTGTATTCACAGACTCCTCCAGCTTGTGCATTTGTGCTTTTGCTGGTGTATTCACAGACTCCTCCGTCGCTGCGCGCCACCTCCCCTAACTTAGGGGAGGAATCTGGTTACTGTTCGGTGTTAATGCTATTACATTAATAATCAATATATTAACTTATCATTAGTTTTCCAACGAGCAAGGTAACTAAGCTCCTCCCCTAAGTTAGGGGCAATTGCGG
>CAZKOB010000141.1:0-8455 GCA_964554265.1 uncultured Bacteroides sp. | reverse complement strand
GGCAAAGGTAACTAAAAATCGCGAAAGTGATTCCTTTTCATTCCCTTTGGCGAAGACCGTTCATGTACGTTTCATAATTAAATACCCTTATTCGTGTCGGGCGCAACCGTTAGAAAACATTTATTACTGAGGAAGTCCGAGAAGTTCTTTGAGAAGTTCTTTTGCTCGTTCCAGCTTGTTGTTATATTCATTTTGGATTTTACTTGCACGCTCAAGTATCCATTTGCATTCGCCCTTTTTCTTCTTACTCACAATCGACTTCGGCTCGTAAAAGAATTCGTCGGGACTATGCTCAATTTGTTGAAAAGACTTAGCTTCAATTATCTCAACGCTGGACTCACTAAATTCAGAGCTCGCGTCCCCATAGAAGGCAGGATATATTACCAATACATCATTTGATTGATTGTCAATATAATCATGCCCGAGCGAAATAGAATTCCCTTCATAGGAGAATAAGGCATATTTAGTACTATAGTCTAATTCATCTCCATTTTGTGTTATCACATCAATTGTAGGAGTAAAATATCCTAATGCTAACCAGAAGATGAAAGATAGAAATATGAAAGAGGCGCAGCCAGCCCCTTCTTTCTTTACAAGTCGCGACAGAATCCAACTTACTATCGCGGCCAAGCCTAAGCTTATAGCGAAAATGCCAAATGATGTTAGTGTCATAAGATTACCATTTTTTGAGACCATGTTTTTCTGGGCCATGTCCACATGTGTGGCCGTGACCATCTGTATTGGAGCAAGCACCTTCGTATGTGCCATTGTCGTGTTTGTAGCCCCAGTAGCCGGAACAGCTACAATTAGACTTCGTACATTTGTTCTTGGTTTTGACAAATTTCTTTGTCTTTGTCGAAGAACTTGTTGCCGCAGGAGCGGCTGTGGATGTGGGTTCCGGTGTTTTGAATGACTGCACCATGAAGGTGATTCCCACACAGGCAACAATTGCCGTAAATGCCTTTGTGATTCGTTTGAGGTTCATTGTTTTTAATTGTATTTATTGTGTAGCATGATTACAATCTGTCAATGGTAAGCCTGTAAAGCGTCAATTCTGAGTTAAATCACTGTTCACCTTGCCTTTATGATAGTTGTTATATTGTTCAAAGTTTATCGTTTACATGTATTAGCATTATACTGACTAACGGTAGACATGCCCAAATTTAGAAAAAATATCAAAAACATACAATTATTTCTACAAATTCATATAAAATATTTTGTAGACATAAAAAAACGGTTCGGTTTAAGAAAGTCCTGTAAAAAGTTGGTATCTTATAATTTTTTGCCGGTGTATTCACAGACTCATCTTTGTGAATACATCTGCTTTAAATCACAAGATGAGTCTGCGGATACACCGGCAAAAGAAACAACTGATGCATCTATATAAGCCCACCCATTCAACGGCCTGCAAAACACGTCGATGAACAGTGAGACAATGTCAGGATGCCACATTCACATTAAAAGTTCGGACCAAGAAGTTCTGCCATCTGCAACTGCACTTCTCTTGCCTTTTCAGCAGCCACTTCTGCAAAACGAACCGTATTGTCGGCATATATAATTGCACGACTTGAATTTACGATAAGTCCGCAGTCTTTCGTCATACCATACTTGCACACTTCTTCAAGGCTGCCACCTTGTGCCCCGACTCCCGGAACCAAAAGGAAATGTTCCGGCACAATCTTACGTATATCCTCAAACATGCGACCTTGTGTGGCGCCGACAACATACATCATATTGTCCTTGCCACCCCACTCCTGACTTCTTCTCAGCACTTTCTCAAAAAGACGTTCTCCCTGTGCATCTTCTGTCAACTGGAAATCATGGCTTCCCTTATTGGAGGTAAGCGCCAACAGAATCACCCATTTGCCTTCATACTGCAAGAAAGGACTCACACTGTCTTCGCCCATATATGGGGCAACGGTAAGGGAGTCGACACTCATCTCTTCAAAGAAGGTACGTGCATACATCGCAGAAGTGTTGCCTATATCGCCACGCTTCGCATCCGCTATTATAAAATGATGAGGATAATTCTCGTTCAGATACTTTATGGTCTTCTCAAACGAAATCCATCCTTTTACACCGTTGCTCTCGTAAAAGGCAAGATTAGGTTTGTAGGCTATACAATAAGGAGCAGTGGCATCAATGATGGCCTTGTTGAAAGCCGACATCGGATCTTCTTCGCCAAGCAGATGCTCCGGAATCTTCTTGACATCCGTGTCAAGTCCTACGCACAAGAAAGACTTTTTCTCGCGAATCTGACTGATAAGTTCTTGTCTGGTCATATCTATAATTGATTCATTTGTTAATTCAGGCAGCAAAAGTACATAAAAATCATGGGATTTTCACACCGGCATGATAAAGAATCCATTTTTTTTCTTTAGAGGAAAATTATCAAAAAACATATAAATCCGTATTTACAACAACAGAGAAATCCACTTGAAACTATGGACTCATGAACTGTTTCAAGCTTTGGCAGATGCGTCCGTACAAAAGGCCACATTTTTGAAGTGACAGCGCCGGAAATATGAAATCATCCCACCCAAAAGTCAAACTTCTTCTTTCTTTTTGACACCAAGTCCACCTGTGACGAATGGAAACTTATTAACATAATTAGAATTTGTTTACATCTTGTCGATTGTCGAATTTTCGAAAATTTATTGATAAGCAATTGATAATCAATAAGATGCTATTTTGGTAAAACAATGCAACTTCAGGGGCAGAGTATATAGGTTGGTACAAAAATAGGATATGTTGATAATCAGTAGGTTATAAAATTATTTGTCTGAGATTCCTGTTTTTCGCCACCGGAATCCATCTTTGTTTTTTCGTGGCATTGAAAAATTCGATTAAGATTTTTTAGGAATTTGATTTGAAGAATATCCAATTTCAGCCCGAAAAACGGACGTTCTCAATCTCGTTCACCTTGAAAATAAAATTCGTTTACCTTGAAATATTTTTAAAGTGCCTTTTAAACAAATTTGGTTCACCTTGAAAATTTATTTCCGGCGTACTCTTCTTTCAGACGAGGCACATGCAAACGTGAATAAACATATCTTTTTCAGGATGAAAATTATATTATTTTTACATTTGCGGTTCAAGGCCGGAAAACACTCTCAGAATCGCACAAACGGCACTTCGGCAAGGTTCGGCCGATTTTATGCGATTCTGCGGAGCTTTGATTTTAACATTTCAGATTGTCAAAAAAACTTGTGATTTTACGACAAGAAGATGCGATGAGAAGTCTTTGGGCGACACAATGACGAATCAGGATACAAAAATTTGCAAGATTACCAACTTTTATAAGGTTTTCTTAAAACGCGAACTCGCGTAAGATGTTCCTCGCCGTGCTTTTGGGAGGAATATGGCAGGCTATCTGATGGGATGCAAGTATGTTTGGCTACAATGACCAAACGAAGTATGGAAAGAATGCCTTTATGATGTGGGAGGTCGATGCCAAGAAGTTGTTGGCTTCAATGACCTTGTTTGATAACATCTTGCCTAATGACATATTGGGAGAAGTGTGTCGCAAGTTCTTCCGCAACAAGAAAAGTCGCACAACGAAAGAAATATTAAAGCAACATTCAAGATATGAATAAAACCTATGTCATAAAGTTATTCCAAAGGTGTTGAAACCGGAACACCCCACGGTTTATGAACTGCGCCATCGACAATGCTTGTCCGAATACCCGTTTGGTACTATCAAGCGAACATTAGGAGGATAGGGCTGTCGGCAAGGTCGCTTGTCAAGCTCAGCAAGACTACCGCTGACAATATCGAGGTGGGGCGAATATCGGCTATACGGACAGGAGGGACGACACCTTCAACCGGTAAGCCTCTATATAGGCGATGCTCCGGATACATCCCGGCAGACGGACCAATACAGCAGGAACCCATCCGGACCGGAACTGTGTTGCAGAAGGGGCCTTGACCTACAGCCGTGGCCTCGGCAGGCTTTTTGATTTCAGCCTGCGCTATGGGGTGAAGTTCTCAGAGGCGGAACACGACTCACGACTTTACCGTCTGGACAGGCCGGAAGACTATGAGCAGAGCCAAATCGGGATGCTCCCTTCTGCGGCGAACTACGAATATGAACAGGTCATGGAAAGGAACAACGGTTACGAGAGCAGGCGGAAGGGGTGTCCCACGGTATAACTTGTCATTGGCAGATGGACTTTGCATACATTTTCGCAAAGCGAGAACTCAACTTAAAAACGACTGCGATTACTACCTCATAAAGGTGGCAGTCGCAGTCGTTTTATAGTGTACTTCAGTTAATGCTTACTCTTTTTCAGTGCCCTCCGTTTTCATGATATTCTTACTTGCAATTTATGCCGTCAAAAAATATGAAAAAGGCGGTTTTCTCTAAGAATTATCTTCCTATTACACTTCTACGAAAGAAAAGAAATAAGTACACCTGCAGCTACAGCAGATCCTATTACTCCAGAAATATTTGACGACATACAATAATTAAGTACATGATTCTTAGGATCATATTTTGTAGCAATTTCGTTACATACACGACTTGCCATAGGAACAGCAGAAAGTCCTGTTGCACCAATAAGCGGATTTATCTTTTTCTTGGAAAAAATATTTACCACCTTTACCATCATTATTCCTGATGTTATCGAAAGTGCAAACGCAAGAAATCCACCTACAACAATGCCAATTGTCGTCCAATTAAGAAACGCTTGAACCGTCATAGTCGCACCCACACAGAGTCCGAGGAACACTGTTGCGGTATTCATTATACTATTACTAATTGTGTCAAACAAGCGACTTGTATCAGAACCTATTTCTTTCAGCAAATTACCAAACATAAGCATACCTATCAAACTTACAGCGGATGGCACAAAAATGGCAACAACTGTTGTTACAGCAATAGGGAATATAATCTTGATAATTCGCATATTCTTAATTTCATTTTTGCTTGGATAAAGCTTATCTTGTTCTTTCATATTAATCATAAGTTCTTTTCTGGAACAAGTAAGTTTCACCACAAGAGGAATAATTACAGGAACAAGCGCCATATACGAATAAGCAGCGATAGCTATAGGTCCTAAAAGATGAGGAGCCAATTTTATTGTCGTATAGATAGCTGTAGGTCCATCAGCACCTCCAATAATACCAAGAGAAGCAGCTTCCTTAAGGGTAAAGCCCATTAAGAACGAGCATATAAGTACAGCAAAAATGCCAAGCTGGGCAGCTGCGCCAAATATAGACAGACGAAGATTACGAAGCATCGGGCCAAAATCAGTAAGTGCACCGACGCCCATAAAAATAACAGGAGGAAGAAAACCGGTCTTAATCAACATATAATACAGAAAATTCATCAATCCCAAATCATGGGCAATAGCAGGAAGTGACATTTCCCATATATTATATACTTTGCCATCTTTTATAATCTCACCTGTTTCCGTTGCTTGAAGCACTCCCATTTCGCCACCAGGGAAATTTGCAATCAACACACCGAACGCAATAGGTATCAGCAGCAACGGCTCATAATGTTTTGCAATACCAAGATACAAAAGTACAAAAGCAATAGCATACATTATAAGATAAGACGGATCGGCTATCAAATCACTGAGAGCCGTCATTTCATATAAATTATTGAATATTTCGTTCATTTTTTATTCTGAGTTTGTAAATTTCTAAATTCTCAGTTCATTCATTTGTCTACAATAAGTTGATTGCCAATCATCATATATTAACTATATATTCGATTTTATATCCTTACCAAAAACAAACTTACAAACTAAAATACTCAAACTAATCCTATCTTCATAATTACATCATCTTCTTCAACGGAATCGCCAGAGTTAACAAGAATCGCGGTAATTACACCATCACGGTCAGCACGTATAGCATTGTATGTCTTCATTGCTTCTATATACCCTACGACATCACCTGCTTTAACTGCATCACCTACATTCTTTGGTGTCTCTCCAGAATCCTTCACACGATAGAATTTACCTTCAAGCGGAGCAAGAAGATCGGTTCCCTCGCCAACAGGAGCAACAGATGGCACAGGAGAAGAAGGAACAGGAGTATTGTTTCCATACGCAATATCTACTTTGTAATTCTGCCCGTTGACATTTACAGTTATGCTATTCGGAAGCTCGACTTCTCCTTTAGGGGCATTCTTTGCAGCCTTACGCTTGGCAAGGTCAGCCTCAAAATCTGCCTTAGCCTTTCCGCTTTTGTAAGCTTCATACTGTGTCGGATGCATTGAATACTCAAAAAGTTCTTCTTCATCTTCACCAAGCTCCCATCCTTTTTCCTGCATCTTCTTACGATATTCATCAAGATCGTCAGGATAATTAGCTTGTGGATCGCTATCCATAAACTCGCGTCCTTCCGACTTCGCCATTTCAATAATCTCAGGAGCCACAGGACCAGGCAAACGGCCGCTCTTGCCAAGAATCATATCCCAAATATTATCTGCAATCATGGACCACCGTTCTTTGCCCTTCTCCATCTGGATAACATTCATAAGAGCAAGGTTCTTTACATACTGGCTAAATGGTGTCACAAGACAAGGATAACCAACTTTCGGCCATACATATGCAACCTCATCGAAGAGCTTAACCAAAATCTCATCGGTTGTAAGCTCTTTCTGCCCATGTTTTACTTTCCATTTATTAAGAGATGTCAGATTTTCTTCAAGATCCGTCATAAGAGATCCCATCATGCCACCAGGAAGCCCGGGCTTAACAAGAAGAGAATTGTTCAAACGGTTCAAATCAGGACAATAATATCCAAGGAAGTCATCCATCATTTCCTGAATTTGAGTACGCACTTCCATATATGCTTCCATGTTAATGTCCTTGACCTTGAATCCCGCATCTTTCAACATTTCCTGTACAGCAATAATGTCAGCATGACCTGTACCCCATGCAAGTGGAGCAACGGCTGTATCAACATAATCACATCCATTCTTACATACTTCAAGTATAGAAGCCATATTAAAACCAGGACCAGCATGAGAATGATACTGTATGACAATATCTTTCTTGTATGCCTTTATTCCAGCAGTTATTTTACCAAGTGATTCCGGACGGCCAATACCTGCCATATCTTTAAGACAGATTTCATCTGCACCAGCATCTATCAATTGCTTTGCAAGATTTACATAATATTCTACAGTATGAATCGGAGAATGAGTAATACAAAGAGAAGCCTGGGCAATCATACCTGCAGCCTTTGCATATTCAATAGAAGGAATTATATTTCTTGTGTCGTTCAATCCACAGAAAATTCTTGTTATATCTGTGCCTTGAGCTTTTTTAACTTTATAAAATAATTTTCTGAGATCTTTCGGACACGGACTCATCCGCAATGCATTAAGTGCACGATCAAGCATGTGTGTTTGTATTCCGGCCTCATGAAATGGACGCGTCCATTCTCTAACTGCCCTGTTCGGATTCTCACCAAAAAGAAGGTTTACCTGTTCAAATCCTCCACCATTGGTTTCTACTCGGTCAAAGCATCCCATTTTTATGATAGCCGGTGCCACTTTTACCAACTGGTCTACGCGTGGCTGATATTTACCTGCACTTTGCCACATATCGCGAAAAACCAGACTAAACTTCACTTCTTTATTCATGTTACTTTATAAATATTTGTTTTTTCTATTGATTCACTTTGCTTTTATATTTGGATACACCTCCAAACTATAAAAACAGATCTTTTTTATAAAAGTCAAATCATACTTTTTTTATACCAACAACCGTACCTTTTCCATTGGTCAGTTTTTCTACAGCTGCCTTTATTACAGCCTGCGTGTGCGCATCAATCGGAGTTGCTGCAACTGAAACACTTTTCTTCGGTGTATTCTCTTCTGCAGGAGCAAATTTGTTTACCAATTTTATAAGGCATTTACCAAGATTGATAACAATCATCAATATTATGAAAACTGTTATCATACCCACCAGCAGGAGCTGTAATGCTCCAAATAATGATTCTTCCATATTATATAATATTATTTATTTTTTGCTATCAAGTCCAATAATCTCTTATCGACATGTCATTCAGTATGGCAATTATTCCCATTTATTGAATAATACACTTAAGACCTGCAAGCCTAATCTTTTTACTTTTATATAGCTGCAAATTTACTTATTTTTATTTGAAATATGCACAATAAGCCTTTTCGATTTATCGCATATATAAAAAAAAGACCTTTTTTCTACATCATCACACGTTTTTCTATCATTAAAACACAAAACGAGCAATCAAAAAAAATCAATTAGGAAGCAAACACAAATCAGAGGTGTTCATATCTCTTTTCGTATTCACTTGTCTTGCACTTGGTATATCACCCCATTCCATATCTGTGTGTCAATATTATACCGCTTGTGTTTTTTCAATTGGACGCAGTGACCCACTGTGGGTGGTAACGGCGTATCTGAACGAAGCGTGCCATATTGTAGGCCAGATTTGTCAAAGCCACGCAGGC
>CAZKOB010000140.1:0-8533 GCA_964554265.1 uncultured Bacteroides sp. | reverse complement strand
AACTAAGCCCAAGTGCCGTAAGGCAAAATGCGGACATAAAAGAAATTTTTTTCATAATAGTAAGATTTTATAAATTAAATTTTATTGCTTTGATATTCTTTTGGTTGTCTATTGTTCGGACGATAATAGTCTGATTCTGATACTTGGAACAATCTATATTTATCGTACCTCCATTAACATTAACAGACGACAACTTTTGTCCAGGAACATTATAAACTTCTGCTCTGCCAGAGTTAGATATGCCTTCAACTACAACGGTTGTACCTGCCAATCTAATTTTTATATTACTGTCAGATATAACATCCTCGATTCCATCTTCCGATGTAACAATCAGTGCACTGCTATAGTCCTCCTGCTCAATCTTTCTTTCGTCAGGGGTAACCATGAGCGCATTGCTTATTACTACTCCATAATTACCTTCGGACATTTCTGCATCAGCTTTTACTTTCATACTTACAATAGCACCACTATTGTTGCGGAAAGTAGAATTGTTCAGAGAATATGCGATAAGGAAATAGCCTCCGTCCTCCGTCTGCTTGAAGCTAAGTTCATGACTACTCTTCTTTCTGCTCGTCAGATTGATAGATTCTACAAGTTCGTCATCTTCGTTATACTCTTTGATAATGCTGACACCCTCAGGCAACTTGATATTGAACTGGAAAGAACAGATTTCATCCTCGTTGGTCATATCGATATTCAACACACCTGTATCACCAGGACGTATGCTTAGAGGCTCGACCGTTATTGTATTCGCACCGCTCGGGGCATCTCCGCCGCCTTGATTGTCAACACAGATGCTGTGAGTAACGTCAGGTTGATCAATGCGGATTCCTTGTGTCCCGTTTACCAATGGTACAATGTGTATGTTACTTAGCGTAAGTTCATATTCACCGGAGGACATGGTTGTGGATGCCGTAACATTGAGCTTTACAATAGGCCCGTCATTGTTGTGAAAGGATTGATTGACCATTGATATTACCGCTATGCGATAATATCCGTCGGCTTGTTCACAGCAACTAAGTTGGTGCTTGCTTTTCTTCCTTTCGGTCAATTGTATGTCGGGCACTGTTTCGTCATCGTCATTCATTATCGTGTTTACAGTAATACCGGCAGGAAATTTGATGTCAAACTGAAATGCCGTCACTTCGCTGCTGTTCTTCAGATTTATGGACAACTCCTGTTCTTGTCCTGCATTCAGAATAGTATTAGGGACATATAATGCGTTCTCGCCTGCCACCTTTTCATTTTGGGCATTTGCTGTAAGCACGGATAAAACAATGGCAGCGACGGGACACCATGTTTTGATAAGATTCTTTGTCATACTATTATTTATTATTGTGCATTTATGATTTCATTTACTGTACCAACAGCATCATCAATCAAAATTTGACCGTCACCATTGATATCAGCATTCTTTTCGTTGAAAGAAGATGATGGTTTGCCGAGAATATAATTGATTATGGCAACAATGTCAGTAACGTCAACTACTCCATCAGAGTTGGAATCACCAACTATAGTGATTGGATCAACCTGTTTCTTTTCAGCATAAACCTTAATGACAGAAGAAGGTTGTTTATTGTTTTCAATAGCACACACTGTGGCCATTTCGCCTTGTTGTATATAACCTATGTTTATCTCCCATTTACCGTCTTCTACAACCGTAGAATATAGTACGCCATTTATTACTGCTATAACAGAGCCGTTATTGAATACAGTTGTCCCGTAAATAACACCTTTACTTTTTGCTTCGAAGCTTTCTACCTTGGGAGCAAAAGATTGACCTACATGAATAGGATTCTCTTCATTACCAGAAGCATCTGCCCATATCGTTTGGAAATCCCAGCCTAAACTTTGATATGTTGCACCCTTTTGTAGCAGCTTTGCCCCCATTGACGTTCCATTAAGACTATTATCCTCAACCTCAAAAGGTTTTCCATTTTGTAACAACATGACTGTTGATTCACTTGCATAATTGTCAGGCGAGGATGTGTTAGCAGCGATTCTGTAAGACCCCATGATTGAATCTGCCAAACACACATTGGAAGTACAAGTATATATTCCTTCATAATGAGATGAACCCCATTGACCACTATCCCATCCTCTGGCGTTATTGAATCCTGTTATGCCATTAGTGTTACTTTTCCCTAATATATTGCCCTCTACATAATTCCTTGCAATTATTAGGTCTGGTCTGTCTTTAGGCATATTACCAACCCATCCGAAATGTGTTTCTGCAAAGCCTACAATTCCACCAATATAGGAATCACCGGTTATAGACCCCAAAGAATTACAATCAGTAATCGAGATTGTGCCATACCCTAAACCATCAGAGTAGCCACATATGCCTCCACAATATTGTGAACCTGTCACATTAGAAGAATTGTGACATCTTTCAATGATAAGCCCTCTACAATTTGTTGAAGCATAACTATATCCAACAACACCCCCAATACATGAATTTCCGGAAACATTTCCTGCTACAACGTAACAATTGGATACTTTACTTTCTGAAAAACCTGGTTCACCAAGATTGTTATCAACATATCTATAGCCTAATATGGCACCAACGTAATTATGTCCTTCTATTTGAGGATTAAGAATTACGATATTCTTAAAGTTTCCCGTTTGAGTACAACCAAACAATCCGATACAATCCAAATCAGCTCTTTTGATTATCAGATTTTTTATTATTTTCCCGTTTCCATCAAATGTGCCATTAAATGGAGATGAAGTCGTGCCAATTGGTGACCATCCATATTTGGAACTATTTTCTTCAATCCAAAAAGTCAAGTCAATATCATTAGCAAGTTTATAATATGCATTAAGGTCACTTCTTACCTCAAACAATTCGTCTGCAGACGTAATAAGATAAGGAGATTTTTCCGTACCTGCGCCACTACCGCTAAATGCGAAAGCACCAAAATTTGAAAGAAGCACAATTGAACTAATAATTATTTTCTTCATAATTTTATATGTTTTTGTTAATTATTTCATTACTAATCTAAATCCGAGCGTTGTAAATGAACTGCTTGCGGACGTATTACTGCGAACGCTAACACGACATTCTGTAGGTGAGTCATTATATCCACCGCCACGAATCACTCTTTCTGGACCCGACGAAGCACCGGTAGGATTTGTCTGAGCAGACATACTATAGTTGCCATACCAGTCAGAGCACCATTCCCAGACGTTTCCATTCATGTCATAGAGATTAGCCTCGTTGGGCTGTTTCTGCGCAACCGGGTGAGTCTTACCTCCTGCATTGCTGCTATACCAAGCAACAGAGCCAATGGTGTTTGATCCACTATATTTGTACTTATTACTGTTGTTCCCACCACGAGCAGCAAATTCCCATTCTGCTTCTGTAGGCATGCGGAAGTTCTTCTTAGTCAAGTTGTTCAGCTTCGTAATGAACTGTTCACACTGTGTATAGGTGACATTATATACAGGATAATCATCACCACGACCATAATTGCTACTGATGTTTGGATAGGAACCCATAACAACATACCATAACTGCTGTGTCACAGGTGTTTTCCCCATATAGTATGTTGAAAGAGTTACGCTATGGGTAGGCTTTTCATCGCTATCAGCATCTTTGTCATAATTGGCTTGTGAAGATGATGTACTCTGAGCACCCATCGTGAATGCCCCTCCATCAATCTTGGCCATATCAAATTGAACAGAACCGTAAGATGTCTCAACGGTTATTGTTGTATATGGATTTACTACGGTCTTTGTTGTCGTGAATGTCTTTTCTGCGCCATACGCTGTTCCTTTTTCATTCGTTGCGTATGCACGAACATAGTACTTTGTCTCAGGAGTCAGACCTTGGGCGGTTGTCTTCAACGTCGTATTCTTGCTGCAGGAGATCATTTTGTCATCCAATGTCGGATATTGGTTTGTTGAATAAACAAATCCTGCATCACGCAGAGTTCCATTACCAAGAGAGGTTACTGATGCTTCCAGTTCTGCGGATGTATTACTGATTGTACCCATAGTGACAGCAGATAGGAGAGGAACTGTAACTTCCTGTGTCTTGAAGGTTACGTCTTCACTATATGCTGTACCGAGTTCATTGATTGCGTATGCACGGACATGGTATGTCGTATTCTCATTCAAACCTACAACTGTTTTTCCGAATTCTCCTGTTGTTTTGCCATAACTAACGCTGGCATCTGATGTGGTGGGATTTGCCGAAGTTGAATAACAGAATCCACAATCGGTTACATTACCATTGCCATTACTCAAAAGTTTGGAACTGAATGATGCTTTGCCGACTCCAATATCTGACACAGCAACTGCTGCTATTGAAGGCAAGGTCATCTTTATCATATCCCAACCGTTATGTTTTTCTTCAGTAGGAATTTCCGTATAACCTGTCTGACCTGCATCGAGAATAGGGTGCTCACACTCTGTTGAGAAAGAGAAGTTGTCGTAAGCTATCACCAATTTGCGTGATGTGGCAGCAAAATATGGATACACGTATGATGTATAACCATCAGACTCAACCTTCAGGTCAAGAGTTGTATTGCTGTTGTCCAACTCTCCCTTTGGTATGTCAAAACAGGTATAATGACTTACTCCGGATAGATGAAACTCTTTTCCGACAGTTCCCTTGAAACGAATACGTCCTGTAAGTGGAGATAACTCTGCGTTAACTCTCATCCCTTCTGTCGATTTCGAATAGGAAGCATTTGCATCAATGTAAATTGGCATATCTGTGGAAATAGCAATCCGGCTGTTGCTTTCTACGGCATCGCCTTCAAAGTAATAGGCATCACATTTTGCAGATGCGCCATTGTTGATTGCGCCATTGTAGTAGAGAATCCACTCGTCCTCTGCTTTACCATAAACAGCCTTGCCGTCAACACGGTTTGCACCTACAACAAAGGACAAATAGACAACCGAGCCATTTTCCCATGCCTCAGAATTACCGGATGCGGCCCGAGTATTTGCTTTTCCGACAAACGAGTTAACAGACGCATTAAAAATAAGCTTGCATGTATGAGGGCCATCTTTCTCAAAACCAGACATTTCTTCTTGTGAACAAGATGAAATGAACATGATTGACAAAGTACAGACTACACTGATTATATATAATAAGAATTTCTTCATGCTATTTATCCTCCTATTTGTTAACGTGTCCAATTGCTATCTTCACCATAACCGGTTTTACCAATTCTAACTCCCTTGGCTGCTGTAGAGAATGCAATATCATTTCCATAATATGTCTGTCCTTCTGCGGTCTTGATATAGGCACGTACATGGTAGATTGTACTTTCTGCCAATCCTGTCAGGTTTGCGCTAAAGTCATTTGCTGTAGAAGACGCTGTTATGTTATTGTTGCTTAAGGTAGGATTTGACGATGTGTTCCAACAGAAACCTCTTTCAGAAACGGAATGTCCACCTGTAGAAGTGATGCTTCCATAACATGTCGCAGCATTGTGGGTAATGTTGTTTACGCTACCTGTCTTTACAACAGCATCAGCGTAAGATGTTGTAAATGAGATTTCATTTCCGTAGGATGTTCCAACAGAATTTATCGCATAGGCACGAACATAATAAGTTGTATTTGGCGAAAGACCTGTCAGTGTAGAGTTATATGTACCTGTTGATTCTGTGGATCCGAGTTGTGTCTTGTTGTTAGAAGTGGTTGGCATTTGCTTAGTTCCCCAGGCATGTCCATACTGAGTAAGTCCATCCGTGTTTCCTAAACTGATTATATTGCCGGCCACCTGAGCCTGTGATGATTGTATTGATGACACACTGCCTGTTTCGACTGATGCCAACTGAGGTGTACCTTTGGTTTGGAACTTCATCTGGTTACTGTAGCTGATACCTTCTACATTCTCCGCGTATGCTCTAACATAATAGGTGGTATTTGGTTCTAAAGAAGATGCGTTGTAGCTGAAATCCTTAGCTTTATCACTGTCACCTAAATTGCATACACCAGAACTTGAAACTGTAGGCTCTTCAGAGGTCGCCCAACAAAATCCATGGCGACTTACTTTTGCACTTCCGATACTCGCAATTGCACCTTTGAAATTAGCACTACTATACGTTACATTATCAACGATTTGCAAGGCTACAGTTGGCTTTTCTTTGGAAGGTATATTCATTCTGACAGGAATATTCACCTTCTCTTCTCCGATAGTTAATGTAAGATTGCCGGAATGATCGCCTTCTGAGAGCGTTGTTCTATCCACGCTTACTGTTATATTCTCCGTCTTGGTAAATGTACCTGTTGTACGAGATAGTTTTATCCAATTGTTCGATGGCGAAAGTGTGTAGGAAATGTTTCCACTACCCTTGTTTGTGATATTCAGTTCCATGGATGTTGTTGTAGAACCAAAATCCAGTTCTTCCGGTGAAAGACTTATCATCAGTCCTTGGACAGACATGCTTACATTTACAACACCACTACCTCCATTAGATGAAACAGCTATCGTTTGTGAGTAAAATCCACGTTCCATACCGTTTCTGTCCACATTCACTACAATAGATGATTTCTCTCCTGCTTGGGTTGTGCCTGAAGTCGGATTACATGAAAGCCATGATGCATCTTCGCTGATTTGCCAGGTAAGTGGTGCATTGCCATTGTTTGAAATGTCAAATGTCAAGGTCGTTGCATCATTACCAAAGTCAACAGAATTTTGAGAGAGTGCAAGATCTCCGGTAGACGGAGTCAGCTGAAAATCCAAATTCGTATCCTGACCGACCTGCACAAATGCTGTTCTTTTGTCAGATTGATACCCGGATTTACTTACCGATACAGAATACTCCTGTGACTCCAGGTCTCTAAACTCATACTTGCCATCAACACCTGTGGTAAAGGTCTTGCCTGTTGGTGCCAACGTAACTGATGCGCCGGAAAGGAAAGAACCGGAGCGAGAATCACTGATTACCCCCACAAGATTACCCGTTGTGTCTATAATATCTTTAGCGCAGGACATCATAAACAGGGGAATCAAAAACAGCGAGTATCGCAATAATGCACGTTTCATATATAACTTCTTCAGACGTTGCTCTCCGAAACGTCAGTCTGATTATTTATGATGATAACGGCACAAAAAAAGAAGCGTGGAGAACCGACCTGTTGTTCATCCCACTCCAAGAGGCTCTCGCATTGCCCAATCCTGTAAAGATGAACAACGTCAGAGCCCACGCCGATATGATAAGGCACACCCTATACAACATAGAACTTCACACCCTTAGAGTATGAATGTACGTCAATATAGGGATGCGAATAATCACATCCCGAGGACATCTACCGTTGCTTACTTTGACAGGATTTGAAATTTGCGAGATTTCTTAGAGTCAAAGACAAGCGTCAAGTAAACGCCTTTTCAATATGTCGTGATTTCCCGCCCAATACCCGCCTTCAACAATTGATGTTACCATCGCTTGTATCAGCATGGCGTGGACTTCTATTGAACCTTTGCTGTTGGGCATTGCACTGGGGTGGCATACCTTCCAAACAGATACAATAAAGGAAATCGATTACAAAAATAGCAAAAATATATCCATTTGGAAGAAGAAAATCTTATAAAAGTTTGCAGAAACCGTAATATTTGGTGTAGTTTACGCACTAATGACGCCTAAAAAACTGCAATTTTAGACCTTGTTTTGAATGGATTTCTTTCTATTTGTTTCAAATGGACGGCTCATATTGTTGAATTGTTCAATCTGCACAATCCTCCACATCCCCCGATGTAACAATTGCTACGTCGCGGTGTGGCACGATTTTCGTCGTGTAGTAGCAACACAAGACAGGCTTGTTTGTAGGCGTTTTTGCTTGGGATATTCAGTAAATGTCTTTAAAAAGCAATTGTCATTCTTATGGACATTTCTTCTTTCTTTTTGACACTAAGTCCATCCATGGCAAACGGAGTTTTATTAACATAATTAAGATTCATTCACGCATGGTCAATCGCTGAATTTTTGGAGTTTTATTGGTAAATGATTGATAATCAATAAAATGCTATTTTGACAAAACAGTGCAGTTTTAGGTACAAGAAGTACAGGTAGAGACTAAAATAGGATATACTGATAATCAGCAGGTTACAAAATTCTTGCCCAAAATTCCTGTTTTCCGCCACCAAAATCCGTTTTTGTTTTTTTTCGTGGCGCTGAAAATCCGATTAATGTTTTTTAAGAAATCAATTTAGACAATGCCGGATTTCAACCCGAAAAACGGACTTCCTCAACCCCGTTCACCTTGAAAATAAATTTCGTTCACCTTGAAAATGTTTTTTAAGCGCCTTTTAAACAAATTTGGTTCACCTTGAAAATTTATTTTCAGCGTACTCTTTTTTCAGGTGGGGCGTGCGCAAATGTAAACAAATGTATCTTTTCGGGGTGCGAATTGTATTATTTTTACATTTGAATTTCAGGGCCTGAAAACAGCCTCAGAATCGCACAAATGGAACTTTGGTCGGGTTCGGCCGAATTTTATGCGATTCTCCGGACTTTGAATTTTATAGTCAAAAGTAAATCGTTTGAGAAATTCGATTAGAATTATTATCTTTGT
>CAZKOB010000139.1:0-8845 GCA_964554265.1 uncultured Bacteroides sp. | reverse complement strand
GCGGAATAGGAGCAATTGGGGAGCTTGCGACGGAGGAGTCTGTGAATACAACTGCTTACAACTATAAGAGTTATAAAAAGAATCCATGAATACACCAGCTTAAAAAAGCATCAACACCATAAGAATTTACTCTTTCATTAAATTTATTATATGATGAAAATTTAGAATTTTAATTCATCCAATAAATAATATATAAATAAAAATAAATACACATAGCGAAATGAGAAAAAATGTATCACAAATCTGCAAAATAAGTTTTTTTGCGTATTTTTGCAAATGTAGTGGGGAATAGACATACAATTCTTTTTTAGAAACAGATATATGGTCCCATATCACATTTACCCATAATAAAAAAATTACCGATATGAACAGAGGAATAGACATCTTTTTGCCACATACAGACGTTGAAACGACACACAAGAATATCTCTCAACTTCTTGATTCAAAACTTGTGAACAATGTGTATCTGCTGACAACAGACCAATCGGCACAACCGTTCACAGGATGTCACATTTTACAGGTGGACAATTTACAAAGTGCAAAGACGATTCGGAAAATCGCTTCAGTCTCAACTTCCTATTTCACATTGCTATGTACAAAGTCCACACCGTTCACATTCAGTTACATGGCACTCCAGAGATTAGCCAACATAGCATTCTATACGGATGCAGGACTGGCCTATTCCGACCACTATCTGAAAAGCAACGGCGAATTGTCGAAGGCTCCGCTCATCGACTATCAGCCGGGAAGCGTGAGAAACGACTTCGACTTCGGCTCGATGAGACTGTTCTGTACAAAGATGTTGCAAGAATATGCCCGGGAGTTTGCAAACAGCACGACGGAATATGCCGGCTGGTATGAACTGCAACTGTTCATGTCACGATCGGGCAAACCGCTGTTTCACATAAACGAATATCTGTATACTGAGGAAGAGGAAGACACGCGTACAAGCGGAGAACGGCAGTTCGACTATGTGGACCCACGCAACAGCGACATACAGAAAGAGATGGAGAAGGTCTGTACGGATCACCTTGTCAAAATCAACGCATATATAGATGCTGAAAACGCAAGCGAAGTGGCAGTCAAATGTTCCGAATTTATCAACGAAGCTTCGGTAATCATCCCTGTACGCAACCGCGCAAAGACAATCGCCGATGCCATATATTCCGCACTCTCACAGAAAACGGATTTCAACTTCAATGTGATTGTCGTCGACAACCATTCCACTGACGGTACAAGACAGATAGTGGAAAACATTTGTACGGAAGACACCCGGTGCATCTGCATCGTACCGGACAGGCAGGATTTGGGCATAGGCGGATGCTGGAACATGGCCGTCAACGATTTCCGTTGCGGACGGTTTGCCGTACAGCTCGACAGCGATGACCTGTACAGCGGAACAGATACCCTGCAACGCATCGTAAACAAGTTTTACGAAGAGAAATGCGCCATGGTCATCGGCTCGTACCGTATATGCAACTTCTCGCTTGAGACTCTTCCGCCGGGGATAATAGACCACAAGGAGTGGACAAACGAAAACGGAAGCAACAATGCCCTGCGCATCAACGGACTTGGCGCCCCGAGAGCATTCTTCACCCCTCTGCTGCGCAAAATCGGAATCCCGAACACAAGCTATGGAGAAGACTATGCACTTGGACTTGAATTTTCACGGACATACAAAATCGGAAGGATATTTGACGAACTGTATCTTTGCCGTCGCTGGGAAGGGAACAGTGATGCTGATCTGACACAAGAAAAGGTGAATGAGAACAACAGATACAAGGACAGTCTGAGAACGATAGAAATCGCAGCCCGACAGAGGCAGAATACTTATTGGAGCCGTAAGACCACCAGCAAAGATGCGAAGAAGCTGTTTGAAAACCAGCTTTCGGTATGGGAAGAAGCCACGAAACGGTATGAAGACCTTAAATATGTGGTAACCAGTGAGTTTGAGATAGAAGGATGCAGAATGACCATACAGTGCAATCCCGCAAGAATCGTATCAACAGGAGCCGGCATCGACACAAAGACCATAAGCAACCGCCCATGTTTCTTGTGTAACACCAACAGGCCGGAAGAGCAAATCGAATTTCCGCTGTTATCAAAATACTGTCTTCTGGTAAATCCATACCCTATACTGCCCAATCATTTCACCATACCTCTGAGGCAACACACACCACAAGCCATCCTGCCATATTACAAGGACATGATGGAAATAACCCGCAATCTCAACGAGATGTTCATATTCTACAACGGACCATTATGCGGAGCATCGGCTCCGGACCACGTACACTTTCAGGCCGGCACAAGAGGGATAGTACCTCTGGAGCGCGACTGGAATGAGCTGTACCGTTCGAAGCGTTCGCGGCTCTACCCTATCAGCAACGAAGAATTTATAGAGGCTATGCAACTCGAACCGGTATCGGACGATATGGGCATATTCAGCCTTCGAGGATATATATGTCCCGGAATCATCATCGTGACAAGAACGGCGGAAGCCAGCGACATACTTTTCCGCAAAGTGTACGATGCGCTTCCTGTACATGAAGGAGAAACAGAACCGAAGATGAACATATTAGCATGGACCATGAACAGCAAAACGGACGGCAGCATGAGGCTTGTCTCTATAATCATTCCGCGAAGCAAACACCGGCCGGACTGCTATTTCGCAGAAGGTGACGAAAAGCTTGTCATAAGTCCGGGGGCGCTCGACATGGGAGGTCTGATAATCACTCCGCGCAAAGAGGATTTCAACAAGATAACTCCTCACCGTGCCTCCGAAATCATCCGGGAGACAGGCATATCACTCAACGACGAACTACTCATGATAAAGAGGCTCAAACATGACGAGTTCTGATTCGGACAACAGTCAAATATAAGGAAAAGCAAAAGTTGCCATATTGTGCGGTCAAGGCCACAAAAGCAACTTTTGCTTTTGATTGTATTCAACCATACACGGCGACAGCCACCAACTACCTATCTCAATCATACCGCTATGATGAAAGAACCGAACGTAAGCGTAGGAATCGTAAACGCACAGAAGATAAAATTCAGGCTCAACGCAAAATACTCAACAAAAGCAATCGAAGTAACAGGGGAACAGGAGGCAGAATACCACAAAGGATGCATTGACTGGAACGGCAACGCATACGAGGAACTGACATTCATGCCGGAAACAGAAGCCGACTCATTTTCGCTTGAAGAGGTGACCATCGGAATAGACTTCCATTGGGAACGCAAGGAGACGCAGACATTCCGGGGTAGCCTGAAAATTATAGTGACTGACGGAATGTTGTGCGCCGTAAACATACTTCCCGTAGAAGAATATCTTGTCAGTGTCATATCTTCGGAAATGAGCGCTACAGCATCCGTCGAATTTCTCAAAGCACATGCCGTCATCTCGCGGAGCTGGCTGATGGCACAGATGAAGAAAAGGAAAGACCATACAGCGGACAAGGGACACCAAGCGGTATTTACAGAAACGGAGGACACTACAATAAGATGGTACGACCAGAAGAAGCATACCCTTTATGATGTCTGTGCGGACGACCACTGCCAAAGATATCAGGGAATAACCCGAAAGTCGCTTGATACAGCCGCAAGAGCGGTAGAATGCACGCATGGCGAAGTGCTCATGTATTGCGGAGAAATATGCGACACACGTTTTTCAAAATGCTGCGGCGGAATGACGGAAGAATATGAAACTTGCTGGGAAGATTGTCACAAGCCGTATCTGAAAGGTAAAAGGGACATAGCCACTGACGAAAATGCCATAAAGGACAACAACGAAGAGGACATGGAACGGTGGATTACCGGAACGCCGGATGCTTTCTGCAACACGAACGACAAACGTATTTTGGGACAGATACTTAACAACTACGATCAGGAAACAACAGATTTCTACCGCTGGACTGTAGAATATTCACAAGACGAAATAGCGCGACTCTTAAATAGGAAACTGAATGTGGAGTTAGGAGCAATTGTCGACATGATCCCCATAGTCCGCGGAAAGTCGGGACGCATATCGCTGCTGGAAATCGTCGGCGACAAGCGCAGAATCACAATCGGGAAAGAACTGGAGATACGGAGAGCGCTTTCTGAAAACCATCTGCTGAGTTCCGCATTTGTCATTGAACGCAAATACGGTTCTTCGTCTGACAACATACCGGAAAAATTCATACTCAAAGGCGCCGGATGGGGACACGGAGTGGGCCTGTGCCAAATAGGAGCAGCCGTTATGGGCGAGAAAGGCTACCGATATGACGAAATACTCAAGCATTATTATCAAGAAAGCAAAATAGAAAAACTGTATTAAACCAACCCTACACATTGGAAAAGAAACAACATATCCCGCCGATTCTATGGATTACCAGTCTGTTCGCAGCAGAAGAAATCCCTACGGCAATGGTAACATTCGTGTCTTTGCTCATGTTCATACAACTCGGCATCAACCATTCTGTAGCGACCGTCTTCAACGGACTTCTCTTCCTGCCGTGGGTTCTCAAATCATTTTTACGGTCAAAAATAAGGAAAGCGGGAAACTTCAAACGCAACATCCATTGTGTGGAGATATGCATATTTATATGTCTCACACTCACTGCTGTATATATCAATGATTTGAAATCGAACGCAATAGGATTGTTTCTATTCATGTTCTTCATCGCCTTCTTCTGCGCATGGCATGAACTGCTCGCAAGGATGTACTATGAACGCATGCTACACCCTGTGCAGCAACGCGGCTACAACAAAATAAAGGTTTTTGTATCGCAAGCTACAATGATCATGACATACGGAGTACTCATCATCTTCGCCGGTTTCCTTGAAATATTCTTCAGAGACATAGGGAAGGCATGGGCAATGGAAAACTACCTTGTTGCCGGTGTCTTCCTTGTTTTCATGACAGCCAACATCATGCTGCTTCACAACCCCAAAGTCTACAATCCGTATATCCACGAATCAGTGCTCTGCACAGTGAAAGCAGAAATCAGGATTATCGACAGAATACGTCAAAAGCCGCATATAACACGTATACTCACCGGCTTATTCGTACTTCTCATGCCTCAGGCACTGATGTTCAACACGAGAGTATTCTTTCTTCTGGCCCCGGCACGCAAGGGAGGATTGGACTGCTCTCTGCAAGATGTCGGTTTTGCACAAGGAACAATAGGTGTAATCGCTTTCTCGGCAGGAATAGCCATCGGCCGGAGAATGATTAGGACGGCCGGAGAATCGAAGATGTTCTGGTTCATGGCAGTGGCACTCACCTTGTCCCCCCTGCTGTATATGCTGATGACATTCCGACAACCGGTGGACAACATGCCGGCACTATGCTGCATGACGTTCTGTTCGCAAATCATGTTCGGATTCGGGCTGAACGTCTGTATGATATTTGTCAGATATATTTCGGGAGAACGCTACAGAAACACGGTAAGTTATCTTTATGTGCCACTTATAGCCGGCATCATGCTCATTCCGATGTCGATTTCCGGATGGCTCGAAACATTACTCGGATTCAGGACATTCTTCATCATCAACTCACTATGTGCGCCGTTGGCATGGGCGGTGCTGAAGGTATGCAGAATCAAGGCCATACTGAGATACAACAATAACAGCTACAAAACGAACAAACGACACTTATGAAAAAACCGAAAGCCTACTCATGGGTCCCCTCTCTGTACTTTGCCGAAGCTCTGCCATACGTAGCAGTCATGGCCATATCGACCACAATGTACAAGAAAATGGGACTGTCGAATACAGACCTTGCCCTCTACACCTCCTGGCTGTATCTTCCCTGGGTTGTCAAACCGCTTTGGAGTCCGTTTATCGACGCAATAAGAACAAAACGCTGGTGGATAATCACAATGCAACTGCTTATGGGCGCCGGATTTGCCGGAATAGCATTCACTCTACCGACCGCGCTATGGCTTCAGACCTCGCTTGCCTTCTTCTGGCTCATCGCTTTCAGCAGCGCCACACACGACATTGCCGCCGACGGGTTTTATATCCTTGCCCTCGACAGCCATGAACAAGCCTTCTATGTAGGCATACGAAGTACTTTCTACAGAATTGCGACCATATTCGGTCAGGGAGCGCTCGTCATGCTGGCAGGATGGATAGAGAAAAGCGGCAATATACCCATGTCATGGAGTGCGGTATTCTTTGTCATGGCAGGCTTCTTCATCGCAGCAACGGCATACCACAAGTTCATCCTGCCGAAAGCGGAAAAGGTAACAACAAAACCCGGCGATACGACAAAAAGCGGTTCGGTAATGAAGAGTACGTTCAAGGAGTTTTACCACACTTTGCGCATCTTCTTCTCCAAACCACAGATACTTCCGGCGCTCCTGTTCATGCTCCTGTTCCGCTTCCCGGAAGCACAACTCGTAAAAATTGTGAATCCTTTCATGCTCGACTCCATTGAAAAGGGAGGAATGGGACTTGACACAGAGGTGGTAGGTTTCGTGTACGGCACAGTAGGAATCATAGGACTTACACTTGGGGGACTGCTTGGAGGATTTGTCGTGGCAAAAGACGGACTTAAGAAATGGTTGTGGCCAATGGTACTTGGAATCTCACTACCCGATGCCGTATACATATATCTAAGTTCAACTCAAACAAGCGATCTGCTTCTTATAAACACATGCGTGTTCATAGAACAGTTCGGGTATGGATTCGGATTTACCGCATACATGCTGTATCTCATATATTTTGCACGCGGAGAAAACAGCACTTCCATATATGCCATCTGTACGGCATTCATGGCCCTCGGGATGATGCTGCCGGGAATGTTCGCCGGAAAAATAGCGGACATGACAGGGTATGAAAACTTCTTCATCTGGGTCATGGCAAGCTGCATAATAACAGCCGGAGTGTCTGCACTGCTGAAAATCGAACCTGATTTCGGCAAGAAACAGAAACAAGAATAACACATTTGGCACAGCGAAGATTTTTAAGCTGTCAAAAATTCAGCATTTCAAGACTTTTTGACAGTAGAATTGCCGTCACGCCATATTGGTATGCATTTTGTATCTTCATAAAGTGAAATCAAAAACGAGCAAAATCGTAAAGAAACGGTTTCAATCAGTTGACAACAAACAAATAACAACAAACAAAAACAGGAGGTACAATTATGACACCAATGAGAAGAACAACAAACGGATGGATACCGGAAATATTCAATGATTTCTTTGATACAGAGTGGATGCCTAAGACAAAGGCTACAGCACCGGCAATCAATGTGCTTGAAAGCGACATCGAATATAAAGTGGAGGTCGCCGCACCGGGAATGTGCAAGGAGGATTTCAATATCACCATAAACGAGAACAATGATCTCGTGATCACTATGGAGAAGAAAAATCATCCGACAAAAGAAGACGAGAATACCCAACCAATAAATGTTCGTTATCTGCGCCGCGAGTTTGCCTACTCAAAATTCCAGCAGACATTGATTCTGCCAGAGGATGTGGACAAGAAGAAAATCGGTGCGAAGGTAGAGAACGGTGTGCTTACAATAAGTCTTCCTAAGATAATCATCAAAGAAGAACCTAAAGTGGCACAGAATATTGAGATTCTATAACATTGATTTATCAAACAATGCCTAAAAAAGGTGAACAAAGGGGTGACATTTACAGTGATGTCACCCCTTTAGCATTGCCGAAAGGAACACAATTGTATAACATTTTATTACCAATATCTTATTAAAACTTACATTTTCAAACATTTAATGCATTTTTTATAACAAACAAGAAAAATAAATGTCGTTTTTCTTTGTCATATCATAAACAAATAATAACTTTGCATTTGTAAATAAAAGTAATTTTTTCAGAGTTAGTTTTTCATAGTATTTGTTCATTTTTTTCAAAATGTTTTGAAAAAACTTGGATGAGCGCAATAGGGTGTGTGAACATCTTGTTGCGCTTCTTTTTTCACAGGAGATTTTTATAAAATGCAAGAAACAAAAGTTATTATTTTCGCCGGTGAATACGCGGTCTTTCTCAGGGATGTTTCTTCTTTCTTTTTGACACTAAGCCCACCCATATCAGACGGAACTTTATTAACACAATTAAGATTCATTTACATTTTGCCGATTGCTGAATTTTTGGAGTCTTATTGATAAACAATTGACAATCAAGAGTATACTATTTTAGCAAAACAGTACAACTTTAGATACAAAAGGTATAGGTTGTGACCAAAATAGGATATACTGATAATCAGCAAGTTATGAAATCATTTATCCGGAACTCTTGTTTTTTGCCACCAGAATCCGTCTTTGTTTTTCGTGGCATTGAAAAATTAGATTTTATTTTTTTAAGAATTCAATTGGGACAATATCCAATTTCAGCCCGAAAAACGGACCTTTCCAAACCCGTTCACCTTGAAAATAAATTTCATTCACCTTGAAATTGTTTTTAAAGTGCCTTTTAAACAAATTTTGTTCACCTTGAAATTTGGTCTTCCGCGTACTCTTCTTTCAGGCGAGGCACGCGTAAATGTGAATAAATGTATCTTTTCGGGGAGAGATTTGTATTATTTTTACATTTGAGATTCAAGGTCCGAAAACAGCCTCAGAATCGCACAAATGGAACTTTGGTCGGGTTCGGCCAATTTTATGCGATTCTGCGAGACTTGAATTTTAACATTTCAGATTGTCAAAAAAAGCCCATGATTTATGACAAGCAAATGCAATAAGAACTTTTCCGGTGACACGAAGACAAAGAAAAACTTGCAAGATTACCAATCTTTTATAGGCCTTTCCTAAACCGGACCCGCGTAGAATTATAATCTATATGATATTTAGGCGTATAGGTCAAAATGGAGGCTGAAATCTTTGAAAGATGTTATGTAT
>CAZKOB010000138.1:0-9197 GCA_964554265.1 uncultured Bacteroides sp. | reverse complement strand
ATCACATTTCATTCCGCTTGTTATGTTATCCGTTTGTTAGTCGAAATTTCTATAATTCATATAAATGCTTAAATATCAGTGTAATAAAACATATTAAAAATAATGCGAATTAATCTGACACACCCTCTTCTATCATAAATCAGCAAATTCCATCTTATTCTTCACCGATTGTCACAGCAAAACTCTGCGCCTTTCCTGCCGGTGTCTTACCCCATATCCAAAGAGTCTGTTCCGCAGAGTTCTGGGCTGTTTTGAATACAGACTCCAGATCGCTCACCGTCTTGATATTCTGATTGTTGACCTTAAGAATGATGAAGTTCTCAGAGATTCCGGCCTCCTTCATTCGTCCATTGCTCAACTTCGTCACCTGAACACCATACGAGAGGTTCAACGATTTCTTCTGGCTGTCGGTAAGTTCTTTGAACTCAGCACCGAGGACATCCATGTTCAACGTCTTGACCACATTGGTCGTGCCTTTTGAGTTTCTGAAGGTGATAGTGACCGTCTTGCTCTTCTTGTCACGCATATAGCCGACCACAGCCTTGTCGCCCGGACGATACTTGGTCGTAGCCTCCTGGAGTTCCGACATCTTGGTCACCTTCTTTCCGTCCACAGAAATGATGACGTCGCCCGACTTCAATCCTGCCTCAGCAGCCGCTCCGTCTTCCACCACACCGTCGACGTATACACCGTCCACCGTACCGAAATCGGCCTCATATTTTTCGTTCTTCGATTTTTGCCCGTCAATATAGTCGTGGAGTGTCATACCGGTCACACCCAGCATGGCACGCTGCACCGTACCGTATTCCTTCAGGTCAGTCACCACCTTCTTCATGATCGTGGTAGGAATGGCGAATCCATATCCCGCATACGAACCTGTCTGGCTGTAAAGCATGGCATTGATGCCGACAAGCTCGCCACGGGCATTCACAAGCGCACCTCCACTGTTTCCCTGATTGATAGCGGCGTCAGTCTGTATAAACGACTCTATGCCTCCACGCTTGGCACCGAGTGCACGCGCCTTCGCACTCACGATGCCGGCTGTCACTGTAGAAGTGAGATTGAACGGATTGCCCACTGCCAGCACCCATTCGCCGACCTTCAACGATTCACTGTCGCCTATGACCAGCGTAGGAAGATCGGACGAGTCGATTTTCAGCAACGCCAAATCCGTGTCAGAATCGAGTCCTACCACACGAGCCGTGAACTCACGGTTGTCATTGAGAGTTATGGTTATTTCGTCCGCATTTTCAACCACATGGTTGTTTGTCACAATATATCCGTCTGAGGAAATGATGACTCCTGAGCCGGCAGCCTCACGCTTGGGAGTCTGCACCTGACGACGCTGCGACCCTCCGTTGTTGCCTCTGCCGAAGAAATCGCCGAAGAAATCTTCAAACGGGTCACGGTATTCTATGGTCTGCGTCTTTCCGTTCATCACTACCTTGATATATACCACGGCATTGCATGCCTTCTCTGCCGCATCCGTAAGATCGACAGGCTGCGATGGCATGCTCAGGTCGTTGGACACCTGCATCAAAGGTGATTTTTCAGAGACTACAGCCCCCGCCACATTCCTTCCCGCTTCAGCAGTACGCCTCATTATTCCTGATGCAAAAGAATAGGCAAAAGCCCCCGTTATCCCGGAAACGATTGCTATCGCTCCGACAATTCCATAGAATCTTTTAATTGTTTGTTTCATAACTAATACTGTTTATTTTGTTAATTGCAATCACATATTTAACTTTTCGATGTTAAAATAACAACAAAGTTTATTCACGACAAAACTTTTTTCTCCACAATTATCACTTAATTGATTTAGTTTAACAGATGCGCCCCTCCGATTAACAGCGGTTATCAATAAGGCGACACTATTTTTACACTCTTTTAATCAAGTCATCAGCCACACAAAAGCACTCTTCCACATCAGTCTGTAAACGCTCCGACAGCCCCATTTGTTCGATGCACCGCCTCAACTCCCATTGCTCCGGCAATGTGTCCGGACAAAAAGACATTACATTTCTGAAACGACTGCATCGGAAATACGAAATTGCCCTTCTGAAAAATTGTTTTCACTGCACTGGATTTTTAAATCTGCACGTGCTGATTAAAAAAAACAATACACGAGTTCGGTTTAAGAAAATCCTGTGAAAATCGGTAATCTTGTGAGTTTTTTTGCTGGGGGATTCGCAGGCTTATCATGTGAATCTTATGGTTGTAGGCAGGTGTGTTCATTGTGTTTTGCAGTTGTCTTTCTCTGTGACATTTCTTCTTTCTTTTTGACACTAAGTCCACTCATCACGGACGGAATATCATTAACACAATTAAGATTCGTTTACATTCAATTCATTGCTGATTTTTTTGAAGTTTTACAGATAAACAATTGATAATCAAGAAAATAGTATTTTAGCAAGATAATGTAGTTTTAGGTACAAGAAGTACAAGTTGAGACAAAAATAGGAAATACTGATAATCAGCAAGTTACAAAATTTATTGTTCAAGATTCTTGTTTCTCGCCACCAAAACCCATCTTTGTTTTTCGTGGCATTGAAAATCCGATTTTATTCTTTTTAAGAAATCACTTTTAGTCAATATCAGATTTCAGCCCGAAAAACGGACCTCTTCAAACTCGTTCACCTTGAAAATAAAATTCGTTCACCTTGAAAGTTTTTTTACAAGGCACTTTAAAACCATTTTCAAGGTGAACGAAATTTATTTCCAGCATACTTTTTTTCGGACGAAACACGCGTGAATGTAAACAAATGCATTTTTTCAAAACATAAATTACGTTATTTTTACATTTGGGATTCAAGGTCTGAAAATGGCCTTAGAAGCGCGCAAATGCAACTTCGTAAGGTCCAGCCGATTTTATGCGATTCTGCGGAGCCTTGATTTTAACATTTCAAATTGTCAGAAAAAGACCATAATTTATGACAAATAGATGGCATACGACGATATAAAGGCTCACTCCTGTATCTGCTTCGCTGCATTGAAAGTGAACCGGAGAGGGTACTGCAACTTACAGACATAAAAATAAACGTAGATAAAGTATTGGCTCTTGCCCATCTTAAACCGAATTCGCGTAAAACAATGCAGTGATTTTGACTTCTCAGTGAGGCGAAATTAATTTCCATCAGGACCAACCTCCCCATCCGGAAATACCGCCTATCAATATCATCATACAGGCAAGAAACTTCCGAACAATCTTTCTGCTCAGAGACCGCAACTGTGATATCTGTACAATTCTTCAATGGGTCTGCGGACAATCCTCCCCAACCTGAACCCATTCAATACGGCAGCTTCCTCCACCTCTCTGCTATAATAGTAGGCAACAGAACCTACAAAATGAACCGTATGCTTTGTGTTGACATATCCTTTATTATGAGTATATGCAAGGACATTGCGCTTGAAAAATTTATCGAAACAATCGACCAGCAAATCATGTATCACCTCATTGTCACGGTTTTTATAACAGAAATTCGACAACGACGCAAGAAAACGGTTCGGCATTGGCTCGCGATACACCTTTTGTATGATTGCGGCAGGTGCCAACTCCATTTCAGAAAAGAAAAGCCGACACAGCTCATCCGGAAACTGACGCTTCAAGACATCGCCAACCAACCTTTTCCCTATATATGCCCCACTACCCTCATCTCCAAGAATAAAGCCAAGCGGAGAAACATTCTCGACAATATCTTTTCCGTCGTACAGGCAGGAGTTGGAACCGGTTCCAAGTATACATGCTATGCCCGGCTCATTGCCACACAACGCGCGTGCAGCTCCAAGCAGATCACTCCCAACAAAGATATTCCCGGCAGAATTGAAAACCTTCCTTAATACAGATTCCATAAAAGGGATTTTCTCTTCTATGCAACCGGCTCCATAAAAAAAGACACTTTCCACTCCGGCACACTCTCTCTCACCTGCATGTTCTTCAGGAAGCATTTGAGCAACGAGTTCCCTGTACAACATGTCACAAATGTCATTTTCCGCCTGTAATACAGGATTTATTCCTCCTGTCGTGATGACATTGTAACTTATGCCATCAGTCAAACACCATTCGGTCTTCGTAGAACCGCTGTCCGCTATCAGATACATTATTATATTATTATAGGGGTTAAACATATACCGTCGATACGGCTTACACTGTGCAAAGATATACATTTTGCAGATGCCGATACATTTAATGTAAGTTATATGTACGTCATCGCCCAATTGCCACCTGCAAAGAATGACAAAACAAATGCTTATATCCATAGATATTCATAACAAATTCCGGACACAGAAAAATCATTCTCCATCCAAATTCAGCAATTGCAGCAAAAACTCTTTCCATATTCCACAGCCGTTTTTACAACACTTTCATCATCCTACAAGAACATCGACAGACGACGACATGCAAAGAAGAAACAGACATAAAGATATTAAAAAATATGAATTACATACTTTTAAGCTATATTTGTAGACAAAAAGACCTATGTAGAACACCTTAAAATACTTAACTTTGCAAACTGTAATTTTGTACTTTTAATAAAAAATATATATACAAAAAAATGGAAAAACAGAATGTTAAGCCTGCCGACGGGAAATTAGGAATAATGGTGGTCGGCCTTGGTGCTGTAACTTCAACTTTCATGACAGGTGTACTTATGGTCCGCAAGGGATTGGCAAAACCTGTCGGTTCTATGACACAATATGACAAGATTCGTGTCGGCAAGGGAACAGAAAAGAAATATCTTCATTATTCAGATATTGTTCCATTAGCGTCTCTTGATGATATCGTATTCGGTGCATGGGATGTTTATCCTGCTGACGCTTACCGTTCTGCAATGTACGCAGAAGTTCTCAAGGAAAAGGACATCGAGCCTGTCAAGGACGAACTTGAAAAAATCGTTCCTTTGAAAGCGGCTTTCGACAGGAACTTTGCCAAACGTCTCGACGGTGACAATGTGAAAGACTGCAAGACACGTTGGGAAATGGTTGAGGCTCTTCGTGAGGACATCCGTAAATTCAAGGCGGAAAAGGGATGCAGCCGTATTGTTGTCGCATGGGCCGCTTCCACAGAAATATTCGTACCGGTCTACGAACCGGTGCACGGAACCCTCGCCGCTCTTGAGCAGGCAATGAAAGACAACGACACAGAGCATATCGCTCCTTCTATGTGCTATGCGTATGCAGCTCTCGCAGAAGGTGCACCATTCATCATGGGTGCTCCGAACACAACAGTCGACATTCCCGCAATGTGGGAACTCGCAGAAAAGACCCACATGCCAATTGCCGGCAAGGACTTCAAGACAGGCCAGACACTTGTAAAGTCGGGGTTTGCTCCGATTATCGGAACTCGTTGTCTCGGACTGAGCGGATGGTTCTCTACAAACATCCTCGGAAACAGAGACGGTCTTGTACTGGATGAGCCCGCAAACTTCCGTACAAAGGAGGTTTCGAAGCTTTCTACATTGGAGTCAATACTGGTACCGGAAGAACAGCCGGATCTTTATACTGACTACTATCACAAGGTGAGAATCAACTATTATCCTCCCCGCAACGACAACAAGGAAGGCTGGGACAATATCGACATTTTCGGATGGATGGGCTACCCGATGCAGATAAAGATCAACTTCCTCTGCAGAGACTCTATCCTTGCAGCACCGCTATTGCTTGACCTCTGTCTGCTTTCAGATCTCGCCGCTCGTGCCGGACGTTTTGGAATACAGCGATTCCTGAGCTTCTTCCTCAAGTCTCCAATGCACGACTACACAAAGAATGAGGTGGCAGTAAACCACTTGTTCCAGCAATACACCATGTTGAAGAACGCAATCCGTGAAATGGGCGGATATGAGGCTGACGAGGAAATAGACTGATATTTTCCTTTGACACCGGAAACGTGAACCATGAAAAGCTTCATGAGGGTGTGTCAAAATTCATTTTTTTTGAAAAGATGAACTTATAATTTGAAATTAGAACATCCTAAAAGACTAAAGAAAGGGGCATATCATTACTCAATACAGAGCTTGATACGCCCCTATTTAAGTATTGCAGTTACAATCTGTAACTTTTGGGAGTAGTCATTTTCATTTTGACACACCCTCTTGGGGCTTTGTTTTTTCATAATAAGCCTGAAAGCTTCTGCAGGAACAGTATTTTCCACTTTAAGAACACAAATTCTTGTGCGACAAATAAAGCTGACACTCAGAGCAGGGTATAAATATTTACAACCATATCAAACCTAAACTGACATGTTGAAAAAAGATATTTTGAGACATTGTCTCTTCTTTATCTCGTCCATACTTCTGACATTAACAGCGAATGCCCAGGTAACAGGTGTTGTCATCGATGCAAAAACAAGGCAACCGCTCGATTTCGTAAATGTCTATTACGAAGGAAAGAATGTAGGAGAACAGACAGACGAGAACGGAAGGTTTGTTGTCAAAGAAGATTCTTCATGGAATGAACTGACTGTTTCGACAATGGGTTATGTAACTCAAACCGTCAAGCTTCTCCCCGGCAAAAAAAAGGACCTCAAGATAAGGCTTGTCCCTGAACCTCGAAAATTGCAGGGTGTGACCATAACTGCAAAAAAAACAAAATACAGCAGAAAGAACAATCCGGCTGTAGAGCTGATGCGCAAGGTTATAGAAGCCAAAAAGATGAGCGACCTCAGACAAAAGGATTTCTTCACTTACACAAAATATGAGAAGATGACATTCTCCATCAACGAATTTACCGACAAGGTATTTGAGGAGGGAGAATTTAAGAAATTGTCCTTTCTGAAGGAGCACGTAGAACTTTGTCCTGAGACAGGCAAACTGATTCTTCCGCTTACTGTTGACGAAACACTTTCGGAGACATTCTATCGTAAAAGCCCTCATTCAGAAAAAGTATTGATAAAGGGGGAAAGCAACAAGGGAGTGACAGAACTTGTCAACACAGGAGAAATTCTTACAACGACCCTGAAAGATGTATTCACTGATATAGACATCTATGAGAACGAATGCCGCCTGCTCCAATACCCGTTCAAGAGTCCGATAGCCAACAGTGCCATCAGTTTCTACCGATATTACATACAAGACACCATTTTCATAGAAAACGACAAAGTCATCGATATAGGATTCCTGCCCAACAACCAACAGGATTTCGGTTTTTCCGGCCACTTATATATCATGGCGGACTCAAGCTATCAGGTACGTCGCGTGGAACTGAACATTCCGGCACGAAGCGATGTCAACTTTGTGGACAACATGATAATCTCCCAAGACTTCACAGAACTTCCTTCCGGTGAGCGCGTGGCAATCAACAACGACATGCTTGTAGAGCTTAAACTCACCAAATGGCTTGGAAAATTTCAGGTGCAACGCACCACCCGACTCTCGGACTTCGCCTTCGAGGAAATTCCCAACAAGGTATTCAAAAGAATCAAAGGCAATGTTTTCAGGGAGCCGGATGCACAGATGCAGGACGACAGCTTCTGGGAGAGTTACCGAAAGGTGGAACTGACTCCGAGTGAAAGCCAAATGAGCACATTCATCAGCCGCCTTGAAAGCCTGAAAGGATTCAAATATATTATATTCGGATTCAAGGCTTTGGTCGAGAATTTTGTTGAGACGGGAGATTCCATTCATCCGAGCAAGGTTGATATCGGACCTATAAACACTATCGTATCTTCAAACGACTATGACAAGCTGCGCCTGCGTGTATCGGCACTGACAACAGCAAATCTCAGTCCACATTTCTTCATGAACGGATACGCGGCATACGGAACAAACACCCAGACTCTTTATGGGAAACTGCAACTGACATACGCATTCAACAAGAAAGCGTACCTTCCACGAGAATTTCCCCAGGATAATATATCCATATATTATCTCGACGATATCGTGTCGCCTTTTGACAAGTTCATCCCTACCGACAAAGACAACATGTTCACCTCCTTCCATGCAAGCAAGGTAGACCAGTACAACCACACAAAGGAATGGCATGTGGCTTACGACCGCGAATGGGAATCCGGACTGAAATTCAAGCTGAACTTCACCCGTACCAACAACCGGCCTGTAGACGCACTCTTTTACCAGAAGGCAGGCACAGGGATTGTCGACCCGGAAACAGGCATAAGTTCTCCTGTCAACGACCCTTCGATGTGGGTTCGTGACATCACGACAACAGAGTTCAAGGTCGGATTTACTTTTGAACCCGGTGCAACATACATCAACACCAAGCAGCGCCGCCTGAAGATTAATCTCGATGCGCCGGTCTTTACAGTAAGCCATACAGCCGGCATCAACGGTTTTCTCGGAGGCCAATACGACTACAACGTCACAGAAGCAGGAATGTACAAACGCTTCTGGGTTGGAAGTTGGGGAAAGATAGATATCGATGCAAAGGCCGGAATCCAATGGAACAAGGTTCCTTTTCCATTGCTCATACATCCGGCAGCCAACCAGTCCTATATCCTTGAAGACTACACATTCTCCCTGATTTCCAATCTGGAGTTTCTCAATGACCGTTATGCTTCACTGATGATGTCATGGGATTTGAACGGAAAGATATTCAACCGCATTCCGCTTCTGAAAAGGCTGAAATGGAGAGAGATGATTGGTGTGAATGTATTGTGGGGAACCCTCACGGACAAGAACAATCCTGCGGCCTCCGGATATAACGACAGCGAACTGTTCTACTTCCCGGGGCACTTCCGTACTGACGGATCATACGAATGCAACACACAGATTATGGACCCCAAAACACCATACGTAGAACTACGTCTCGGCATACATAACATCTTCAAGATTCTGCATGTGGAATACGTCAAGCGTCTTACCTACCTCGACAATCCGGGCACGAACAACTGGGGTGTGAGATTCATGGTCAGGATGACGTTCTGACAATCGCCGGAAACAAATATCACAATAACATAAAAAAAAGAAGGTGGCGAAATACAGAATTTACTGCATTCCGCCACCTTCATTGTATATAGAAGTACGCGAGTTCGGTTTAAGAAAGCCCTGT
Organism: uncultured Bacteroides sp.; assembly: GCA_964554265.1. Taxonomy (GTDB): domain Bacteria; phylum Bacteroidota; class Bacteroidia; order Bacteroidales; family Bacteroidaceae; genus RGIG8745. Next base: position 197 of record CAZKOB010000138.1, on the reverse strand, counting down.
AAAATTGGCAATCTTGCAAGTTTTTGCTAGTGGATTCACAGACAACTCTTGTGATTCTTATGGTTGTAAGCAGTTGTCTTTTTCAGAAACATTTCTTCTTTCTTTTTGACACAAACTCCACCCATAGCAAACAGATTTTTATGGTTCATCCTACATTTCGAGTGATACGGCAATCATGTAGTGCGAACAGCCTTAGT
>CAZKOB010000137.1:0-9342 GCA_964554265.1 uncultured Bacteroides sp. | reverse complement strand
AATCAGAAAGACATTTACTGTTTTTTCTTTCATTTTTCAGCAAAAAAGTGATGATAAATATATCATTCAAGTGTCTTACTGAAAAACAAAAACATTTTATAAACTAAAACAAGGTAGAAAATGAGGAGAACTTTACTTACATTATGCACTGTCACACTGTCAATGGCAAGTATGAACATTTATGCAGAGGGAAAATCTCTTGTTGATAAAACGGAGTATTCGCTTTACTCTTATGATTGGCAAACACAGACTTATATCAAGCTGGATGAACCTACGCTGTATGACTACAACTACTATTACTACAATGCCAATGGGGAAATGGTCATGGAGCAAACAAGCTTCTGTCAGTACCGATACACATATAATGCAGAAGGTAAGACAACTCAGCGCACACAATGGAATGTCAATGGTGCACAAGGATTTATGGTGGGTAACACTATATCGTATGAGTATGATACAAACGGCAACCTGATCAAAGAAACTGCTGTATACCCTACATATACTCAAACACAAATATATAGCGATTACGAAAACGGCATCTACAAAATAAAGCAATCTGTTGACGGAGAAGGAAACATCACTTCCGAGACACATTATGACTTGACTTTTGATGATGCCCGAAATCTTACAGAGAAAGTTACACTGTACAAAGACTATGCAAGCGGCGAATATGCTCCGAGCGAAAAGTACATTTATTCTTATTCCGACAACAAGGTTGCCAAAGAGACCTATTATTCCCTTCAAGGAGAAGAATGGAGTGAGGTCAACACAACTGAATACACTTACGATAAAGATGGAGATGTTGTAGAAAAGAAATATATGGCAGGAAGCGGAGACAAATACCAGGAGCGTGTAACTAAATACACATATTCTAATATGAATGCAAGCTACACTCCTCAAAATGTTACTGTAGAGGCAATAGCTAACAACCGCATTTATGTCAACTGGAATGCAGTGGAAGGTGCTACTGCATACAAAGTAATGTACGACAATACTCTTGCCGATGCGGCAACAACAGAATTTGTCACTCCTACCCTTATCGACGGAGAACATGCCATCACTGTTATGGCTGTCATTAATGGAGAGCGCAAAAACATATCGGATTTTGTTTCCGCCACAGTCACAGACCCAGGCCGCAAGCCTGTAAAAAATTTTCAGATTACAAAGGCCATTAAACAGGCTAATGAATGGGGATACACCGAATACATTCTCGACTTCTCATGGGATAAGCCGGAAACAGAGTCTGTTATCAGCGGATACAAGATATACATAGACAATGGCACAAACGGAGAAAATCCAACTTGGCTTCCAAATGTACGGATAACAGATCCGGAAGTAACAAGCTGGCAGTCAATATTCAGTCAGTATATATTCCAAGTACAAGGAGGAGAGGAAGTTAATTGGGAATATCTTGAAAAAGGTTACGAATGCAAAATATGGATTACAGCAATTTACGCCACAGGCGAATCAGACAAATCAAACATCGCAACAATGGATGTTTATACCACAGATGTTCAATCTGTAGGGACCGACCGGAATGTCCCTGTAGAGATATTCTCAATAACAGGTACAAAACAGGAAAGTGATATCAATTCTCTTCCTTCTAATGCTGTATATATCATAAAACAAGGTAGAAGCGTAAAGAAAATAGCAAAATAAACATTTAAATAACTCATAAACTACATTCAGAAACTGCACCACAAAGGCATTCATTCGCTTCTGTGGTGCAGTTTTTTTATTCATCAGTCTTTTCTGATTCTAAGAATCGTAGCTATAGTCAAGATAAAAGGCGAAAAACACATATTCAGGGAGTTCCTCTTTTAAGATCCACTGCAATCGGTCAATAACATTTGCTGATTATCAGTCGTTTGCAATAATCGCCATTATCAATTAAACTCACTAAATGCCCCTAACTTAAACCGTTTGTTTACACAGAATTTGGAAAACTACATATTATCGTTAAATTCATTAGACATATAGCACCATCACTTTTATATTAAATAACGCCTCATATTCTATACAATCTTCGGATTTGCCGCAAATAATTTGTAATTCTACGACAAACATAATACAACGGCAAGTATAGAGACTGTATTTTGGCAACTATTAAAGCCAAAGGAAGAGGAAGTATTTTCTTCCCTTCCGATTTTACGCCATACGGAGAAGTCAAGGCGGTTGGAAAAAGTCTTGAACGACTGACCGCAAAAGGTGATATCATCCGTTTGGCAAGAGGCATATATTTATATCCTGAGATTGATACAACCTTGGGACTTGGTATATTGGCGCCATCCATAGAACAGATTGACGAAACCATAGCCCGTAGGGATAAGGCTCGTATCGTACCAACCGGCATTTATAATACACTTAGCCTGAACAGAAAGAAAGCAGTGTCATTTCTTCTTTCTTTTTGATGATAAGTCCACCCATGACGGACGGATTTTTATTAACATAATTAAGATTCATTTACATTGGCTAATCGTTAATTTTTTGAAGCTTTATCAATAAGTAATTGATAATCAATAGAGTATATTTTCAACAAGAACGATGTGGTTTTTGGTGCAAAAGGCATAAGTAAGGACAAAATAGGATACACTGATAATCAGTGAGTTATAAAATTATTTGTCCGAGATTCCTGTTTTTCGCCACCGGAATCCGTCTTTGTTTTTTCGTGGCATCAAAAAACAAGATTAATATCTTTTAAGAATTTAGTTTGGACAATATCCAATTTCAGCCCGAAAAGCGGACCTCCTCAAACTCATTCACCCTGAAAATAAATTTCCTTCACCTTGAAATTTTTTTTAAAGTGCCTTTTAAACAAATTTGGTTCACCTTGAAAATTGGTCTTCTGGGTACTCTTCTTTCAGGAGAGGTACGTGAAAATGTAAATAAATGTATCTTTTTCGGGATGAGAATTGTATTATTTTTACATTTGGATTCAAGGCCTGAAAACGGCCTTAGAATCGCACAAACGGAACTTCGGTAAGGTTCAGCCGATTTTATGCGATTCTGCGAGGCCTTGAATTTTAACATTTCAGATGATCAAAAAAAGCCCATAATTTATGATAAGCAGGATTTACTAATTTAATGCCCTGCCACAATTAAATACGTTCACAGGATTGTAGTATAGTGTGTCGCCCATTTGCCGATTTGGACTGCTTACCCGACTCGAAAAATGGCCGATACGGAAAATGAACGCATTTTTTCTCTTTTCCGTTTTGTTCGGATGACTCACCATGAAGCATTGTTTCACAGCCCTTACACACGTTATTAAGAATATAGCCTTTATAAAAGGTCCAACTTCGGATGGACGCTTATCAATTACGAACACGTATCTTCCATTTATCATCCACACAAATCATCTTTTGGGTATTGCCCTCAGACGTGCCATCACTGAATGTAATTTCATAATATACAATCGCGACAGAGTCAGCCTCCAATTTGGCATCGACAATCCTACATGATGAAACCGTTCCTTTCAATACTTCCTGTCTTTCCTGATGCTGACAAAGCACATCAAACATCACTTTCAACTGCTCATCATTCATTTCCTCTCCTAAATCCATCAAAGACAGATATTTTCCATAATTATGGGCATAAAGTGAATCAAGCGCCTCTGCAAGAACCATTTTAGCAGAGTCGACAGGATCGACAACTTCTTTCTTACAAGAAGACAGAAAGAGCACTAAAGATACAACGACATAAAAGGCAAACGGATTCCTCATAAAAAACGCAGAAATTTCTCCTACTTCCGATTCGACAGAAGGCTACTTCTGACGAATATACACATTTATCGGTGTTCCACGGAAATTCCAATGGTCACGAATTTTGTTTTCCAAAAACCTCTTATATGGCTCCTTTACATACTGAGGCAAATTGGCATAGAATACAAAGGAAGGAACTCGTGTTCCCGGAATCTGCATACAATACTTTATCTTTATATATTTACCTTTTATCGAAGGAGGAGGGGTCGCTTCTATTATCGGAAGCATCACCTCATTAAGCTTTGCTGTTGAAATCTTATTGGAACGGCATTCGTACACTTTCTGCGATTCTTCAAGAACCTTGAATATACGCTGTTTGGTCACAGCAGAAGCAAAAATAACCGAGAAATCTGTAAATGGAGCAAAACGGTCACGAATAGCAGTCTCAAAATGCTTAATGGCTGCATTACTCTTATCCTCAGCAAGATCCCATTTGTTTACAACTACAACAAGTCCTTTCTGGTTTTTCTGTATAATCTGAAAAATATTAGCATCCTGACCTTCAATTCCACGAGTGGCATCAACCATAAGCACACACACATCAGCATTTTCAATGGCACGGATAGAACGCATCACAGAATAATACTCAAGGTCCTCATTGACTTTATTCTTCTTTCTTATCCCAGCAGTATCAACAAGGTAAAAATTAAATCCGAACTTATCATACTTCGTATATATAGAATCACGAGTCGTACCGGCAATATCTGTAACCACATTGCGAGAATCATCAAGGAAAGCATTGATAATAGAAGATTTACCGGCATTCGGACGACCAACAACCGCTATGCGAGGAATATCTTCCTCTATAACCTCAGACATAACCTTTGTAAAACTTGCCACAATTGCATCCAACAAATCACCGGTTCCACTACCACTAATAGCAGATACACACATCGGTTCACCAAGACCAAGACTATAAAATTCGGCACTATCATAACGAAGTTCATTTGAATCAGTCTTGTTACAACACAAAATAGTAGGAACAGAAGAACGACGGAGTATATTCGCTACAGCCATATCCAAATCTGTGACACCCGTCTTTATATCTACAAGAAAAAGAATAACATCACATTCCTCTATTGCTATAAGAACTTGCTTACGGATCTCCTCTTCAAATATATCATCAGAATTTACAACCCATCCGCCAGTATCAACAACAGAAAACTCCTTATTTTCCCATTCACATTTTCCATACTGACGGTCACGAGTCGTACCGGCCTCTTCACTGACAATGGCATGACGAGTTTTTGTCAGCCTATTGAAAAGTGTGGACTTCCCTACATTCGGACGCCCTACAATTGCAACTAAATTTCCCATAATTTCTTTTAAAACAAATATATTATTCGGGGGTGTATCCGAACAAATTCAATTCTTTATCAGAATTTCTCCAGTCCTTATCTACTTTTACAAAAGTCTCAAGATATATGGATTTTCCAAAAAACCTTTCCAATGCCTTTCGAGCTTCTGTGGCTACTTTTTTTAGCGCACGACCTCCATGCCCAATTATTATACCCTTCTGAGTATCACGTTCAACATAAATAACTGCATTTATGTGTATATGGCGATTGTCTTCTTTAAAACTTTCAATTCCTACCTCTACAGAATAAGGAATTTCCTTGTCGTAATAAAGAAGTATTTTCTCGCGTATTATCTCACTGACAAAAAAGCGTGCCGGCTTATCTGTGAGCTGTCCTTTGTCAAAATACGGTGGACACTCCGGCAATAAATCTTTAATGCGTTTCAATATTGGTTCCACATTAAATTTTGCCAATGCTGAAACAGGAATGATTTCTGCCTTCGGCAATATCCCATGCCATTCCTCAACCAATTCTACAAGTCGCTTTTCATCTGTAAGATCTATTTTGTTGATCAGCACAAGAACCGGCACTGTTATACCTGCAACCTTCTGCAAGAAACTGTTATTCTTATCCACTTTCTCTATAGGATCTGTAACATAGAGAAGCACATCTGCATCATTAAGAGCACCTTCAGAAAAAGCCAGCATAGACTTCTGAAGTTTGTAATTGGGCTTCAACACACCAGGGGTATCAGAAAAAACAATCTGCACCTCATCATCATTTATAATGCCCATGATACGATGACGAGTCGTTTGAGCCTTGAATGTGGCAATCGAAATACGCTCCCCAACAAAAAGGTTCATAAGAGTAGATTTACCTACATTAGGATTACCCACAATATTTACAAATCCGGACTTGTGCATAAATGACATAAGCAATCTTTATATCAAAAAACGCACCGTTACTGGCGATGCGTTTTCCCTCATTATTTATAATCTTTTTAATAGTTAAGTCTCCTATTTATTTAAAGAACTTATCACCATCATAACCCCACTTCATATATGAGGCTCCCCATGAGAATCCTGCACCAAAAGCTGTAAAAATAAGATTATCTCCCTTCTTCAACTTCGGTTCATACTCCCAAAGACAAAGCGGCAAAGTACCACCAGATGTATTTGCCATGTGTTCAATATTTATCATAACATGGCTTTCATCTACACCAATTCTACGAGCAACAGCCGTTTCAATTCTCACATTAGCCTGATGAGGAACAATCCACGCAATATCTTCCTTTGTCAGATTATTACGTTTTGCAATAGTTTCTACAGCATCTGACATTTTTGTAACAGCATGTTTGAACACTGTACGTCCCTCCTGATAGACAAAATGCATACGTTTGTCCACAGTCTCATGAGATGGCATACAAGCAGAACCTCCTGCAGCCATGTGCAGATGTTCATACCCTTTACCGTCTGTACGAAGAAAACTATCTATCAATCCATAGTCTTCTGTCGTAGCCTCCATCATGACACAAGCTGCACCATCTCCAAAAATAGGACAAGTAGTTCGATCCTCATAATTCGTCATTGAAGACATACAATCACCACCACAAACAATAATACGTTTGTAACGACCAGATGTTATCATCCCTGCACCCACCTCCATTGCATATAAAAAGCCTGCACAAGCAGCCTCCATGTCAAAGCCAAAACTGTTTTTCAAATCAAGATTTCCAATGACAAGCGAAGCTGTTGACGGAAAATGATAGTCAGGAGTTGTTGTTGCCACAACTAATGCCTCAACGGTATCAGGATCAACCTGAGTTTTATCGAGAAGCTGTTTAACTGCTTTTGTCATCATATAAGATGTACCTACACCTTCTTCAGGTTTAAGTATATGGCGAGTCTTCACACCTATACGTTCCATGATCCACTCATCAGAAGTATCAACAATCCTTGACATCTCATCATTGTCAAGAATATAACTTGGTACAAAACCACCAACACCAGTAATTACAGCATTTATCTTTTCCATAGATTTAAAATAAAAATTAGCCAGAGGATACCTATCTACAGTATCCCCCGACTATTGTTTTATTAGATTGCAGCCTCTTTTTCTATTGCCACCTTACCTCTGTAATATCCGCAAGCAGAACATACAGTGTGATAAACATAGAATTCTCCACAATTCGGACATACAGCCAATGTTGGAGCTACTGCACCGTCATGAGTTCTTCTCTTGCGAGTCCTAGTCTTTGACTGTCTTCTTTTTGGATGTGCCATTTTTACTACTTTTTTAATTATTACAATTTTATTTTTCTACTTTACAAAAACACTTATATTCACATCAGCATTCTGATTACATTATATCATCAGTTAGTCCTCATATTTTTCTATACCAATCTGATACTTCCTTAATTGAATGATCATATTCTGATCACACATGTCTTCTTCTTCATGCACACACCTAACAGGCAGGCTAAGAAGTATGAAGTTATAAATAAATGGCGACAAATCAAATCCACCATCATTCAACGCTACAGTAACACAGTCGCCATCATCAGAATATTCCTGTCCTAATTTTGCAACAAGTGTATCCACTGTATCAACATGCAAATCCATATCCGCCAAACAACGGTCACATGGGACAACAACTATACCTTTAGAACGAATAGACAGTTTGAACAAACCTCCGGAATACTCACATGCAACAACACTATGAACACTGCCATGAGAAATTACCCCATCCATATGTTCAAAAAAAGGATCGCCAATCACATACTCATAAGTAGAACCTGCGACCTGCAAATCCTTCAAATTTATTATATAATCTTCTGTCTTGTCCATTCAAGGTACAAAGATACAAATTAATTGAGACTGAAGCATTATTTGAAGTGGTCTTTTTAATATTACAATAAAAAAATTACTTTTTTGTTATTACATGAATATTTTTAGGCAGTTCGATCCTAAAAATTGTTCCTATACCAATATCAGAGGCTTTCACATATATTTTCCCCTTATGGTATTCCTCTACCACTCTCTTTGCCAAAGAAAGTCCTAATCCCCATCCTCGTTTTTTTGTCGTAAATCCGGGCCTGAAGACAGACTTAAAATGAGACTTGGATATGCCTTTACCTGTGTCTTTAACATCTATAAAAACATGTCTTTCATTTTCCGCCAAATAAATATCTATGGATCCTGAACCATCCATTGCATCAACAGCATTTTTACATAAGTTCTCTATGACCCATTCAAAAAGAGGGGCCACTAAAGAAACAACCACTACATCAGATGGGAAATGTCCTGTTATCCTAACTTTACTAGATGTTCTATGATCCATATATTCTATTACCTTACCCAGCAATTCAGACAAATCCTCTGGTTTCAGTTCCGGTATAGAACCAATTTTTGAAAATCTCTCCGCTATACGTTCCAAACGTTTAACATCTTTTTCCATCTCCGGTACAAAAATATCATCAGGATAAGTTTCCTTCAAAACTTCAGACCAAGCCATCAAAGAAGATATAGGAGTTCCCAATTGATGAGCTGTTTCTTTTGAAAGTCCTACCCAAACTTTATTCTGTTCTGCACGCATCGATACAAATAAAGCAAAAATCACAATTAAGACAAACACAACAACAACCAAAAGTTGAATATATGGGTAATATGAAAGCCTCTTAAGCATTAAAGACTCATCATAACATATTTCAATATAATCACCATTTTGCTGTTTCTGCTCAGCAACAAAAATATCCTCTGTGGTTTCTTCATATACGGAATATTCCATGTCTGAATCAGGCTCTACATCCACTCCATAACAAGCATTCGCCACAGAATCCACCGACGTGATTTCCATAGATACATCTTCTGGAGGTTCCATATATATAATTATGGAATGCCCCTTATTCCGCATATTCCCAGCCATCACCTTAACCTTTTCCAAAGAAGCTTCATCTTCACCTATTTCACCACCAAGATTTCTATAGGTCTGTACTTCACCATCTGTTCCAAGTACAATTACAGGAATTGTATTATTCCCATTGATAACTTTAAGTACAAGTGTCAGATCTGTCTGCTCATCAGCCATGTTCAGGGAACGGACAGCTTCGGCCCATACCCCCATGTTCCTGTCCTCCCCACGCTTCAAATCAGCGGCAAGGCGTCCAGAAACCAACAATGAAGCTGCAGCTATCAAACCCGCGAGAAGCGTGAGGGCAAGCTTAACGGCCCTTCCTTTAAGTTCCACCATAATGAATAGAAACGCAAGACATGTCTTCCGTTCCC